>NZ_QTWZ01000012.1:0-79873 GCF_003461385.1 Ruminococcus sp. AF17-1AC
ATCTCTCTTTTCTTTTTTCTTAATTTTGTCCAATATCTATTGTAGCACTACAATGATTGGAGTATTGCTCAGAGCTGCATCGTAAACGCTGCTGACAAGCGTGAAGTGAATGAGCAGTTTTTGCCAACAGTTCTTAGAACCCTCATCAATAATATTGATGCTGTAGACGATGGCATCATGGTTGAAATGCAGGGACTTGCAGACAAGGTGTATTCTGAATTTAAGGCTATTCAGGGTATCATTAAGAATTTACTTATTCAAGGTACAACTGATGTTGTTGATACTACGGATTTCTTGGATAATAGATGGAACGAGCTTTATGATAGCGGTTTGATGAAATTGCTGAAAGAGTATAAGGACGAACTGTCTGATAAAAAGGATGAAGAAAGTGTTGCTTTCAAAAACAAAGTTGTTGAAATACTAAAAAACTCAGTTAATCTTCTTCCATCCGAAGCTGAACTGCTAACTCAACTAAAAAAAGGCGGCAAAAATCGTGGTATTGATGTCTACACGATGCGTTTGGACAAGCTCCGTACTGAGTTCACAAGAGAATTTATTAATATTGATGAAGAAATATTTGATGCTCAGGTTGCTGCCTTTAAGAGAAGAATCGTCGATATATTTACAGAGGATAATGGTGGTAAACTCGGTCATTTGTTGCCAGTTTCTGATTTCGATACTACTGATGAATGGTTAACTGCTTTTGCAGAGAGATATTTAGCGAAATCACGATACGATCAGTTCAAGGTCGCTTTTGTAATGCTTTCTGAGTTTTCTCTTACCGTTCGCGGCTTTTTAATGCATCGTATTAGAGATCGCATAGATAAGCTCAATCCTACTTGTTATGACGATCAACGCTTGTCTGATGAGGATGAAGCCAAAAAGATTCGATTAAGTCTCAGCAGAAAGTTGAAAGATGTTAAGGAAGAATTACTTCAAAAGTTTCAGGACGAGTTGTTCCGTGAACCTAATCGCGTATTCTATGCTATCATTAGTGAGTTCTATGATAGATTGAACTTCTCGTATCAGGCAAACATGAAAGATGCGGAAAAAACATGGGAGAAGTTTTATAGTGAGCATTTGATAGAGATATGGAGCAGTGAGTTCCAAGATGATATGAAACTTAGTGAATTGTACAGAGATTGGTCTGAGCTTTCTGATTCTCTTTCAAAGATAACCAAACAAGATTTCACAAGCAATATTTAAGAGGAAGGTTTTATTATGGGTTTATTCGGAAAAAAAGATGCTCCTGCGGTTGACAAGATCATTGCGCCTGAAATACAGGTAATGATGTTGGGTGCAAGGCGAGTTGGCAAGACAAGTATGCTCGCTTCTATGTATAATTCTTTTTCAAATGTTGCAGCTGGAACGAACCTTGCAATGTCTAAAAAGGGTGGAAAAGCTGTTGATGATTCCTTAGAGCATATGAAGGCACTTTTTAGATCATCACATATGATAAATGATGCAGTTCCAGGTGTATCTGATTTTAGTCAAACTCAAGGATTTGATACAATTGATTTCATGCTTTCAATAGCAAGAAAGAAAGAAAAGCCGAGAGTTATAAGATTTGTTGATTGTTCTGGAGAGTGGATAAACAATAGAACCAAAGAGGACGAGGTAGGAGAAGAAATTGAAAGGAGCGAAGTTGTAATAATCGCAATTGACACAGTTCTTTTAATGGAAGAAAATGGTAGATACAACCGTTTGAATGCTGTTCAGCCCGTTACGGAGTTTATTATTAACAACATGAATCCAGATGCTATGGTAAACAGCAAAAAAATGGTGTTATTTGTACCAATGAAGTGTGAAAAATATTATCACCAGAACAATGATTCTGGTTCCATTTTCTATCAAAAGAGGATGACAGCAATTGTTGATCGAATCAAAGAGGAGTATTCACAGTTGCTAAATTTCCTTACAAGTCCAAATAATAAGAAGTATTTCACAGTAGGGATTCTCCCTGTTATTACTCTTGGCGGCATTGAGTTTGACGAGTTTACGATAGATAACGGTAAAGAGCTTCTTACTGAGCATATTCAATATAGATATTGTGAACCTGATAAATTTGCACCTGAGTTCTGCGATCGCCCTCTTATCTATTCAATGCTCTTTGTTCAAAAGAAAATCTTTGATAATTATTATGCAAAAGCATATGATGCAAACAAGGGTAAGAAAAAAGTCGGTGCTACAATTATTGAATGGTTTCAAGACAAGTTTAATATTCCAAAGGATATGGACTATATCAATGAATTGAATAAGGTTGCAGAGAACGTTAGTACAGCAGACTATCCAGGCTTTGTTATGCTTCAAGATCCTGAATCAATAGAAATGAAAGCTGAGATCCGTAAGAAAGGCTGATAGTAATGCTTGTATTTACACACTGCTCTTGTAGAAGTTCTCGCTATGGTTATCAGTATAGTTACTTTACCTCAGACAAAAAAGAAAAGAAGCAATCGTTACTCTTCTCTGAGCTGTCTGAGAGTAACTCGATTAACGCTGAATTCATTAAATGGTGCGAAAATTATAATGGTTGGCAGCTTGCACTTTGGCAATCTTCAAGCAAAGAAAAATACTTACTCATGGTCGGACAACTTGAAAAATCTAGGGAATTAGAAAAGAAGATCCAGAAAAAGCGTGGTGTTCCTATTTCTAACGAAAATAGTCTTGACAGCGATTATTATATGACTATCGGCTGGTTAGGAGATGCTGAAGAAATAAAGCGTTTAACAGTTTTTTTATTGAAAGAATACAAAAAAGATGGATATCGTGATTTATTTAATCGACTTGAACTTACAATAAGGAAATCAAGTGATGCAGAAAGATATGAAATAGATACGGAATCATTTAATGCTATTTTTGCAAGCATTCCAGAAGTAAGTGTTGTTAGCCCAAATCCTCATAATAGTAGAACCAACTTTTTGGAGATGATGGCTCGTAAGGTTACTTCTTCTGAGATATATCTTTCTTGTGCCAATGCTCAAAAAAAACAAGAGCCACTTAGTATACGAAAGAAAAATATTGATAAGTGTATTTCTATTATCTCAAATTTTGACAGATTATCAGGAGAAGTTCCCCTACTCATTGCATATGATTATTTTAGTGTAGATTCCAAAATTGACATACGAATTGATTACGAATACTTATGGTTTTATTTATAGTAGGGAGAGGTTTTATGATAGTATATTTCAAGTGTTCATTTCGATCGAGTCATGGTTTTACCATGAGTAGATACGATATTGAAAATAAACAGTTAAGCTTTTTATCTGAGAAGAGCAGTAGTTCGGATAATCTGATTTCTAAAACAGTAGAATACACCTTATCACACGAGTTAGGTCGCTGTTTAGTTTTAGCCACTGATGAAAATGGACATTATTTTTTTGGAATATATCGTTTGATTGAAGGAAATGATGACAAGTATGTTAATGCGGTATTCTACGATAACAGCGATCAGAACAGAATACTATCTCTGTATGACTACTTCTGTAACAATCAATATGATGCTACCAAACAGCTTATGAATAGTGTTATGAGGATTAAAGAAACCTCGTATAACGATACTAATCTCGAATATAGTATTGACAGTCATCAGATTGATTTTATAGTTTCAAATGCACATGTTAATGCTGTTAATAAGAAAACGAAAGCTTTTTCACCAAACACATTATTAGCATTTATTACTACTGATGAATACAGCGATCATCAAAATAACTTAGAGGAAAAATTTAATGTAAAAAAATGTTTCTTTATGAAAAATTTGATGTCAATAATAATCAAATCATCAATTATCAACTTGCTACTAAAAATGCCTATAAAAACTTATTTCCAGTTTATATTCCATTACCAATAGCCATTGGCGGTGGAATAGGTATTATAGGATTAATAGTTACATTACTCGTTATGTTTTGGTGAGCCATCTTATTAAACCATCAAAGTAAAATTCTGAGAGTATACTTTTGAACCAAAGTCTATTGAAACAGCTATTTCCCGTTCCATATAAATTCAAATCATAGTTGTGGCGCATATCATAACTGACAGAACCCTAACGAAATACTAATTGTCTGGAAGCTCTCTGAAAAAGCCACAAATATGTGAATAGGAGTGATTTATGGTAGAACTATATGTCAACGATATAGCGAATGCCCTAAAGAATAAAAGCTATTTTTCTGCATTAGCTATGTCGCTTGCATTGCCTGATATATGCGGTACAGCAGAATATCCAAACGAAACATCTACTGCAAAGCGCTATATTGAGTGGCATAATAAGTATCTCGGAAAGTATATGTCAGACGATTGAGGTAATCCGTATCTGTGTGGTGAAATCGTATATAATCTCAGAAATACCTTCCTTCATACTGGTTTTCCGAATGTAGACAGCAACAAAGTCAAGGACGAAGCAAACCAGCTCGACAGATTTATTCTGATTCTTGGAGATGGTACAAAAATATTGAGTGTGACTTCATTTATTGATACCCCTATTGTTAAGCTGCGTACTATGATGGTCGATGTTACATATTTATGCAAAACAATATGTAATCCTGTATAATAAAACTTGACACATACAAAACAATCAAAGCATAATAAAAACAAAGGAGTGTGTCATCAATGGGAACAGGAACACATGAGATGCTCCACCTACACAAAGGAACAGTATAAATGCACCGTCCATTATATCCGCACCTGTGTCCTGAATGAGTTCGTCCTCGGTGAGCTGAACAAGCTCCTTGCCACGGTGCGTGAGAATGAGGAAGATTTTATCCAGAACGCTATGAGCAATTCCGTTCAGCGTAAATCCTCGTAACTTATAAAAGCAAAGAAAACGCTGAAACAGGCTGAAAAGCGTATCGCTGAACTGATTGATAAGATCATCGTCCACGAACCCGACAAGTCCAGCGGAAAGCGTGTGCAAGATATTGAGATACACTTCCGCTTTGATGTGGCGGTATCGACTATATCCGTTGAAACAGGTAAATATGAAAAAAAAGGTCGCATAACCGACGGTGTTATGCGACTACACTAAGGAAGAAAAAACTTCTATATCACTACTGTGCTTTTGTTTATGCTTTAAAATATTCAAGCACAGCGTCCAAACTGTCAATTATCTTGTACACCATTGACAATATCTCATCTGTCGGTGCAATAAGATCTGGCACCATTATTGGTATCATCTTTGCATTGTAAGCCGCCTTTATGCCATTGTAAGAGTCCTCTACAGCAACAGTTTTCTCAGGCTTTACTCCCAGCTTCTTACAGGCAAGTAAATATATCTCAGGCTGTGGCTTTGAATGTTTTATCATATCTCCGCCAATAATCACATGGAAATAATCAAGCAGACCTGCTCCCTTTAGATTTTTGATAACCCCTTTGTAAGACGTTGATGAAGCAAGTCCTACCTTTATATCACGCTCTTTAAGATAAGAAAGCAACTCCCTTGCTCCGCTTTTCAGAGGCAAACCACGCTCAGCGATAATATCTGCACAAATGGCTTTTGCTTCGTCATAAAGTTCGGGTATTGACACTTTGTCACCATATGCGGCTTCTAGGATAGCCATTGTATCAACAGTGCTTCTGCCAATGCACTTCATAGCATTTTCGTGAACGTTGGTCAGACCATATTTCTTTCCAAGGCGCTCCCAGCTTTCAAGACCTATTACTTCGCTGTCGAAAATAACGCCGTCCATATCGAATACGATTCCGTCAAGTTCTGATAATTTCAAACCCACAACGCACCTCACTTGAAATACATATACAGATTACATTTTATCATGCCGTTGTAAAGCTTGCGCTTTTTGTCAGCCTTTTTGCCGAAAAACACCTCAAACTCCTCATGTGGGGAGATTATATAGCATGGGTTCTCCTTTGACGGGCAAAGTCTTTGACCCATTTTCTTATAAAGCTCTTCGGCTTCCTTTATTTCAAGCATACGCTCGCCATATGGGGGATTGACAATTGTTATCGAACCCTCTATCTGGCTGTATTTTGAGATATCCTGCTGTTTTACTGTAAGCTTTGAGCCTACTCCTGCCTTTTTAGCGTTGTTTCTTGTAAGCTCTACCGCTATATCATCAACATCAAAGCCAAATGCCTTGAATGCTCCCTGCCTGTCGATAGCGTCCATAGCCTCGGCTCTTGCATTGCGCCACGCTGTTTCAGGTATCTGTGACCACTGCTCTGCCGCAAAATTTCTTCTCAGGCCAGGTGCAACTTTCAGTGCCTTGTATGCCGACTCAATAAGAAATGTACCTGAACCGCACATAGGATCCACCACAACTGAGTCCGCACGAACTCTTGCGAGGTCAACTATACCTGCGGCAAGTGTTTCCTTGATAGGTGCGTCGTTGGAATTTCTTCTGTATCCACGCTTGTGAAGTCCTACACCTGATGTATCAAGATAGATAGTCGCAATGTCCTTATGGATAGCAAACTGTATCTGATGTTTCGCCGCAGTTTCCTCAAAAAAGCTTATGCCATAGGCTTTTTCAAGTCTTTTAACGCAGGCTTTTTTGATTATCTTCTGACAATCAGGGATAGAATGAAGCTTTGAATTAAGGGCATGACCCTTAACAGGGAAAGCGTCTTCCCTGCCGATAAAATTCTCCAGCGGAAGATTCATAACACCGTCAAAAAGCTGTTCAAAGCTTTCTGCTCTAAAGCTGCCAAGCTCGATAAGTACACGCTCTCCTGTGGCAATCCAAAGATTTGCCTTTGCAAGCACGTCAAAGCCACCATCAAAGCTTATCTTGCCGTCAGTTGTGGTAAGATTTTCACCGCCTATCTTTTTTATCTCATATGCAAGCACGCTTTCAAGCCCAAAATGGCATGGAACGCACATTCGCAGTTTATTTTCCATAATGATTTCCTTTCAAAAAAGCCTCCATAGAGTTATGGAGGCTTTAATTTTAATGATTTCCGCTGCAATACTCAGGCTTGTTGGACTTCTTGTAATATCCGGTCGCCGTGCTATAGCATGAATTTGACGCAAGCTTACCTGTCTTTGTGCAGTAGGTGAGCTTTTCAACTGTATCAGGCATTTTGAAAGTCTTGTCAAAGGACTTATGCTTCTCATTCTCAGCGATATCGCCAAAAACATTCTTCCAAATCGCACCGATATTCTGATACTCGTTCGTAGGGATAGTGGCAGGGTTTTCATAACCTATCCAGATACCTGAAACGTAGTCAGGAGTACAGCCTACAAATGAGAGGTCAAACCAGTCAGATGAAGTACCTGTCTTACCGACAAGGTCAGTATTGTTTAGCTTAGCATATCTACCAGTACCGTCCTGCTGAGTTATAACATTCTGCATCATTCTGTTCATAACGTAAGCGGTAGACTCGCTGATAGCCTGCTTGTATCCGTCGCTCTTTTCATAGATAGCGTTTCCGTCAGCGTCCTCTACCTTTGAAACGTAGGTAACGTCATACTTCTTACCGCCATTGCCGAATATCATATAAGCGCCTACAAGCTCCTCAAGCTTAGTACCATTTGTAAGACCGCCGACAGTTACTGGTGAATAGTCAGCGTCGGAGTCTGCAAGCGTAGTAATGTCAAGCTTTTCCTTGAGGAAGTTATAGGAATAAACAGGCTTCATTTTCTTTATCAACTGTGCAGGAAGCGTATTAAGCGACCTTGTGAGCATTTCTACAGTTGTAAGCTGCTGATAAGACCAGTTTGCACTGTCGCCTGTTTCAGAATAGTTTACAGGCCACTTTTTGTCCTTGCCCTTTACCTTAATAGTGATAGGCTCATCAGTGAACAGGGTTGACCATGTCATAAGGTCCTGATCCAATGCAGGAGCGTATGAAGCTATAGGCTTGATACAAGAACCTGGTGAACGTGTGGCGTCAGTAGCAATATTATAAACTCTCGACTCCTCTTTCTTATCACGTCCGCCAACGATAGCCTTAACATTGCCCTGGTAGTCCATGGCGATAAAGCCTGACCACAAAGTATCGTCCTTTTTGTTCATTTCATAGGTGGTGAAATTGCTTTGCTTCTGCATTTCCTTTTCCACCTTCTTCTGCATACTTCTGTCAACAGTGGTATATGCAGTAAATCCGCCGTCATAAAGTCTTGCGGAAGCGTCATCCCATGAAATGCCATAATAGTCAGCGATTATCTGTATAGTCTGATTGATAGCAGCGTCCATGAAATAAGATGTCGGACCCTGATCTTTTGTTTCGTCCTCATAGATAGTTGAGCTTGTGTAGGTTATATCGCCTGTTATTTTAAGCTCATAGTTGAGGGCTTCGTTATATTCCTGCTCAGAAATTGCACCGTTATCGAGCATATGATCCAGAGTATACTTCTGTCTGAGCTTGTTGTTTTTCATATTATCATATGGGTTATTTGCAGCAGGCCAGCTTGTCATACCCGCAAGTGAAGCTGCCTCAGCAAGGTTAAGATCCTTTACGTCCTTGCCAAAATAGAAGTTTGCAGCAGCCTGAACTCCGATGATATCATACTCCTGAGTTGTCAGTGGCACAATGTTAAGATAGCTTTGGAGGATATCTTCCTTTGTGTAGGTCTTTTCCACGTTGATAGAACGGAAGATCTCTCGTATCTTACGCTCGATACCATGGATAGAATCTCTGGAGTCATCACCCGTGATGTTCTTGATAGTCTGCTGAGTGATAGTCGAACCACCTATCTGTCTGCCGCCGTATATCGGAATGAATACATTGACAAATGAAGCGAACGTTCTCTTGAAGTCAACGCCGTCATGAGAATAAAATCTCTCGTCCTCGGTGTACACAAAAGCGTCCTGAACATACTGAGGGATATCCTCAAGATCAGCCCATACAACGTGCTTATTGCTGTTTTTCAGAGCATAATAAAGGTCATACTCCTGTGAATCCTCATCATCTTCATCATAGTCAGGGTTGACAGACAAAAATCTCGAAATATTGCTTGTTTCCGTCTTGTCAAGGCTGATAGTTGTTGTGGTATCTGCAAAGTTAAGGACGTAAATAGTCAGAACTGTTGCAAATATAGAACAGGTGATAATGAGTATCAGGAATATCGACAGCAAAGCTGTGCCTAATATTTTGAGAACTCTGACAGCAGGATTAGTGTATCTTTTCTTTTTGCGTTTTTTCACTGCCGTGTTTTTTATTTCATCCATAAATTTAACCTTTCGTCTTTATTTGATCTGATATTATTATACCACATACGAATCAAAAAGTTAAGTCTTTTCGGTAAATCTTTAGTTTTTTCTAAGGATTTTTTGACAGAACAAAGCTGCCGTTATTTCATTGAAAATAAAAAACGAGGGCGATCACTCGCCCCCATGAATTTTATTGCTTATTCAGCGTCCTCAGAAGCCTCGTCATCAGCAGGAAGCAAAGCTCTCATAGACAGGCTGATCCTCTTCTTGTCGAGATCGATCTCTGTGATCTGGCAATCAACTACCTGACCTACAGAAAGGATATCTGCAACATTGTTTACTCTCTGGTTAGCGATCTGAGAGATATGGATAAGACCGTCGATACCGTCAATGATCTGTGCAAAAGCACCAAAGCTTGTGATAGAAACAACAGTAGCCTTAACTACCTGACCTACCTCATAGTTAGCCTTGAAGATCTCCCATGGATTCTCAGAAGCCTTCTTATATGTCAATGAAACCTTCTTTGTTTCGCTGTCGATATCCTTGATAGTAACAGTGATCTTATCGCCAACAGAAACAACGTCTGAAGGGTGCTTGATCCTGTTCCAAGAAAGATCCATTCTTCTGATAAGGCCGTCAACACCACCGAGATCTACGAATACGCCGTAATCTGTGATAGACTTAACTGTACCCTCTACCTCAGAACCGATCTGAGCTGTCTCAAAGAACTTAGCCTGAGCTGCTGCTCTTTCCTCTCTTGCTACTGCACGGATAGAACCAACTGCTCTCTGCTTAGCCTCGTTTACCTCAAGGATCTTGAAGCTTACTGACTGCTTGAGCAGATCGTTAAGATCGAAATCTCTTCTTGGAGCTGCCTGTGAAGCAGGGATAAATACCTTAACACCGTTAGCTGATACGAGTACACCACCCTTAACAACGTTTGTAACTGTACCTGTAAGTGTAGCGTCAGCCTCCTTAGCCTCAACTATCTTCTGGAAACCAAGAACTGCGTCAACCTTCTTCTTAGAAAGTGTAACGATACCCTCCTGGTCATTTGTCTTAAGAACGATAAGATCGATCTTGTCGCCTACCTTTACGATATCCTCTGGCTTCTTAGTAGGATCATCTGTAAGCTCAGATGCAGGAATATAGCCTGTGTGCTTTGTTCCGATATCTACGGCTACTTCACCGTTATTGATATCGGTGACAATGCCCTCAACCTTCATTCCCGTATGTATTTTTTTCAGAGTCTTTTCCAGTTCCTCCTCAAAATTAAATTCTTCGTCAACATTGTTCAACATTTCACTCATGGTCTGTTGTACCTCCTTGATTATATAAGCCGGCGTCGATGCACCAGCAGAAATCCCGATAAATTTTGCACCTGATAAGTCAATATCACATGCCCTCAGTCCTTCGGCGTCCTCCACAAGCCAGCATTTGCAATATTCATCGCATATGGCTTTAAGCTTGTGAGTATTGGAGCTGTGCAGCCCTCCGACTATTATCATTATGTCGGCAGCCTTCGCAAGCTCCGCCGCCTCCTTCTGTCTTTCAGAAGTGGCACTGCATATGGTGTTATACACCACAGCCTCAGGCAGATACCTCTCAAAAAGCTCTTCGCACTTTCTCCACATATTCTTATTATACGTTGTCTGAGCCAGAATTGCAACCTTTTTTGACGAAAAATCTTTCTCTTTCACCAAATTTTCAAAATCGTCACATGAACTGAACACATAACTCTCTCCGCTGCAATGACCTCTTATACCCATTATTTCCGGGTGAGCCTCATCGCCTGCGATAAGAATAACGTATCCCTCGCCCGATTTTTCGGCTGCTATCTTGTGTATCCTTGCCACAAAGGGACAGGTAGCATCAATTACTTCCGCACCTACCTTTGCAAGCTTTTCATACACGTCCAGTCCAACTCCGTGGGATCTGATAACAACTGTCTGGTCTTTCGTGACCTTATCCACATCGGTGGAGTAAACTCCTTTTGCTTCAAGGTCAGAAACTACGTTTGGATTGTGAATGATTGGGCCTAACGTTACAACATTATTTCGGTTATCTAATTCATTATACACTATTTTTACGGCTCTGTCTACACCAAAACAGAAACCTGCGGTCTTTGCAACGCAAATTTTACACTTTGTTAACATTTAATGTACCAACTCCGTGATATTTTTCATGATCTCGTTCTTGATAGTCCTAAGCGAATGAGGGTCGGTGGCTGTAACGCCTATCTCGCCAGGCACTATAGGCTTACCAAATCTTACAACTACACGCTTTCTGAATTTGAGCTTGCCCTCGAAATTGATACCAACAGGGACCACAGGCACCTGAGCCACAGCCGCCACCAATGCAACGCCTGTTTTGCCCTTTCCTACCTTGCCGTCCTTTGAACGTGTTCCCTCAGGGAAGATGACAAGGTTTCTGCCCTTTTCAAGCTTTTCTATAGATGTATCTATGACCTGAGTGTCGCCCTTTCCTCTTGTGACAGGGAATGCTCCGAACGCTTTTATAAGCAGGGTGAAGAACACATTCTGATGAAAAAGCTCTTCCTTAGCCATATAAGAAAGCGGCACTCTTGTTGGTAGTGCGATAAAAACAGGGTCCTGATAGCTTCTGTGGTTTGATGCGAATATGTTTCCACCGTCTTTTGGAATATTTTCCGTACCCTCGAAAGTGATGTTAAAATACAGATGATAAAGTCCGATAACGATATATCTCAGCACTGTATACCAGAACATATGGAAATGACCAAGCCTGTGTTCTTTTTTCACAGGTCTGACAGGCATTATCTCTTTTATCTTACGCTCTTTTTTTTTAGTCTTGTCGATTATTACCTTGTAGATAGCCTCAACAGACTCTTCAAGAGTCAACTTAGTAGAGTCCACCTCAACAGCGTCATCAGCCTTTTTCAGCGGTGCTATCTCTCTGTGTGTATCGTTATAGTCACGCTGGATTATATCCTGCAATACCTCGTCATATGTAGACTTGTCGCCCTTTTCCTGAAGCTCCTTGAAACGTCTTTCTGCTCTTGCCTCTGGAGCGGCTGTGAGGAATATCTTCACGTCAGCGTTTGGCAAAACCACAGTGCCGATATCTCTGCCGTCCATGATGATGTTGTTTTCTTTTGCGATATTCTTCTGAAGTTCAAGCAGAAATTCTCTTACCTCAGGTATAGCAGACACCTTTGACGCACCCATGGATATCTCAGGCGTTCTTATTTTGTCTGAAACGTCCTCGTCATTGAGCATTACTCTCTGCCCTGCTTCTGTGTAGCAAAGCTTTATGGATATCTCACCAAGAAGGGGTTTTATCTGCTCAGGGTCAGAAATGTCTGCACCCTTGCTTATAACATAATAAGCTATAGAGCGGTACATAGCACCTGTGTCTACATATACATATTCAAGCTTTTTCGCTACCGCCTTTGCGATAGTGGACTTTCCTGCTCCGGAAGGTCCGTCGAGAGCCACGTTTATTCCCATATCAAAATCTCCTTATCCTATTTTATCCGCACAGCTATACGCCGTGGAAAACGCTATCTGCAAATTAAAGCCCCCTGTATAAGCGTCAACGTCAAGCACCTCACCGATAAAGTAAAGTCCTTTACACAGCTTTGACTCCATTGACCGTGGGTCTATCTGCGAAACATCAACTCCGCCGCGGGTTATGATAGCTTCCTCTACAGGGCGCATACACTTCACTGTGAACGTTAGCTTTTTCACTGTGGAAACAAGCCTTTCACGCTCCTCACGGGTTATCTGATTGACCTTTTTTTCAGGATCGATGCCGCACCTTTTTATTATAAGGGGTATTATCTTTGAAGGCAGCAGCTTGCCCAGTGAATTCTGAAAATCTCTGTTTGGAAAATCTCCGAAATCACGAAGTATCCTGCTGTCAAGCTGTTCATGGCTCAGTGCAGGTTTAAGGTCGATATCCATATAATACCTTGACTTGTTCATATCACCAAGGTGAGCCGAAGCCGAAAGTACAAGCGGTCCGCTCAGACCAAAGTGTGTGAAAAGCATTTCTCCAAGCTCGTGGAAAAGCGATTTATCTCTGTCCTCTTCACGAAGCGTCAAGGTGCAGTTTCTAAGGGAAAGCCCCATTGCAGAAGCACATTCCTCACGCTCATAAGTGACTACAGGGCAAAGTGACGGAGTTATTGCCGTGACCTTATGCCCCACAGATTTAGCAAGCCTATAGCCGTCGCCTGTTGAGCCTGTCCGTGGATAGGACTTTCCGCCAGTTGCAACGATAACACTGTCTGCGTAATAATCCCCATGCTCGCATTTAAAGCCCTCTGCTCTGCCGTCCTTTATGATAAGCTCTTTTACCTCATCGTCGATAAACTGCACACCACTGTCCTCACAGGTTTTTACAAGTGCTTTTACGATATCCTTTGCGTTGTCGCTCACAGGGAAAACCCTGTTGCCACGCTCTGTTTTAAGCTCCACACCAAGGCACTCAAAGAAGCTCATAACGTCCTCTGGAGCAAATCTGCTCAGTGCTGAATACATGAACTTGCTGTTGCGTGGGATATTTTTCATAACAGTGTCAGCGGTACAGTTGTTTGTGACGTTGCATCTGCCCTTGCCTGTTATCATGAGTTTTCTGCCCTGACAGCCGCTATGCTCGATAACGGCAACGCTCTTTCCACGCCAGCCAAGCTGAACTGCGCAGAACATTCCTGCCGCACCTGCGCCTGCTATAACTGCGTCAAATCTTCTCACTGTGTATCTTCCTCGCTTTTTGCGTAAACGTCATACTCAGCCCAAACCTTTTCAAGACGTTCAAAGGTCTGGGACACTCTGTCGATATTTCTTATTGATACCGCAACGATAAGTGCATTTATAAGGCTCAGCGGTGCAACGAGAGAGTCAACGAATGAAGCCATATCGCTTCTTGCAAGGAGCAGGCTGTCTGCATACTTTGCGATAGGCGAAGCCTTTGAGTCTGTTATAGCTATAACGTTCGCACCGTTGCTCTTTGCATACTTCAAAGCCTTGACGGTCTGCTTTGAATATCTCGGGAAAGATATGCCTATCATGGCGTCCTTTTCGTCTATTCTCATTATCTTTTCAAAAAGCTCGGAAGTAGTCGTACTCTGAACGAGCTTTACATGGGGGAAAATAAGTCCAAGATAATAAGCAAGGAACGAAGCGATAGAAGCTGCACTTCTCGTACCCATTATGTAAAGAGTATTGCAGGACACGATAGTATCAACGGCATTGTTGAAGTCCTCCTTTGAGGTTTCCTCCAAAGTACGCCTTATCTTGTCGATATCAAGATTCAGCACCCTTTCAAGCACGTTGTCACTGCTCATAAGGTCGGAAGTGACCTCTATTCTCTGAACAGTTGTAAGCTTGTTTCTCATAAGCTCCTGCAAGCCTTTTTGAAGGGCAGGATAACCGTCATAGCCAAGCTCTGAGGCAAATCTTACCACCGTTGATTCGCTGACGCCCACAGTTTTTCCAAGCTTCTGAGCCGTCATAAAAGCCGCTTTGTCATAGTGGGAGAGAATGTAGTTCGCAATAAGCTTGTGTCCCTTTGACAAGCCTGACAGCTTTTCATTGATAAGCGTAAATAAATCTTTTTCCATTTCTATCTATACCTCTCAGCATATAATCAAGCCCACAGGTCTTCCTGTAGGGCGAGTATCCTTTTTCTTCTTGCTTCCGTTTTGCCTTTATCTGGGATATAAACGCCGTCCTTTAAGATAAGCACATCACCCTCGTGAACGTCTTTTGTTTCAGAAAGCAGTATATCCTTTTTTTCTCCCTGCTCAGTTTCGCACACGGCATAGCCGTTTTCTATCCTGTCAACTATAAGAATCTCTTCCATATCACTTTTCTCCCTTTTCAGCAGAAACGCTCAGCCCCTCGCCATCTGAGCTGAAAACTATCGTTCCCACATCTGCAGTGACATACAAATGGGAAGCATATTTTTTCAGCCTTGTGACAGTTTCCTCGTGTGGGTGACCATACTTGTTGCCCTTGCCGCAGGATATAACAGCATATCTCGGCATGACCTTGTTAAGAAAATCGACCCCCGAAGAAGTGGAACTGCCGTGATGACCTGCTTTAAGCACCTTTGCGGAAACATCATAACCCTGAGAAAGTATATCTTTCTCCTCAGTGGTCTCGCAATCCCCCGTGATAAGAAAGCTGTTCTCACCGTCTGTTATCTTCACAAGGGTGGAATAGTTATTAAGATCATCATAATCCTTTTTTGGTGTGAAAAGCTCCACCTTACAGCTTCCAAGCTCAAATTCCATAGGCTTTGCCTGTGTTATCTTCAATCCCTTTGCCTTTATGCTTTTGAGCATTTTCTCATATATCGTTGTGGTGGGCGTCATATCAGCCTTGACTTTCGGCATAATGAATTTATCCACCTGAAACTGATCTATTATCTCGCTCATTTCACCAATATGGTCAGCGTGAGGGTGGGTGGCAATTAGATATTTTAACTCTGTCACTCCCTGCTTTTCAAGATATTTTTCTATTTTATTGCTGTCATCTTTATCGCCGCTGTCAATGAGCATAGCCTCCCCTTGTGATATCACAAGGGTGCTGTCGCCCTGACCAACGTCGATAAAATGCACCTCTGTCTGAGCGTGTTCCGCCGGCTTGTCCTCAACGCCTGCCTTGATAAGCAAGCTGTCGAAAGAAACTAACCCTGTCAGGTCAAGTACTGTAAAAAGCAGCACCACAAAAACCGCTATGAGCGTTACCGCCTTTTTAAGCGGTGCTGTCGAATTTTTCTTTTTTGCAGATCTGCCTGCCATGTTATCCCTTTCCGCCTGAGCTATCTTCTTGCCTGCATTTCAGCCCATTCTTCTTTTGTTATGTTTATCTTTCGTGCCTTAGAGCCTTCCTGTGGTCCTATTATGCCCATTTCCTCTATCTCGTCCATGATACGGGCGGCTCTAGGGAAACCGAGCTTTAGCTTTCTTTGCAAGAACGCAGTGGAAGCGTTATTTGTCTGCACGATTATAGATATTGCCTGATTTACAAGGTCATCATCAGGATTTACGGAAACATTATCGCTGCCTGCCGAACCGCTGTCCTTTGGCTGTGGAGTATTCTCCTCCACCTCTGCGATAACTTCGTCGCTGTATTCTGCGGTATGCTCGTTCTTGAGGAAGTTTACAACCTCTCTTATCTCAGAAGTCGCTGCATAACCGCTCTGCATTCTTATAGGCTTTTTGACGCCAACAGGCTTATAAAGCAGGTCACCGTTTCCAAGAAGCTTCTCTGCACCGCTTTCATCAAGTATAACTCGTGAGTCAACGTTGCTGGATACACTAAGAGAAACTCTCGATGGGATATTTGACTTGATAAGTCCTGTCAACACGTCCGCCCTAGGGGACTGTGTTGCGATTATCATATGTATTCCTGCCGCACGAGCGAGCTGTGCAAGTCTTAAAACCGAGTCCTCTACCTCGCTTCTCGCAGCCATCATAAGGTCGGCGAACTCGTCGACCACAATAACTATCTGCGGCAGCAGGTCGATCTTTGCACGGACTTCGTCCTGCTCCTCGGCAGGCTTATTGCGTTCTTCAAGAACCATGTCGTTAAACTCCTGCAAGTTCTTTACATTGTTCGCCTCGAACATAAGATAACGCTTGTTCATTTCATTTACTGCCCAGCCAAGCGCACCAGCCGCCTTTAAAGGCTCGGTAACAACAGGGATAAGCAAATGCGGTATCTTATTATAAATAGGAAACTCGACTTTCTTAGGGTCGATAAGAATAAGCTTTACTTCGTCAGGGGACGCATGGTAAAGTATAGAAAGTATGATAGAGTTTGTAAAAACAGACTTACCTGAACCTGTTGTACCTGCAACGAGCATATGCGGCATTTTTGCGATATCGCCGATAATGATATTACCCTCGATATCCTTGCCCACTGCAAAGGTAAGCTTGCCCTTTGCCTTTCTGTATTCCTCACTGTCGATAAGCTCACGGAGGGAAACCGTATCTCTATGATCGTTCGGCACTTCTATGCCTATGCACGCCTTGCCCGGCACAGGAGCTTCGATACGAACGCTCATTGCCGCGAGGTTAAGTGCGATATCGTCTGCAAGACCCGTTATCTTCGACACTCTTACGCCTGCTGCAGGCTGAAGCTCATATCTTGTAACGGACGGACCTCTGTGTATGCCCACGATCCTTGTTTTAGCGCCATATGTTTCAAGCGTTTCCACAAGCTTAGCAGATTTCTCTTGTATCTCCTGCTGGACTATCTCGGAAGCAACAGGATTTTTAGCATATTTGAGTATATCCACAGGCGGATAAACGTAAGCAGATATTTTATTATCTTTCTCAAAGAACGTTGTCTGACCGTTCTTATCAACATTCACTACCGGTGGCTTAACAGGCTCGTCCTTGGACTTCTTTTCTTCTCTGCTGTCGCCTATGGCGTTTTCTATTATCTTTTTAAGCTCCTCATTATCGGTAGTCTTAGCCGTTTCTTCAAGCTTTTCATGTGTTATCACAGGGGCTTTCACAGGGTGGACCGGCATATCTATCTTTGAAGCGTCTACCTTGTCTGTAGCTTCTTCCGCCTCTGCAACAGGCACAAAGGCTTCCGCCGCAGTGTCAGGGCCATCATCAGGATAAAACTTTGCAATATCAACCCTACCATTACGCCTTGGCTCCTTCTTCTCTCTTGGAGGCTTCGGAGGCTGAGCCGCACGCTCGATACGCTCCTCGTTCACCGCTTCATAGCTCTTTACAAAAGGCTTTGAAATCGCTTTGAGAAGCTGTGGAAGCGTAACATTTGTAAGCAGCATTATAAAAGTGAACGCCACAAGCACGATAACGATACCTGCGCCAACTCTCTTGAAAAGCGAAAGCAAAGGCCAGCCAAGCAATGCGCTTGCAAGTCCGCCGCCACGGAGCTGTTTTCCATCATTGAAAAGCCCCACAAGTTTGAGCCAGAACGAACTTCCGTCCACAGAGCCCACTTGGATTATCTGAGCCATGCCGCTTATAAGAAGCATAAGAACGCTTCCCTCCACCACCTTCGCTATGACCTTGTTGTGTGTCACATCTGAAGCTATCATAAGGGCAACATAGATGATCATAGGCGCAAAGAGAAAGACCGTCACGCCGAAAAGTCCTCGGTTCAGCTCATGGAGCCATTTCCACAAGCCGTCCCCCTCCACGAACGTGATAAGCAGTTCAAGTATGCCGAAAAAGAAAAGTATGTAAGACCAGAAGCGTCTGTTCTCTCTTTCTCTCACTGCTGTCATGGAATTTGACTGTGGCGGCTTGCTCTGAGGCTTTTGCTGTTTTGTATTCTTTTTTGCAGCTTGCGCAGGCTTTTGTGCGGGCTTTTTCTTTGCCGCTGTCTGCTTAGGCGCAGGCTTTGAGCCTTTCTTTTGAGCTGCCATTTATTTTACCATTCCTTTCGGTATTTGTCTTATTTAAGCACATAAAGGCAAAATGTTATTTGCCTTTATAACCCACAAAAAAGCCTGAAAACAGAATTTCAAGCTTTTTCACAGAAACTGTATTATCTTATGTCATTACTTTGCAAAGGATATAGGGTGACCCATGCACATCTCGATAAATGAGATAACAAGGACTATGACGCCAAGCACAAGGGTATAATAAGCAAACACCTTGAATTTATCCGTTTTAACGAGCCAGTTTACAAGCTTGATAGCACAAAGTCCCACAAATGCGGCAACTACAAATCCAACTGCACAGCTAACCCAATCTATATCAGTATGTGTTGAAACTGCGTCCTTGACTTCAAGCAGACAGCTCATAAGTATAACAGGTATGCCCAGAATGAAAGAATACTTTACCGATGTTTCTCTGGTCATGCCTGAGAAAAGTCCTGCTGAGATAGTCGAGCCTGATCTTGAAACGCCGGGCAACAGTGCAACTCCCTGAAAAAGTCCGACCGTTATTGCGTCCTTATAAGCTATATTGCCCTGAGTCTTTTTACCCTTTACACAGCGGTCTGACATAAAAAGTATTGCCGATGTATAAAGGAAACAAAGACCCTCTGCGAAAATGCTTGAATCCTCTGCAATGCCCTCAAACCAACCCTTAAATGGCAGGAACGGCACAAGGCAGAAGCAGGAAACTATTATCATAACTATCATACGCCTTGGAGGATTCATATTTTTAAGAGTGAACTTGCCTGTAAAAATATCCTTTATCATAACGCCAAGCTCTTTTATCATATCCCATATGGTCTTCCTGAAAGCCACAAATACTGCTACCAGCGTGCCAAGGTGAAGTATCGCCGAGAAAAACAAAGCTCCCTCACCGCTGTTTCCTGTAAAATGCTGATACAGTGAAAGATGTCCAGAACTTGAAACTGGAAGAAACTCCGTCAAGCCCTGAATTATAGCCTGAAAAATCGCATTGATGATACCCATTGCTGTCCTCCGAAATTTTGTTATTTGTCAGAGATAAAAGCCGTCACGGCTGAGATAATGTGCCGGGTCTGTGTCCACAGCAGTATCATCACCCTCAAACTCTTCTCCGATATCTACGTCAGTCCTGAATACGTCATAAAGGTCGATTATTGTCTGAAACATTTTCAGCTTTCTCCTTTTCAGAACTGTTTTCTATCATATCATAAAGGCAGTCTATCGCCTCGGAAAGCCCTCCGAGCCTGTCTATAAGTCCCTCTTTTACAGCCTGCTCACCGTCGATAACAGAGCCAACGTCCATTACAAGCTCGCCCGTTGACATCATAAGTTCACGGAAACGCTCAGGCTTTATGGCTGAATTATCGCACACAAAGCGAACTATCCTTTCCTGCATTTTATCAAAATAAGAAAGCGTCTGGGGTACTCCCAGCACAAGTCCGTTCATTCTGACAGGGTGTATGGTCATTGTGGCGCTTGGCACTATAAATGACTTTTTCGCACACACCGCCAACGGCACGCCTATGGAGTGACCACCGCCCACAACCATTGACACAGTAGGCGTTTTCATACTAGCAATAAGCTCTGCAATGGCAAGTCCTGCTTCCACATCTCCGCCCACAGTGTTGAGGATTATCACAAGCCCCTCTATGCTCCTATCCTGCTCGATAGCAACAAGGGCAGGTATAATATGTTCATACTTGGTGGTCTTGTTTTGTGCAGGCAAAATATAATGCCCCTCCACCTGACCGATAATGTTCAGGCAGTGTATAACGTGCTTTGCGTCCGGCAATGTGACAGAACCCATTTCCTTTATCTGCCTTATATCCTCAGCAAGCTTTTCGCTCTCTACATTTTCTTCTTGTTCAGACACTCAGATACCTCCCGTTCTTCATTAGTAACTTTCGTCACAAGAGAAGTATTTGCAGTGTTCATTAAAAATATGCAGGAAAACCGCCACACCTTTAATATAATAGCACAAGTTCTACCTAATGTCAACAACTTGCAAGGGCTAAAAAAAACAATTTTTGCAGGAATTTTACGCTATCCTGCAAATTATTTATAAAAAGTTTAAATCTATTTTTGATACTCCTCAGCAAGCACCTGTTCACACCAAAGTATAAGATCTGCGAAATCTTCCTTGTCAAGATAGGAGAAATACTTGTTCACAGCCTCACCCTCAGCAGCTTCTATGGTGTCAGTCAGGCAATAGCCGTCAGAAGAAATAGTTATCTCTGTTTTGGTGTTCTCTTTAAGTCCCAGAGTTATCTGTATAAAATCAAGTCCCGGATCTTTAGACGGAGCCGTCCTGTATGAAGCGTTGCCGAAGCTGTCTATCATTTTCACAAGCTCGGTGTAATCATCATGATCGGCAAGATAGCATTCTCCGTATTCTCCGCCTACTTTCACACAAACCTTTGCATATGCGCCCTCGTAGATATCATAATTATAAAAGTCGTCAAAGCAAGCATAGTATATGCCGCCATTCTTTGTGAGCTTATAAAAGCCTTTGTACGCCTTATTTGTATCTATGCTGTCGGCTGATATCTCCTCAACAGAATCCCACTTATCCGAGCCGTCTGATGACACAACATTTTTACCGTCAGGAATCATAAGTGAATAAACAGCGTCCGTGCCGCTGTCATCAGCCTGCGACTCATATGTATAAAGGCTGTCAGCGGAGAATTTCTTATGCTTATGGTCACTTAAATTTCCGTCGCTGTCATATTTCATATACTGCATAGGAGCGTTGCGCTCTTTATCATAGGAAAGCTGTAGAATACCATTGCTAACCACAGTTATTTCAGTGTACTCATCAGCTTCAAGCACAACGTTTCCCGACTTGTCAAGAAGTCCCACTGCTCTGCCGTCACGATAAGTGAAGAAAAGATCTGCAAGAAGCTTTTCACATTTATATTCCTCAAAAGGCTGCTCATCAACCTCGGCAACATACTGAGTGCTGTCAAAGCTTGTATAAAGCTTTCGTGAAAGCTCGTCAAGGCTTTTTATTTTATTCAGAAACTCCGGAAATTTGTATTCCTTGACCTTCACATTGCTTGGTTGAGCTGAGTCGCTTGTCTTTATCTGCGACACCGCAGACGACTGTGTTGTTTCTTTGTCTTTTTCACAGCCGAACATAGAAATTGTCAGCGTCAATGCAAGCGCAAGAGCCGCACATTGTTTTCTTTTTGTCATCGTTATCCCCTCGTATTTTATTTTGTTATCTCACAGCACGAGCCGTTACACTATATTATAATACACAAATCTGATTTTTGCAAGATATATTAAAACTTTTTATTCTTTATCATAGCAGTATGGTAATACGCTAAATGTTATAAAAATGTTAAATGTTTATAAGTGCCTTTACATATAGAATGTTTTGTGCTATAATATTCTGGTGGCAGTGTTGATTTTGATAAATATCTGCTACTAATTTTGCTGTTTTATGGCAAGGAGGATAAAATTAAATGGTTAGAGCGATTGTCGGCGCAAACTGGGGCGACGAGGGTAAGGGCAAGCTTACCGATATGCTTGCTGAAAAATCTGATATAGTAGTAAGATTTCAGGGCGGTGCTAACGCAGGACATACTATTGTAAATCACTACGGAAAGTTCGCTTTGCACACTTTGCCTTCCGGCGTATTCTATGATCACACAACAAATATTATCGGCAACGGTGTTGCACTTAATATCCCTGTATTTTTCAATGAGCTTAAAAAGGTAACTTCCGAAGGCGTTCCAATGCCTAAGATACTTATTTCCGACAGAGCGCAGATGGTAATGCCATATCACGTTTTGTTCGATCAGTACGAAGAAGAAAGACTCGGAAAGGCAAGCTTTGGCTCAACAAAATCAGGTATCGCACCTTTCTATTCTGATAAATATGCAAAGATAGGTTTCCAGGTACAGGAGCTGTTTGATGAGGAAGCTCTCAAGACAAAGATCAAGAGAGTTCTTGAAACGAAGAACATTCTTCTTGAACACCTTTATCATAAGCCTCCTATCGACGCTGATGAGCTTTTCAATACTCTTATGGAGTACAAAGAAATGGTAGCACCATACGTTTGCGACGTATCTGCATTCCTTTGGAACGCCATCAAAGAGGGCAAGAACGTTCTTCTTGAGGGTCAGCTTGGCTCACTGAAGGATCCTGACCACGGTATCTACCCAATGGTAACATCTTCATCTACACTGGCAGCATACGGTGCTATCGGTGCAGGTATACCTCCTTATGAGATAAAGACTATCGTAACTGTTGTTAAGGCTTATTCTTCCGCAGTAGGCGCAGGCGCATTCGTTTCTGAGATATTCGGCGACGAGGCTGACGAGCTGAGAAGGAGAGGCGGCGACGGCGGAGAGTTCGGTGCAACAACAGGCAGACCTAGGAGAATGGGTTGGTTCGACTGCGTTGCAACTAAGTACGGCTGCCGTATCCAAGGCACAACAGACGTTGCTTTCACGGTGGTTGACGTTCTTGGCTATCTTGACAAGATACCTGTATGCGTAGGCTATGAGATAGACGGCGAAGTTACAACAGACTTCCCTACAACAAGAAAGCTTGAAAAGGCAAAGCCTGTTATCGAAGTTCTCGACGGCTGGAAGTCAGACATCAGGGGCATCAAGAAGTATGAAGATCTCCCTGAGAACTGCAAGAAGTATATCGACTTCGTTGAAAAGCATATCGGCTTCCCTATCACAATGGTTTCAAACGGACCAAAGAGAGAGGACATCATCTACAGAGAAAGCCCACTTTCAAAGTAATTTCAAATATCACAAAAGGCTGCGGCAAAAAGTCGCAGCCTTTTTCATTTAGAGTGTAAAAAACGAATGATCGGAACGCCGCATTTCTACGAAACAGAAATTGAGCAGCCCCCCTACAAATAACGTAGATATCGTTGATTTGGTACAGGTATGATATTAAACACTAACTAAGTGTAGTTCTACATTTTGGCTTTATTGAGAAAATAGAGGATATCTTTTGGAGAATAAGCTTCTACCGCTCCGTCACGGAGAAGCGCACACTGTCCTGCGTATTTCTCGCTGAAAATGTCATGAGGCGGTATAACAAAAACGTCTTTATTCTGGGATAAAGCATGATTTACAGTATTCAGCGTGCCGCTGCGTATTCCTGCTTCAACCACAAGAACGCAATGTGAAAGTGCCGAAACAATGCGGTTTCTTATACGAAAATTCTCAGGAACAGGTCTTGCCTGCGGGAAAAATTCCGATATAGCTACCCCATGTGTTGCTATCTCACGCTTGAAGCCCGTTCTGCCACGAGGATAATCATATTCTAGCCCACAGCCCATAACAGCCACCGTGCTTCCACCAGCATGCATCGCACTGCGGTGTGCGGCAGTGTCGATACCCATAGCAAATCCGCTTATGATATTTACTCCTCGCTCTGCAAGAAAGCTTGAAAACTCCTCCGCCACGGCTACAGAATAATCGCTTGGTTCTCTAGTGCCGATAATGGCAACGCTCTTTTCAATAGACAGACAGCTTACATCGCCACGGCAGAAAAGCACAGCAGGTGGACATTCTATCTGTTTCAACCGTTCAGGATAAAGAGGATCGTCAGGGGTTAGGATATATATACCCTTTTTCTCGCAGTATTCAGCCACCTGTTTCGCCTGAAAGAACGTACAGCAGGCTATCTTTTCAGCCTCCTGCTGAGTAACATATCCACAGCGCAGTGACAATAGATCATCGCACATTTCTTCAACGCTGTCATAATATGACATAACGTCCCACAAACGCTTGTCCGCAGGTCCGAACGCAACATCGAGCCACAGCCACAACAGCTTTCTGTCTGTATTTTCAAGCATTTTTCCTGCACCTCCAGTTGGCAGATTTCTTTTAATCTTATTGTATCATATTTTATTGTTAAAAACAACAAAATTTTATAGCATTTTGGTTAAATCAAAGGATTACTGTTGAAAAGGGTAAGGGCATATGCTATAATGATAATATTGAAAATTTGAACTTGAAAGGATCGTTGCTTAATGATAAACAAGCTTGACCTCAGCGGCAAGTGGCTGCTGTGTCTTGACAAGGAATGTAAGGGTACTGACCTTGTTTTTGATGATACAATAAACCTTCCGAACACTACTTCCAACGCTAAAAAAGGCGAATACAATACTAAGAGAGAAACAGGCTTTCTTACAGACACATATAAATTTGAGGGCTTTGCATGGTTCAGAAAAAACGTTGACTTCTCTGCTCTGCAATGTGAAAATCTTAAACTTTATCTTGAAAGAACAAGAATAACTGAACTTTATATAGACGGCAAAAAGATAGGCAGGCAGGAGAGCCTTTGCACTCCGCACATCTATGACCTGAACGAGTATATCGGCACCGGCGTACATGAAATGACTATCTGCGTTTCAAATGTTGGCTACAAGACCAAGGGCGGACACCTTACTTCACCTGACACTCAAACCAACTGGAATGGTATCACAGGACGCATCGAGCTTATAGGCTACAAAAACGCCCACGCTGAAAATGTTATGCTTTGGTGCGATATCCACAGCAAGACCGTCAGGGTCACGGCTGACATAACAGACGGAAAAAGCGTAAAAGCTGTCATAAGCGCTGAGAGCTTCAACAGCGAAAAGAACCATACACCTGCTGTGCAGAGCTTTGAATACAAAGACGGCAGACTTGACGCTTTATACAAAATGGGAGACGATTGCCTGCTTTGGAGTGAACATGAGCCAAATCTCTACAAGCTAAGAATAGATATTGACGGCGACGTGAGCGAGCATATCATCGGTATGCGTGAATTCAAGACAGAGAGCGGAAAGTTCACCATAAACGGCGAAAAAACCTTTCTCAGAGGAAAACATGACGGCATGATATTCCCTAAGACAGCCTTTGCCCCTACCGACCTTGAGGAATGGCTGAGAGTGATGAAAATATCAAAGTCATACGGCATGAACCACTATCGTTATCACACCTGCTGTCCCCCTGAGGCTGCTTTTATCGCCGCGGATATGCTTGGAATCTATATGGAGCCACAGCTTCCTTTCTGGGGAACTATCACAGAAGAGGGAGAGGAAAACCACAATCAGGAGGAGCAGGATTTCCTCGTTGAAGAGGGCTTCAATATGCTGAAATTCTTCGGCAATCACCCTTCCTACTGCATGATGTCAATGGGCAACGAGCTTTGGGGCTCAAAGAAGATACTCAACGATATCGTAGGCGGCTATAAGAAATTTGACAACAGACACCTTTACACACAAGGTTCAAACAATTTCCAGTGGTTTCCTAACGTTATTGAGAACGACGATTTCTTTGTTGGCGTAAGACTTGCAAACGACAGGCTTATAAGAGGCTCATACGCTATGTGTGACGCTCCACTTGGTCATATTCAGACTGACAAGCCTGCGGCAAATCACGATTATGACAGCATTATAAGACCTAAGAAGCAGGCAAGCTCCACGGAAATTTCAGAGGACGGCACTGTTCAGATACAGTACGGCACGACTATGAAAACTGTCAAGGCAAGCGAAGCTGACGCAGATTTTATCCCTGAAGTGCCTATCGTTACTCACGAAATAGGTCAGTATGAAACTTATCCCAACTTCAAGGAGATAGAAAAATACACAGGTTCGCTTAAAGCAAGAAACTTTGAGGTATTCAGAGAAAGACTTGAAGAAAAGGGTCTGCTTCCGCTGGCTGAGGATTATTTTAAATGCTCAGGCAAGCTTGCTGTGCAGTGTTATAAGGAAGAAATGGAGGCTGTTTTCCGTTCAAGACTTCTTGGCGGTTTCCAGATACTCGATATTCAGGATTTCAGCGGTCAGGGTACTGCCCTTGTGGGTGTACTTGACGCATTCATGGACAGCAAGGGACTTATCACAGACAGCGAGTGGAGAGAGTTCTGCAATGATGCTGTTGTAATGGCGCGTTTTGACAGCTATGTTCTTGAAGCTGGCAGCAGTTTCAAGGCGCACACAGAGCTTTGCAATTACAGACCTGACCTTAAAGACGGCAAGCTTATTTGCACTCTCACTCTTGAAAACGGTGATGTCATCGGCAAGGTCGAAAAGAATTTTATTGCAGAAGGCAACTACACTGACATTTGCGATGTAGAATTTACTCTCCCACAGGTAACAAAGAACACAAAGACTGTGCTTTCACTTGAAATAGAGGGTACTGACATACACAATCACTATGACCTTTGGGTGATACCGACAGTTGAAAAGACAGATATAAGCGGCGCATACATTTTTAACGAGGTAAATGACGAAGCTGAAAGTCTGCTGAAACAGGGCAAGACAGTGCTTATCGTCCCTGACCTCTCAAAGCTTGAAAACTCTATCGAGGGCTTCTACTGTCAGGACTTCTGGTGCTATCATATGTTCTGTATCATCTCACAGATGATGAAAAAGCCTGACCCTGTTGGCACAATGGGACTTCTTATCGACACCGAACACCCTGCTCTTGCAGGCTTTGCAGGGGAAAAATACTCAACGCCACAGTGGTGGGAGATAGTTGAGAACTCACGCTCGGTTATTCTTGACGACTTTAAGGGCGAGAAAAATGTTATCGTGAGAACTATCGACAACTTTGACCGCAACCACGATCTTTCACTCCTCTACGAGTATGAAAAGGACGGCGGCAAGGTGGTAGTTTGCTCATGCGATTTTGATAAGCTTTCCCACTCCCCTGAGGGACGTGCGTTCATAAAGTCTGTTGTTGACTATGTAAGAAACTAACAGAATATTTATTGCTAAGGGCTGTACCGCAAAACAGTACAGCCCTTATTTTGTTTGTGCTTGTTGCATAAAACGCCCGCAAAACATTTGTCTGATATAACAAAAGTGCCGACACTACAGTGGCATATGGTTCACTTATTACGAAAAATGTGTTATAATTTAGGTGTATGTTATACAGGAAGGTGATGTTAAGTGCCAAAAGTAAAACGTTATAAATACAAGAATATTGCAGCGGTTCTTGCCATACTGCTTTTGATCATTCTGGGAATATCTACATCGTGCAGTTCAAAGGCTGACAGCCCTAAGAAAATTTCCGACAGCTCGTCAAACTCCTCTGCGGTCAAGGCTGACAGCAGCAGCAAAAAAGCTGTAAAAAAGCTTACGGGCAATTATATGTATGTTACAGCAAAAAACAAAACTGATATGGTAAATGGAGATCTTATTCTCGTTAATGGCGACCACTCCTTCACCGGTACAGTGAATAACACAGACACAGTTTATTCCTATTTGTTTGACAAGAACGGAAGTCAAATAATGTCCACCAGCAGCACTCAACTGACGGCTAAAAAAGAAACCTTTGAAGCCTTTAGCAAAATGGGCAATGATTTTTATGCTGACAAGAAGATATCAACACTTATGATAAACACAGCTATGCCTGCGGAAGATGATGAAGACAGCAGTTCTGCCTGCTACGAGCATAACACTGGACTTGCCTTTGACCTGCATCTTTATGACGCAAGCACAGGCGCATATCCTGAGTTCACAGGCGAGGGAGATTATAGTTGGATATCTGAAAACTGCTGGAAATACGGACTTATCCTCAGATACCCAGAGGACAAAGCTGACATCACAGGTGTAAGCCCTATGGCTTATCATTTCAGATATGTAGGTATACCACACGCTGAGATAATGACAGCAAACAAGCTTTGCCTTGAAGAATACATAGATTTTGTCAAGGACTATACATTTGAAAAGCCGCTTACATTCACGGCTTTTGATGACACTGAGTATTCGGTTTACTATGTTGCCGCAGACAAGGGCAGCACCACGAACGTGCCTGTTCCCCTTGACGACAGCAACAATGAGCGTCCTAACACTATCTCAGGCAACAACGTTGACGGCTATATCGTCTGCGTGAATATGACAGAAAATGCAGCACCTGCTGACTCGTCCTCTCAGACAGACCAGCAGGCGGCTACAGAATAAATTTTTTCGGAGGAAATAAAATGCTTAAAGAAACAGTAGAAATAAAAGTGGATTATGAAAAGGCTGGCGTTTCAAGCGAGGGCTGCGCACCTGTGCTTGATTGCTATTACAACACACTCACTGAGGAAATAGGCAGAAAGAAACACAAGGCAATTATAATCTGCCCGGGCGGAGGATATGATTGGTGTTCTGAGCGTGAAGCTGAACCTGTTGCATTCAGATTTTTGGGTGCAGGCATATGCGCATTTGTGCTAAGATACTCATGCGTCAAGAAAAAATTTCCCACTGACGCTTTGGAATGTGCAGCGGCTATCAAGTATGTTAGAGATAATGCGGAGAAATTTGACATTGACCCTGACAAGATAATAGTATGCGGTTTTTCAGCAGGCGGACACCTTGCGGCAACAATGGCAAACTTCTGGAACAGCGAGCTGCTCACAAAGCCTCTTGGCTGCAATCCCGAGGACATCAAGGTAAACGGCTCTATCTTGGGCTATCCTGTTATCACATCCGACCCCGAATACACTCATGAAGGCTCAATACTCAATATTATTGGCGAGGAAAAATCATCGGAGCTCAGAGAGCTTGTTTCAATGGAGAAGAGAGTATCGGAGAACACTCCTCCTACATTTATCTGGCACTGTGCTGATGATGGCTGTGTAAGGGTTGAGAACACACTTTGGTATATGTGCAGTCTTTCAAAGTATCACATTCCATTTGAGAGCCACATTTATGAATACGGTGGACATGGACTTGCATTGTGCGACGAAACCACTGCCACATGGGAAGGTCACTATCAGCCGGTGGCAGCTCATTGGGCAGAGGCGGCTATTGATTGGGTACATAGGCTATAAAAAAATATGTTGCGTGTGGCAACATATTTAAGCTAAAAAATGACTCACATCAATTTGATAGATACTTATATAGACATTTTCAAAGAACTAATATGAATGACCTATATAGTGAACTATGAACAGGACAGGTAGATAACTCAATTGAGGTATCTACCTGTTATTTATCATAATTTTGGATAATAAGATAAATTTATATAAATCCTATTCCCATGCTGACTGGATCCACACTGTCTGGGCATCTTCGGACGGATACAGCGAGGATATCTACATCCCATTTTTCACAGAAACATAGGAAATTGTGGAAAGAAGGTGCTGAAAAAAGTCGAACAGGAAGCCGCCGACAAACTGGATACTGCTCTGTTTGAGCAGAACCCGGCATAAAAAAATACCTGGAATCCCAACAACGGGATTCCAGGTGTTTTTTTCGGAAATGGAAGAAGATTTTATAGAGGTTTTGAAGAAGGGTATCACTTTTTCACTTGGTGGGGTGGTGAGGAAAGTGATGTAGTTTTCACAACCATCTTCCATTTTGATACGTTTTCGATTATTCTTCCAACAACGATTCCATAAATCGCACGAAGGCTGCTTTGCCTGTCTCATTTCTACGGAATACACCAGCATCTAACAAAACCTGCTCGAACACCTTCCCCACTTCTGCGTGTAAGATATACCATGCATTTTCCACTGAAAATTCTGGATGCTGTTTCAAAATGGAAACAGCCCAGTCAGCATGTGATGCGGTCAGCGGATTCGCCGTCAAATCTGCACCAGAAAGCATTGCCGTTCTCACAGCATCCAGTTCCACTGCAAGACGTGATGGCAGCACTGCAAGCCCCATGACCTCGATCAGGCCGATGTTTTCCTTTTTGATGTGGTACAATGACGGATTGGGGTGAAATAGTCCCAGCGGACGTTCTTCCGTAGTGCGATTGTTTCGCAGAACCAGATCACACTCATAGGTACTGCCATGCATTCTGGCGATCGGTGTAATGGTATTGTGCGGCACACCATCAGTGGATGCCAATATCTGCACACTTGCATCGCTGTAGGTACGCCACTTTTCCAGAATCTTGCTGCAAGCCGCAGCGAGCATGCTCCGGTTTGATGCCTGCAGCCGTATCACAGACATGGGCCATTTTACAATGCCCACCTGCACATCCGGAAACTGAGGAAGCACATAGTATTTTTCAATCGGTGCTTTTGCCATGGCAAAGGAATAGTTGCCGCCCTGAAAATGCTCATGACTGAGAATCGAACCGCCCACAATGGGCAGATCTGCATTCGAGCCAATGAAATAGTGGGGCAAAATATCCAGCACATCAAACAGTTTCTCAAACACTGCCGCATCGATCTTCATTGCTGTATGCTTTTCGTTGAACACAATGCAGTGTTCGTGGTAATACCCATAGGGTGAGTATTGCAGCTGCCACGGTTCTCCCTGAATTTGCAGCGAAACCGGACGCAGATTCTGCCTTGCCGGTTGTTTCAAGTTGCCGGCAAACCCTGCATTTTCCGGACACAGCTGGCACTTGGGATACGCAGATGTCTTGGCAGATTTTGCTGCGGCAATGTCCCTGGGATCTTTCTCCGGCTTGGAACGGTTGATCGTAATGTCCAGCGTGCCGTATTCGGAAGCATATGTCCACTTCAAATCCTTTGCAATTCTGCCCCGACGCACATAATTCAGGTTCTGGCTTAACGCATAGTACCAGCTCGTTGCTGCTTCCGGCGATACAGCGTAGTGCTTCCGAAAAGATGCCATCACCTCTCTGGGCATAGGTGTCAACACGCCCATAAGCCTGGTATCGAACAAATCCCGTGAGGCACTGGTATCCGGAATGAGATGCTGTGCACAGGCATAGTCGATCAGTGGCTGCAAAATCGCATCAATCTCTGTTTTCGAAGATGCATCTCCGCTGGTCTGCCAATCGTTCAGTTGAAAAATCTCCATGTACTGATTCTGTACCACATAACGATCTTCCGGTTGGATCAAATCGTTTTTTAATCCGTAATCCATCAGCTTTTGAATTTCATCGCAAATCATCTGTCTCACTCCTCGTATCCATTTGGGTGGTGCGTATGCCAATTCCACGCACTGGCAATGATCTCCTCCAGACTATCGTGCTCCGGTTTCCAGCCCAGCACACGCTTTGAATTTTCAATGGATGCCACCATCGAAAATGCTGCAAAGTGAATCACAGCATCGATTTTTTCCGCATCGAACAGCTTATCCAAAAAGGCAGCATCCCGGATGTCGCCCTCATAAAATTTCGCCTGCTTTGGAACAGCGCTGCGGTGCCCTGTCAACAGATTGTCTGCGACAATGACCTCATGACCGGCTCTTACCAACTCCAGTGCGGTATGCGAACCGATGTATCCGGCTCCTCCCAAGACTAAAATACGCATATTATGCTTCTCCTTTCAGTGAAAAATGGAACTGTGTTTCCTGCCGGTACGGGGTATTTGCACGCAAAATTGGCGAGGGAAAATTAGGATGATTGATGGCGTCCGGAAAATTCTGCGTTTCCAGGCAAAAGGCACCTCGTTTTCCGTAAGCACAACCGTCTTTTCCCAAATCCGCCGGAGTTTCTACGAAATTGGCAGTATACACATGAATGGCGGGCTGCGTTGTTTTGCAGGTAAGCCGGATTCCGCTCTCTGTGCTGTATGCCTCCGCCTGAATCGGTGAATCGGAACGAACGGCAAAACTATGATCTAATCCGGCAGCGTTCTGAATCTGCACACAATCCTCCTGAAATGCTGCCGGAATCGGCTTGTATGCCCGAAAGTCAAAAGGCGTTCCTGCAACCGGTGCGATTTCTCCTGACGGAATAGAAGTGTGGTCAATTGGAATGTAGAAATCCGCAAAAAGTTTCAGCATATGATGCGCCAGTGTTCCACTTTGGTGTCCGTCCAAATTGAAATAGCTGTGGTTGGTCAGGTTGCAGATCGTATCTTTATCACAAACTGCCTCATAAGCAATGGTCAGAGTATTGGTATTGTCAAAAGTATAGGTAACAGTCACCTGCAAATTTCCCGGATAATGTTCCTCACCGTCCGGACTCTCTGTGGTGAAAGCAACGCTATTCCCGCCGCATTCTGCCTGCCAGATACGCCGGCTTAAGCTGCGGTAACCGCCGTGCAAATGGTGTTTTCCATTGTTGCAATTCAGCTGTATCTCCTGACCATTCAGGACGAACCGTCCGTGACAGATACGGTTGCAGCACCTTCCAACAGTTTCGCCAAAATATTCTCCGCCGGTTTCATAGCCTTTCACATGGGCATAACCCAGCACCACGTCACGCAGCAGCTTCTGCCGATCCGGCACCAGCAGAGAAACGATTGACGCACCATAATCACAAAGTGTCACGCTTGCACCGGAGGCATTCTCAATGCGGTAGAAATGTGCCATCTGCCCACTGGAAGTTGGTTCAAATTCTGAAATCTGTACTTGTTTCATGCGATACACACCCCATTTCTCAGCAAATCCTCAGGCAAACTGCATTCCGCCAATGTTCCGGATCTGGAGGATCTGGCAGCTGCCCGCCCCAAACAATTGATCCATTTTTTTGCAGTAATCTTTCGCCATATGTACCGGCACAAATGCCTGAATAGTTCCGGCAAATCCTCCGCCGTGCACTCTGGAAACGCCTGCATCTCCGAGAATCTGCTTGCTCGCCCAGAGCCCCAGCGTAATACCCTGCTCTGCCGGTTTGCTGCAGGAGTAGAGATTCTGGAGCCATTTCGCAGAGGAATCTCCGGATTCTTTCACCAGTTTCAGAAACCGTGGAAAATCATTGCTGGACAGTGCCTTTGCTTCCTCGGCTGCACGCCGGTTATCCCCGTAGAAATGGGCAGCACGCAAAATAGCACGGTCGGAACAAGCAGTTCGCAATTTCGGAAGTGCCTGCAGGAATGATTTCTCGTCCACTTCCCGCAGATGATTTTTTCCGAATTGTGCAGCCACCAGATTCATCTCCGCCGGAATAGAAACGTAATCATCTGTTAAATCTGCATGGCTGCCCTTGGTATCTGTGATACAGAGCATATAGCCGGCATCTTCAAACTGACAGGACAGCTTTTCGATTTTCGGGTTGTCCGTGTCCTCAAAATCAATGAACACAAATCCACCTACAGAGCTTACCATCTGATCCATCAGCCCGCTCTTTTTTCCGAAGTACCGATTTTCCGCATACTGTCCGATTTTGGCAATCTCTACTGCTCCGGCAGCACCTGCATGATAGTGCTGGTCGATGATAGTGCCGATGAGTACCTCAAAGGCTGCCGAAGATGAGAGCCCGCTGCCACTCAGGACATTGGAAGTGGTGTAAGCATCAAAGCCGCCTACAGCAACGCCCATTTCCTGAAATCTGGAAACCACACCGCGAATCAGTGCAGCGGACTTTCCCTTTTCCTCCGGATGTACCGTGAGGTCACACAAATCCACATAATCCTGCGGATACCCGGCAGATTGCAGCCGAATCACATGCTCGTCGTGAAATGCCACAATGGCAATGACGTCCAGATCAACAGAGGCAGCCAGAACACAGCCATGCTGGTGATCGGTATGGTTTCCGCCGATCTCGGTTCTGCCAGGTGCAGAAAATACGGCGATCTCCTCCCACTCAGGATACAAGCAAGAAAAGTTCTCTGCCGCCTGCAAATAGCGTGCTCGCTGTGCAGCAAGTACGGCATCGGAGCTGCCGTAGAGTTTGCAAAGCTTTTCATCATATTTTCCTGCGGTCAGGTCTGCCTGAAATTGTTTCAGTTTCATAGTCATGATTCCTCCTCTGTCGTCTTTTCGGATGTCAATTCAGTCTTTGGACTAGAAATGGCGGAAACCACCTTTTTCATATATGCATCGTTCAGCTTATACTTCCTGCGGTATACCACATATGCCAGCAGCATTCCCACAGCCGGAATGACACACATCAGCACACGAATGGAGTTCTGAGTTGCGAGGGACTGGATCTGATTCGGTACATATCCAGTCAGGTCCAGTGCAAAGCCAATGGACAGAGAAGTAAATGCAGCGGTCAGCTTCACGATCAGTGTCTGGAGGGAGAATACGACACCCTCATTCCTTATGCCCAGCTTATATTCGCCGTAGTCCACCACGTCTGCCAGAAAGACTGTCGCACAGCCCAGTTCCAGACCAGTACCAGTCTTGACGATCACGCCTGCAATGACAGTGAGCACAATGTTCTGCGGTGCAAAAATACCGGTGAGCAGCAGGATCAGCAGCCCGATTGCCGGAAGAATACATGCCATCAGGAATGCTTTCTTTCTGGAGAGCATCTTGGTGACTTTCGGGAAAATAATCAGACCAACCACTTCTGCGATGGAGGCACTGATCATAAATGCAGAGAGCATGCTGCTGTTGTTGCAGACATAAGCAAAATAATAAGTTGCAACACCCATAATGAGCTGGATTCCCACGTTGTACAGGAGAATCAGAGCCACTGCCCAGCGAAGCTGGTCATTTCTCTTGATGATGGAAAAGATGTCCTTGAAAGAAACCTTTTCTGCCTTTTTGCCCACCTGCTTTTTCGGCAGATTGATGACGGTAACTGCAATGGTAAAGATAAAGGTTGCGGCAATGATCAATGCAAAACGATGATATCCTGTATAACCGCCTCCCAGTCCCTTGATGATCTGTACGCCAAATCCGGCGATGATCAGGGACTGACCGATGCTGGCAAAAATACGGGGCAGTACAGAAACCTTTTCTCTCTCGTGAGGGTCTGAAGTCAGATTCGGAACGATAGACCAATATGGAATATCCATAATAGTATAGGTCATGCCCCAGAGGACATAGGCAACGGCAGCAAATACGCAAAGTCCGATGCCGCTCAGATGGAAGTCGGTGAACAAAATGATAAAAACAAATGCGTTGATCAGTGTTCCGACCGTCAGCCACGGGATAAACTTTCCAAAACGGCTTCTGGTGTTGTCCACCAGCATTCCCATAAACAGGTCGTTGAAGGCGTCCCAGATTTTTGCGGAAAAGAACATTATGCCGATAAATGCCGGTGCGACCTTAATGATGTCGGTAAAATAGATCATGGAGAACGTTGCGATCATGCCATAGATCATATCCTTGCCCAATGCACCAAATGCAAATGTATACTTGACTTTCCCCGGAACTTTCCCGGGATACATGACGTTTCCGCCGCCGGCGGGTTGTGTGCTGTTTTTTAACATAAGAAAAACCTCCTTGAATCGGAACCTATTTTCGTTCGGGTCCCTGTTTTGTTGACACCTATATCATAGCACAGGACATTTCCAAAAGGAATACATTATTCTGTGCAAAAGATACAAATTCCAACACGATTCAAGAAGGTTTGCTTTATTTCGTATAAGGGGATTGCGGAAGATAGCAGACTTTTTCTTTTGGCATTTCTGCTCCGGCATCGAAATATCCCTGAATGATTGCAAAAATAGTTTTTGCCTGTTCCGGAACATTCAGATCTACCGTCCCGTAAATCACCCCGGCATCAATGGCATCCTGCATGTCCTGAATCCCATTGATGCCAATGATGACTGGCAGCGGCAGCTTCTGCTTTGCATAAAAATCTGCGACACCCAATGCCATGCTGTCATTGCTGCAAATCACCGCCTCGACTTCAGTTGTCTCCTCTGCGGAGAGGTTCTGCATCTCCCGCAGTGCAGAGGTTCTCGCCCAGTCCGCGGAGATCACATGGAGCTGATTCAGAGGAAGTGCAGCAGAAGCCGTTTGCAGAAACGCATCGGTACGGTTGATGACATCGGTATGTGCCTGTTCTCCCTCTACCAGAATATAGTCCAGCATGCCGTTCCGGTTCTTGTCCATCTCACAGGTATTCCAAGCCTGAATCAGCATTTCTCCCTGCATATTTCCGGCTTCTTTCGCCTCTGTGCCGACGTACCATACATTGTCCTGCTCCTCCAGATCCGCTTTCGCCGGTTCACGGTTGAACAGAATCACCGGCACATCCTGTTCCTGTGCATCCTCCAGTATCCCCACGACATTAGTGGGCGAAACCGGATTCCAGAGGATCACATCATACTCCTGCTGCAAAATTTCGTAAAGCTGTGTGTTCTGTGTTAACGCACTGCCGGAGGCATCAAAAACATCGTAGATGATCTCCCTTCCGTCGATGGTCTTATCTTTCAACTGACTGCGAATAGCATCTGTCAATGTCTGAATATAGGGGTCTTCCAGATCATATACCGCAATTCCCACTTTCAAAAAACGGTCAGTGTGCTGCTTTTGAAAATGGACAAATCCGCCCACCGTAGCAGCAGCCAGAAGTCCAACGCCTACCGCAGAGAAAATAAGGTTCTTCTTTTTCATGGCACTTCTCCTATTCAAACAGCAGTGCGTCCTGTTGGGCATCGAACAGATTTTCCTTTGTGACCTCACGCAGTTCTGGCGGAGAAAACGGCACATTTTTCCCCTGCATACGCTTTGTCAGATAGGCGATTGCCTGATACCCAAACCCATAATCATTCTCTGTCACGATCATGTCCACCGCACCGCTTGTCAGTAATGTATAATCCGGCTGTTCGGGGCAGATCTGAATGACTGCCGCCGCACGGGAAAAAGCTTTGGTGTCGTCTGTTTCTCCGCAGACCAGCAGTGTTTTAGAGCCGTTTTCAAAACTGGTATCCCGATCATATACCGCATCATTTTGTTTCAGACACTGCTCCACAGACTCCGCAATTCGCACACTCTTTGCCTGCGTGGTATCTGCGGAAATTTCGAACGCACCCTGTGCTGTCTCTTGGATTTGCGGGGATAGGATCTCGGAGATCTGTTCCATGCCATCGCTATAAGCACCGTGGAAAAATGCAGGTGCATAGGTGACAGAGAAAACAGGGAGCTTGCATTGCTCCAGTGTTTCGGCATAGAACTTTTCGCTTCCGGTGTAGTATTGTTCCGGACAGAACAGCAGAACACCGTCACAGCCCTGCTTTTTTTGTGCAGACAGCAATTCCGCCCATGCGTTTTCCGAGAGCTCCGGAGTGTGTATGATACGAAGTGACACCGCACAATCCTCTGCACCGTCATAGATGCCCTCCTGAAACGCACAGAAATCGGACACTGCATCTTCCGACAAAATCACGGCGATCTGTTTTTTTCTTGTTTGAAAGAACTGCTGTTCAAGAAACAACAGCAGTACCAGCAGAATCCCTCCGGCAAAGACCCAGAGCACCTTATTTTTCAATTTCATCTTCCTGCCTCCTCATGGGAAAATAGATGCGTGCCGTAGTTCCCTCATCCGGGGCACTGATTATCTGTACGCCATATGCCTCACCGAAATACAGCTTGATTCGGTCATTGACATTTTTCACACCAATTCCGGAGCCACGCTTGCTGGACACCACATCGCCCTGTATCATCTTCTGCACCTGTGCTTCGGTCATACCCTCGCCGTTGTCGATCACATCGATGTGCACCAGTTCGTTTACCGCATAGATCTTCAGTTGGATCTCCCCGTCTTCATACATGCCCTCCATGCCGTGATAGACTGCATTTTCCAACAGTGGCTGGATCACCAGCTTGGGACACAGGCAGTCCGCCAGTTTTTCGTCCCAATCCACCGTAAATGTAAACTTATCCTGAAACCGCACATTTTGAATGGAAAGATAGCTGACGGCGTGTTCCAGTTCCTTTTTCAGCGTGATAATGTCCTTTCCCTGACTCAAAGAGATGCGGAAAAACTTTGCCAGCATGGACACCATTTTTCCGGCACCCTCATACTTTTTGCTCTGTATCATCCAGATAATGGAATCCAGCGTGTTATACAAAAAGTGGGGATTGATCTGAGATTGCAGAAGCTTTCGCTCGGTAATCTGTTTTTCCCGTTCCTCTTTCCGCACTCGTTCCATCAGCTGATTCATCTTTTCCGCCATGTCATTAAAGCCGTCGGAAAGTCCTCTGATTTCTCCGCAGCTTTCTGCTTTTGCACGAACCTGCAATTCCCCATGTCCAAACCGTTTCATGGTTTCGGAGAGCCGCAAAACCGGTGCGATCATCAGACGCTGAATCAAAAAGTCCAATATCACAGAAACCACCGCCATCAGCAGAACAATGACTGCGATTCCGGTTCTGAGCTGCGTGTTGTTTTGCAGTTCTTCCGTCAAAGAAGCAGCAGAGATCAGTTTCCAGCCGGTATATCCTATGGTTTGCTGCTGGAGCAGCCACTCCTTTTTGTCCTGCAAAACCACCTGATTTTTCTGTGCATGCAGCGTCCATTCGGTTCGCACACCGCTCTTCAGTCGTTTCTCAAAGGGATAGCAGATCAGATGCTCTTCGTTGTCCATCAGATAAAAATAATCCGTCTGTGATGCCGGATAGATGTTCAGCTCTGCCTCCATGTTGTCCATGCAGACATCAAACCGCAAAATTCCAGAACGGCTCTTTCCACCGTCCCGAAGCTCCACATAGCGGGAAACGGTCATGGCTTTTTGAAATCCTGCTGCTGTCTGGATATAATGAGGCACATCAAATGCGACGGTGTCAATTTCAGTTTCTGCTGCCTGAAACCATGCAGCACTGTCCACCGATTCTGTATCATAATTCTCTGCATTCTGCCAGAGCAGTGCCCCGTCAATATCATAAATGGCGGCATACAAAATCTTGTTTTCATGAAGCTGGCAGAAATCCGACAAAGTCTGTTCCGTCAAAAGTGCCTGCAGGTCAGCGCTCTTGATGATCTGATAGTAGGCAGTATTGGCAAGCTCAATGGTGTCGTCCACATCTTCCTCAATGCTGAAACTCATACGCCGCAGCTGCTGGGTATTTTTCTCCTGCAAAAAAGCGGTGATCTGTGCCTTGGTATACTCTGAATAAAGGGAGATGATCAGTGCAGTGAACAGACTGACGGTCAGGAAAAACAAGGCAGTAAAAATCAGACGAATGCTCTTTCCGTCAATCTTCCGGTGCAGCCATTGCAATATCTTTTTCATGCTAGTTCCCCGTTGCCAGTTCTTTTCGGAATTTTGCCGGCGACATGCCCATGTTTTTCTTAAAGACATAGCTGAAATAATTGGGTTCCGGATAGCCGACCATTTCTCCGATCACTCTGCTTTTTTCGTCCGTTGTCTTCAGCAGGCGAACTGCCTCGTCCACTCGCTTCTTCGTCAGGAACGCCAGAAAGCTCATGCCAGTTTCCTTGCGAAAGATGTTGGAAAAGTGAGACGTACTGACATGCAGATAGGCACACACCTCGTCCACGGACAACTCCGCATTGCCGTAATGCTGCTGGACATATTCCATGGCCTTTTGTGCAAGGATGCTGTTCCGATCCACCTTCCTCTGGTGAATCGCATAAATGATATAGTCGCAGTAATTCAGCAGCCATGCGTTCAGCTGCTCTCCCGTTTCCAGGGACAGGACCTTCATGGTCATACGCTTGGCATCGGCGAATATTTCGTCGTCCATCATGTGATACTGGCGAAAAATGCCGGAGATGGAAAAGATGATCTCCAGAATCGCTGACTGGTAAGCATTGAAATTATAGTGGCTCTCTTCCAGTTGTGTCACCAGCTTTTCCACTTCTTTCTGCACTTTTTCCTGATCTTCCAGCTTGATCGCCATTTCCAGTTCCTCTGTGGATATAGAGGTGTACACGTGGTTTTCGTACAATTCCACATCCTGATAAGAGGTCACAGACTCTTCTGCGGACACCACGCTGTATTCCAACGCCTCCATTGCCTGTGAAAACGAAGCTGGCAACTCTTCCAGCTTTTCACAGATGCTGCCGATGCCGCAGGAAAATGCCACTTGGTTATAGTGCTTGGAAATATGAGAGGCTTCGTTCAGTGCTTTCTGAATCCGTATCATTTCCGACGGTGCAGAGAGCAGCAACAGATAAATGATCTTGTCCAGATAACGAAATGTCCGAAAGGGACAGACCTGCTGCAGCATCTCATTGACGGATTCTGCCACGGAAAACTGCGACAGATAATCATCGCTTTCCTCCGTGATCTTCATAATGACCACACAAAAATGATTGGCATCCAGCGAAACCGACAGATTTTTTTGCTGCCGCTGCATCTGTTCTGGGGTAAGTGAGCCTCTGACTAGCTGTATTAGAAACTGCTCCTGCAACAATGGCAGACTCTTTTGATAAATTTCCGCAAAACGCTCCTGATTTTGACGCTGTTCCAACTCCGTTTCTAATTCTCTGTGGATTTTTTTCAGCAGGTTTTGCATCTCCTGAAAGTCGATGGGTTTCAGCACATATTCCGATACCCCATACCGAATGGCAAGCTGTGCATATTCAAAATCGTCCCAGCCGGAAAAAAGGACAATTTTGATATGCATCATGTTCTCATGCAGGATTCTCGCCACTTCCAATCCGTCCAGAAACGGCATTTTAATGTCGCTGATTACCAAATCAGGACGAAGCGTTTCCGTCTGTTCCAGAAGCTCATTTCCGTTCAGTGCTGTTGCAATGACACGAAACCCCAGTGTTTCCCACTCCACAGAATCCCGAATTCCTTCTAAAATCTGTGGCTCATCATCCGCCAATATTACTGTAAAACACAAGATATTTTCCTCCATTCTCCGCCAATGCAGCTGATTATCAGTATGATTATAGCACATTTTTTCAGAATTGACAATGGAAAATAGAAAAAGAAAATCGGATCAACATATTTGAAAAAAATCACATCACTTCCCTCACCATGGTTTTGTCAATATCACTTGACACATTTTATTTGTATGTGTCAAGTTTCATTATACAGAATTAATTACCTTTACGGCCAAACATCTTGCAGAGATCCAAGAGATTTTAAAACAGAAACCTAAGAGCCGCAAGTAATATTATAGGGAGCGCTACCGATTTGGCAACGCTCCCTACTTTTTTATTTGTCCTTTTCTCTGCACTCGTATGATCTGTTAAGAAGTTGTATATGTTTTGACGCGAGTCATTTTTTATCAAGAATATTGAGTATCCCTCGGGATATATGTTAAATCTGTTTGTTATCCCCAAACTTCTTCGGCGATCTCCTTAACAAGAGCAAGCTTTGCCCACTGTTCCTCCTCTGTGAGCTTGTTGCCTATCTCGCAGGACGCAAAACCGCACTGTGGACTAAGGCAAAGTCTGTCAAGTGAGATGTATTTTGCAGCCTCGTGGATACGGTCGATAACAGCCTGCTTGTCCTCAAGCTCAGGCTTCTTTGATGTGATAAGTCCGAGGACTACCTTCTTGTCACCGCTTACTGCTTTCAAAGGTTCAAAGCCACCTGAACGCTCGTCGTCAAATTCAAGATAATATGCGCTTACGTTCTCACCTGCGAAAAGTGTTTCCGCAACGCTGTCATAAGCACCGCTGCTTGCATATGTTGAGTGGAAGTTACCACGGCAAACGTGTGTTGTGATAACAAGATCCTCAGGCTTGCCATCGATAGCAAGGTTGTTTATTCTCAACAGAAGTCTTTTTATATCCTCAAGTCCTGCGTCGTCAACTCCAAAAATAGCCTTTGCATTAGGGTCAACTATCATGCCCCATGAGCAATCGTCGAACTGAATGTTGCGGCAGCCTGCTGCATAAAGGTCAGCGATGACTTTTCTGTAGCCCTTTGCGATATCCTGAACAAGCTCTTCTGTATCGTTATAATACTTCTTTGTGTTCTCCAGTGCGAAAGGCATTATCATCTGCTCAAGAAACTGTGCAGGTGCAGGGATAGTCTGCTTTGCGACTGTGTTCTCGTCCTCGAGAGCCTTAACAAATTTAAAATGCTCAACAAATGGGTGGTCGCCAACTGATACCTTGCCTGTGAGATATGTATCGTCTATCATTGCGGCTTCGCCATGGAATGGCAGACCTGTCTGTGTCTTGCTGTGACCAACTCCGTTGAAGCCCCACATAAAGTCAAGATGCCATGTGGCTCTGCGAAACTCTCCGTCAGTGATGATATGATAACCAGCCTTTTTCTGCTTTGCAACGAGATCAAGGATAGCCTTATCCTCTACCTCTTTAAGCTGCTCGGCTGTGATAGTGCCGTTTTCAAAATCTGCTCTTGCCTTTTTCAGATAGTCAGGTCTGAGAAAGCTGCCCACAAAATCATAGCGGCATGGTACTTTGATATTATTGCTCATTTTTATTACCTCTTTCATTTTATTATAGTTTATTTCCTATTGGTTTGCTGGTATTTAGTATAGCACGAAAAAGGGCGATAGTAAAATATTTATTTCTGTGTGATAGATATAGTTTCAAACTATATCGGATCGAATAGTTTGCTTGACTTTGGTGCATATGGTGTGGTATAATGAATAATACGATATAGTTAGACGATAAATCGAGATTAGATAAACAAAGGTATGTAATATGATAAAAATTGTGTGGTCAATAAAAGATATAAATAAATATCAAACAGGAAACTTACCCGATAATGCAATAAAGATAGAAACGCCTAAGAGCGTCGATGAACTGATGAAAAAAGCGTTGCCGATAGCTGTAATTCTATGTGTTTTACTTTTTGCCGCTATGCTTGGTAAAACCATTGTGTGCAAGGTGGTCGTGATCTCTCCAATATTTATTCTGGTGGGATTTGCTTTAGGCTTTTTATTGTTGATAATTCACGAGTGGTTACACGGAATCGTTTATCCTAAGGACGCAGATGTAACAATAGGAAGAATTAAAGGAAAGACAACATTTGTGGCATTAGCATCATATCCATTAAAACGAGATAGGTTTATATTGATGTGTCTGCTGCCTTTTGTTCTTGGGGTGGTTCCTTTTATATTATTTTTAATTAGTCCTGCCGAATTTAGAGTATTTAATGGATTGAATTTTGGTATGGCGTGTATGGGTATGGTTTCGCCATTTCCAGATGTTTATAATGTCCTTACCGTTCTAAGGCGCTCTGAAAAAAACGATTCAATAATGTTCTACAAAAATGATATGTACAAGATCTCTTGAATTTCCAGACTAAGCTTTACCCATATATTCCACCGATACAGCCCCCTCTGTATCGGTATTTTTCTGTCCTTACCGCCTTCCATCGCCCCAATTCTATTGACATTTCCACCTTGTTGTGCTATCATAAAAGTTTACGAGTTAGTCATAACTAGCTGTATGATATCGCAGAAGTAAGATAGATAAGAAAGGCGGAACATAATGAAAAGTTCTGCAATAGTAAAAAAGGCACTGCATAAAGCGGACGGCGTTTTGTATCCTGTTGCAGGCAGGAAAGATAAAGTAGTTATCACAATGTAAATTTACAACGTCATGCAATGAATTTTTTTTACTTTTATCAAGCTTTTTTGTCCACCTAATTTTTTTGAACAATCATGCTTTTTCTGACATATTATAAAAATGAAAATGCAAACGCAGTCACACAGATCTAATGCGTTTGAGATATGGAGGGTAATTTATGTCAGAAAAGTATTTTTTGGGTGCAATGACGCAGAATGGTTTTTCCACGGAATTTGGCAAGATAATGGCTGATAAGGAGTATTTCACATTCATACTCAAAGGAGGTGCAGGCACGGGAAAATCTTCACTTATGAAAAAGATAGCCGCTGAGTTTGAACCGACAGAGGACGTCACTAGATTTTATTGCTCCTCTGACCCTGCTTCCCTTGATGCAATCGTTCTGCATACATCAAAGGCCATAATCTGCGACGGCACTGCGCCCCACGTTATGGAATGTTCATATCCAGGAGTTTGTCAGAAAATAATCAACTTAGGAGAGTATTGGGACGAAGAAAAGCTGAAGGCTTTCAAATCTGAAATAATCGAGGTCACAGACAAAAACAAGTCGCTTTTGGCAAGAAGCAAAAGGTTTACCACTGCCCTGTCTAACGTTTGCTTCGATACCTACAATTGCGGTGAAGGCTGTCTGCTGGAGGAAAAGCTGAAAAGCTTCACAGAACGATCAGCAAAACGTCTTCTAAACAAAAAAGGCTCTGGCAGCGGCAAAACTGATCTTAGACAGTTGACCGCTTTGACGGAATACGGCTGTATGACGCAGCTTGCCACTCTTGACAGCTACCTTGACGTTTTCGCCATGAACGATGATTATTATGCCGCTTCCCACAAGTTCGTCACCCTCATGGCACAGCAGGCTGTAAAGCGAGGTTACGATGTTATACTCTGCCCTGCTATTCTCTTTGGAAACACCCTTTACGAGCATTTGCTTATCCCGGAGGCTGGCATCGCATTTGTGATAAATTCCCCTATAAGCAAGCTTGACGACTTTGAAAAAGCTATCAACATGGGCAGATTTTATGACAAGAAAAAGATCTCAGCCCTGAAAACAAGACTGAGATTAGATAAAGTCACCGCCTCCGACCTTGCAGAGGAAGTGTATTCAGGCATCAAGAAAGCCAAGAAAGTCCATGACGAGATAGAAAAGTATTATATAGCCGCAATGGACCACGCCGCACTTAATAAGGTTTGTGACAGCATTTCAAGGGAAATTCACGAAAGGACTATAAAATAGTTTTCCACATTCCGTCGTAAGGCGCAGGCTCAAAGCCCATTTTCTTATAAAGCGATATGGCTCTGCCGTTTTCAAGCTCGACTTCAAGTCGGATACGGCGGAGCTTTTTGTCGCCATTTTCCTCGATATACTTAAAAAGCTCCCTGCCTAGACCTTTTGAGCGGTATTCCTCCAGCACAAAAAGCTCGTCTATCCATATAGTAATACCGCCTGCTTCAACTGAATATGTTTTCATTGTAACACAGTAGCCAACATTATTGCCGTCACAAACGAGCATATAACCCTGCACATACACGTCAGACCTCATCATTTCATCGAAGCCCTGCTCAAAATGCTCTCTTGGAACAGGCTTGTCCACCGCAGAAGAATTATAGAACTCAGTGGAAAATCTGATATAATCTTCCCTGTCCTCAGGCACAAATTTTCTTATCATTTTTATCTCTCCGTTTCTTTGGTATTAGCCTATTATAGCATTTTATTTACCAAAAGTCAAATTCACAAATTTTGTTGCAAAAGTCCAGATTATGTGATATAATTATTTTGGATAGTTTTAATCATATTTGCGAGGATACATAATGAAATATACTTTTGATTGCGACCGCTGGGGAAGCAGTTTTTCAGTGCCGTCTAAAGTGGTCGATAAATACATAAAATTAAGTGATGGCGACTTTGTAAAGGTACTTCTCTGCATACTCTGTTCAACGGAACGTGAATGTGACAGTGCAAAGCTTGCGGAAAAGTCAGGACTTCCTGAGAACACTGTCATTGACGCTGTGACACATTGGGTATCGCTAGGAGTTATCACCACAGAACACAGAGATACGACAAATCCTGCACAGGTCAAAGCCGTTTCTACACCTGTTTCAGAGCCTGAAACAAAAGCCGAGCCTGTTTCAAAAGTTGAGGCAGTTGCCTCGAAACGTCAGAGCGTTTCAAACAAGCTGTGCATAAGATACAAAAATTCTGAGATATTGGAAAAACAGCAGAAGGACCCTAACCTTGCACATCTCTTTGACGAGATACAAACCGTTTTACAACGCACTATCAATGGAACCGAGCAAGGGGAACTTCTTGCTCTTTATGAATATTACCGATTTGATGCTGCATCTATTCTCTTAGCCGCAGAATACTGTGTGTCACTTGAAAAGCACAACGTGTCTTACCTTGTGACAGTAATGCGTGGGTGGTTTGAACAAGACATCTGTACTTATCAACAAATTGAACAAGAAATAATTAGGCTTTCCAACATAAAAAAGTATGAATTCAAGGTACTGAAAATTTTCGGACAGACCGCAAAGCCGTCAAAGCAGCAGCTTGAGTTTATAGAAAAGTGGCGAACAATGGGCTTCACTGTTGAAATGCTGGAGATAGCCTATAACAAGTGCGTTGACAATACCAACAAACTGAATTACAAATATATAGACACTATACTATCAAACTGGGCCGGCAAGAGCATCACTACCCCGGAACAGGTCACACATGAGGACGAAAAGTACCACACCTCCAAGAAAAATAAGAATACTAATAAGCAAACTTCCTATAATCTTGATGATTTTGAAAAATTCGCAATGAATTTTGATCTAGAAAAGTCAGGAAAACTATGATAAGGAGTAAAAAATGAAATATTCAATAACTGCCTATGACAAGGCTGAAAATGAACTTAAAAGACGGCGTGAAGCTGTCATGAACGAGCATGAGGTCCACGCTCAGGAGATAGCACAGCGACTTCCTGAAATAGAGGTTCTTACAAGATCACTAAAAGCAAATAACTGTGAACTCATGAAGGGCATAGTAGGCAAAAATGCTCATGGAAGAGAATATATACAAAAAATGCGTCAAAACAATGCCAATACTAAACGTGCCATTAAAGGGCTGCTTAAAATGGGAGGTTATCCTGAAGACTACCTTGATTATCACTATTACTGTCCTAAATGCTGTGATTATGGCTATCGTGACGGAGTGAAGTGCCAGTGCTTCACCGACTTGCTGAAAAAATACACCACTGAGGAGCTTAACGAGAATTGCAGTATCCAGCTCCACGATTTCTCTGAGTTCAGAATAGAATTTTATCCTGAAAGCGACGGTAACGGAATGTCACCGAGAGATAAAATGAGAACGGTGTATTCAAACTGCCGTGCATATGCTGACAAATTTCATGAAAACTCTCCATCACTGTTTTTCATTGGCAAAACAGGTCTTGGCAAGACTTTTCTTTCAGCCTGCATTGCAAATGAACTTATACAAAAGGGCTACAGCGTCATTTTCGCCTCTCTGCTGAAGCTTCTCAGACAGATAGAGGACGAGCATTTCGGCAGAGCCACAGGTCAGACACTTGACATCATAGAGAATGCCGACCTTGTTATCCTTGACGACCTCGGCTCAGAATTTCAAACGAGCTTTACAGATTCCGTGATCTATGAAATAATCAACGAGCGTATCAACCTTGGCAGGCCAACGATAATCTCTACCAATCTCACCAATGACGAATACAATGGAAAATATAATGAGCGTATAGTTTCGAGGCTCACAGGCTGTTTCATGCCTATTATGTTTGTGGGAAACGATATTAGACACGTAAAACTGAAAAATAATCTTTAAGGGGTAAAAAAATGAAAAAAATAAGGGGAACTTTTCTTTCTATACCGGTGCTTCTGCTTGCAAACGCACCTGCGCTGTGGAAACTTATTGACATAAATTCTCTGCTCAAAACGCTTATCATCATACTTTTGGCACTATACACCTTGGTTTTCATGTTCAAATCACATGGACGCAAGGGTTCTCATGGAAAAATCCGACGGCTTGATTCCGGAGCGTTTGTACTTGGCTGCGGTGTTTTGCAAAGCGTTATACAGCTTATAATAGTGATAGTGCTTTGCTTTACAAAGCTGAACGGTTGGCGGCTTCTTGCAAATGCACTTTGCGCTTATGCTATAACAACGCTTTTGTGTCTGAGTGGCATTGTGCGGATAGCGGCTTCAGCACGTCAGGTGAAAATACTGTGGTATGTTATTATGTTATTCACCTGGTACATACCTATTGTGAACTGCATCATGTTCAGAAAATTCTACAAGGCAGCGAGAAGTGAATACTACTTCGAGCAGGCAAAGCTTGACCTTGACACTGCACGAAAAGAGAACGAGATATGCAAGACAAAGTATCCTATACTTATGGTGCATGGCATATTCTTCCGTGATTGGCAGGTAATAAACTATTGGGGCAGGGTACCTAATGAACTTATTAGAAATGGCGCAGAGGTCTATTACGGCAAGCAACAGTCCGCCAACAAAGTATCCGTCAGTGCCACTGAGGTAGCTGAAAGGATAAAAGAAGTCATTGCAGAAACCGGCGCAGAAAAGGTCAACATAATCGCACACTCAAAAGGTGGGCTTGACTCAAGATACGCTATCTCTCACCTCGGCATGGACAAATATGTGGCAACTCTTACCACCATAAACACGCCACACTATGGCTGTAAATTCGTTGATATGCTTCTTGAGAAGATACCTGAGAGCATACAGGGCTTTGTTGATAGAAAATACAACAAGCTTTTCACTGCTCTGGGTGACAAAGACCCAAGCTTTTTAGATGGCGTTTATGACCTGACTTACAAAAACTGCTCTGAACTTAACGCAAGCACCCCTGACAGCCAGTTGGTTTCCTACCGCTCCGTGATGAGCAAAATGAACAGCATACGTTCCGCAGGTTTTCCGTTAAATATCGGCTATCTGCTCAACAAGCCATACGGCAAGGGCAATGACGGGCTAGTAACAGTTGAGTCGGGACTTTATGGTGAAAACGCCAAGATGATAGAACACAAGGGTAAGCGTGGCATTTCTCATGGCGACGTTATCGACCTTTTCAGGGAGAACATCAAGGACTTTGACGTGAGAGAATTTTATGTAGATATAGTAAAAGAGCTTAAAGAACAAGGCTTCTGATAAAAAAGCACCCGTATCGCACATGATACGGGTGTTTTGCTATTTTCTGGGGCGAATTAAATATTTCATTCTGAAACGCTGTCTGCCCTTGATAGTTTTGCGATTGAAGTTTGCTATCTTCGCATTGAACGCAGACATCATTCTAAGCTCATGTGGTGGAAGCCCCTCCTCACCATAAAACCGACAGTCTGACAGACTATCGGTCAAAACTCAGTTATCTATTTTTGTCACAGTGTCATAAACTATTTTATATTTTTCGCAGACCTTTTCATAATCCTGCTCATAGCCTGACAGCTCACCGTCCCTAAGATCCTCTGTAAGGTCATAGCTCGCCTTGTAAAGCTCGTCAAAGCCAAGATTGCTGCAAATGCCTTTGAGGGTGTGAGCCATACGGAAAGCTTCCTTGGCGTTTTTCTCCGCTAAAGCCCTGCACATATCCTGAAAAGTTGTATCATCAGCAAATCTTTTTGCAAACTTTGTTATCATTTTCTCACTGCCGAAACGTACCAGAACGCTGTCATAACTTGCGCCAATGCTTTCATAAAATTCTCTAGTAGTCATCAGGACACTCCTTACAAATCATATCATCTCTTATTCTACGCCCTTTGCAAGCTCGTTCTGAATATCTTTAAGACATTCGACAAGCACAGGGTTGAATGTGCCGCACTCTCCGTTAAGTATCAATGCCATAGCCTTTTCATGAGAATACGCCTTTTTGTAAACTCGCTCGCTGACAAGTGCGTCATAAACGTCGGCGACAGAAACTATCTGAGCCGATATCGGTATCTCGTCGCCTTTTAGTCCGTCAGGATAGCCCCTGCCGTCATAACGCTCATGGTGCCACCTGCATATGTCATGGGCTATCTTCAAGAGTGGCTCGTCACGGAACTGCTCAAGACTTTCAAGCATATTCGCTCCGATAGCGGAGTGAGTTTTCATTATCTCAAACTCCTCTTTGGTTAGCCTGCCGGGCTTATTGAGTATCTTATCGTCAATGCCTATCTTGCCAATATCATGGAGTGCCGCAGCCATTGGTATGAGAAGCTGCTCAGTGCCGCTGACAGTATACTTGTTTGTGCGCATAGGAAGCCTATCTAAAAGCAGCTCCGTTATGCGCTTTATGTTCACCACATGGCTTCCACTTTCGCCGTTTCTGAACTCTACTATCTGACTGAGTATGCTTATCATCATACGGTTGTTTTTATCTTTTTCGTACATCTGGTCACTTACAAGGGAAATAAGTCTGCGCTGTTTTGCATAAAGCTTAATGGTATTGAACACACGCTGATACACAACGCGTGAATCAAAGGGTCTGCTGATATAATCAGAAACGCCAAACTCATATGCTTTTCTTATAGAAGACGCAGAATCCTCGCTTGATATCATTATAACAGGGATATCATCTATCCAATGATGTTCCGCCATATAGTCAAGGACTTCAAATCCGTCCATTTCGGGCATGATTATATCTAAAAGCACAAGTGAAATTCCAGTGCCATACTGATTAAGCAGGTCAATACACTCCTCGCCGCTTGCCGCCTCATGTATGATATATTCATTGCCAAGCATTTCAGAGAGTATCTCTCTGTTTATATTTGAATCGTCAACAATGAGTATCTCCTGCTTTTGAGGCTCACCGGCAACACTTTCGTGACCATCTGTGACAACTGTATCTTTCTTTGTCTTTGCCTGATACATAAGCTTATCAGCCTTGCTGACAGCTTCGTCAAGGCTATTGCCATCAGAGAAAACGCCACCGACGCTTGCTGACAGACGTATATTTGAATACCCTGGCACAGTTGCCGCATGGATATTTCGTTTTATCTTCCTGAGCTTATGGGCAAAATCGTCCTCCTGAATATCAGGCATGACAAGCAAAAACTCGTCGCCACCATAACGCACAAGCACATCAGATTTTCTAATACAGCGCCTTATAACATCAACCACTGTCACAAGCACCATATCTCCTGCGTCATGACCGCATGTATCGTTATAAACCTTGAAGTCGTCAAGATCTATCATCGCAACGCCCGCAGGCACATGGGACTTTTTAAGCTTATCTTCAAAATATCTCCTGTTGCTCGCACCTGTCAATGCATCAGTATACATTGCCTTATGATATTTTGACAGCTTATTCATTATCTTTTCTCTGTCCTGAACACCCAGCAGAGAGTCCTCATCAAGCTTTTTGATAAGCTCCATAACATACGGCTCTCCGTCAACCTGAACATACTTTGAAAAGACCTGATAAATGTCAGTTCCCATAAATTCAAGCTTAGTTCTCGGCTTTTTATCAATAAAAGTTTTTAAGGATATACAGTTTTCACAAGGCTCGTCCACTTTCCAAAAAGAAAAACACTGACATGGATTTTCAACGCAGCCGCTCACTCCATGAGGACCGTCCGCTTTCAGAAGCCTGACAAAATCAAAAGTTTTCCTGAGAACGTCGATTTCCTTTTCTATTTCCGATGAGGTAGAACTCAGTTGGCTTTCGCTGTTATCACCGCAAGTCCATAATTTGTACACGTCCATATTCACGTTCTCCTTACGCTTAGTGTAGACTTATTGTTGCTTTTTTTACTTTTTTCGACATTATTAGCTGATTTATTATACCACACCTCAATCGCATTGTCAACCGAACGATACAAATTACAATATTATTCACAATATTAACTCATTCATATTTTAAGCGACTTTGCTCTAGTTGTTCATATATTTATCGTCATTCATAAAGTAAATATGGCACTCCACCTTAGTTTCCTCACTGAGCGAAAGCATTTTTCTGAGTATCTTTTCATAAAAATCAAGCTGTGAACGATATGTCTTTAAAATTCTCTCCTCAAAAAGCTTTCTGTCGGCTTCTTCCTGTATGTTGGTCTTATAGTCGATTATGATAAAGCTTTTGTCTTCCATTTTAAGCACAAGATCCATAACTCCGTTGCTGTATTCATTGCCGTCCATACTGTAGAATGGAAGCTCTGTATACACCGCCTGCGCAGTTTTGAGCAATTTTTCGATATCCTTATCTTTCAAAAAGCTGTGAAGCTGATAGTTGATATAGTCCTTATAAAAGCTCTCAGAAGCCTGCGAGCTACACTCGTCCTCAAAGTCGAGATACGCTCTGCTGACAATCTTCTGAATAAGCTCATTCTGCTGTGGCGTTTCGTTATACGGAAACAGCTTTCCACGCATATTCACCGCAAGCTCAAAGGCACGATGTACCATATGACCGATATCTATGCCCTTTGGACGTTTGTAAGACAGTTTCTCCACTCCACTTGGTGCAGTGACTTTTTTGCCGTCCTCAAGGTGGCTAGGAGTGATTTTGCTAACATATTTCTCACTGAGCTTTTTAACGTTTTCATCAAAGGCATTTCGGCTGTTGTTCACCTCGTCGAATATATCCTTGACGTTTATCTGCACCGCCTGCACAGCACTTTGCGCTGTGGCATTGTTTATCTGCGGCAGTTCTCTGCCTATTTTGCTCATTATAAGTTTGTCGATCACAGGTTTTTTCCGTTCAAAAGTATACACAAATATAAAAGCCTGCTTTGCTCTTGTGGCCGCAACATATTCAAGCCTGAGCTGTTCGCCAAAATATTTATCCTCTGCCTGCTTCCTCTCATTAGGGTAGAATGTCAGATAGTCCATATATGAATAATCGCTTGTTTTCAAAGGTACATAGACCTGTCTTTTAGCCACAAGGTCGGTGTACTTTCCTCCGCTGAATTTATGATTTTTAGCCTCCGCCATAATAACGATATTTCCCTCAAGGCCCTTTGCCTTGTGAAGATTCATGAGCCTTACGCAGTTCTGCTCACTGCTGTCAAGGATAAGCTCTTTTTCTTTCAGCACAGAAAGCTCGTTTTTCATCATGTCCATAAGCTCATCGCTTCCTGCAAAATCCTGCTTTTCCCACTTTTCAATAAGATAGATAAGATTTGAAAGCTCATATTCTCTGTTGCTGGTATTATCAAAAAGAAGCTCAGGAAAATCAAGTATCTTATAAAGCTTCGCTATAGGCTCATTAACAGTATCGGCAGACGCCTTTACTGCAACAAGCGTGGCGTCATTGCTTTCACAGTTTTGTTCATAATCGTCTACGTCAATTACAGCGTCTTCAAAATCGATGCTGTCAGGCCTACATCTCCAAAGGATAGAATAAGCCTTTTCCTTTGCGGTAGGGCTGTAGCTTTCAAAAACGAACTCTGCAAGAGCAATAAATCTTTTCAGCACCAGACTGTTTTTCTGAGGACGTTTGCCCCACATTGTGTATGGTATGCCACGATCTGTCAAGACCATTGAATAAAACTCCATTTGAGTTGTGTTCCAAAGAAGCAGAAGAAAATCACTGTATTTTATAGGTCTTTCCACACCCTTGTCGAATATCTTTCCGACCTTCACAAGGTCTGATATTATCTTAGCCACGCTTTCAGCACCCGGATCTTTGACAAAATACGCCCCCCTGATAACATCATCGGAAACAGCCGCAGGCTTATCAGCCTTTGATATCATATCGCTGTATGTCATGCCGTATTTGCCGTTTATTTCAGGCTGGAACTTTTCATTTACCCAAGCTATAAGCTGCTCATCAGAGCGGAAGTTGTAATCAAGTGAGAAAAACTCGCAGTTTTTTTCGTTATTGTTCTGGAATTTGGCTTTCATTTTGTTATAAAGCCTGATATCAGCGTCACGGAAGCCGTAGATAGACTGTTTAGGGTCGCCCACCGCAAACAGCGCACCATCACGGAGTGGGCATTGCCATATATCACCACCTGCTATAAGCTTGCTGTCGTCTGCACAAAGATACAGCAGAAGCTCAGTCTGCATAACGTCAGTGTCCTGAAACTCATCTATATAAATGCAGGAATACTTGTCTTTGAAAAACGCTCTTGCCTCACTGCTGTTTTTGAGAAGCTCGTGAGTGTGATACAAAAGCCCGTCATTTGAAACGCTCTCCCCGTCTTCACTCTCCTGATAAGCCTTTACAGCCTGCTCTATATACGTTGCCGTCTTGTTGAGGGCATATAGTGCATTTTCTTTCTTTACATTATCAAACCCACTTGGGCTGAAAATGGCCATGTTCTCATTGCTCTTTGGATGATCTTTCTTAATTTTAGTCTTATTAAAAGGCTCAAGTAACTTTTTGCAAGCTTTAAGATTAGCGCAAACTTTCACATAATTATACTCCGAGTCATAGACATTCATATTATCAGGAAAAAACTTTGTCACATCACCAACAAGAAAACCTGCTATATCTTCGTATTTTCCACCCAAAGCACCATTATAGAAAGCACGCACAAGACTATCCCTATAGTTACACATTTCTTTATAGGCAAGCATATTTATGGTGTCAAATGTCACACTGTCATAGCTTTTATCCCTAACAAACTCAACATCTCTGTATTCAGCACACTCAAGAAATGTTTCCATAAGAAAGTTTTTCACACGGCTGTCTCTGAGCTTATATTGATTGCTGTTCAGAAAGCCGAAATCTTCTATGTTCGCACCATTTGTACGGTAATATCTCTCGAAAAAGTCAGCCTGTGCCTGCTTTGTTTCACCGTCCTCGGCAAGTTTTAATCCCAAATACAGGTCAGCTTCAAAAGGCTGTTCTGACAGCATACTCAAACAAAAGCTGTGTATAGTGCTTATCTTCATGCGCTGTAAATTCATAACAGCGTTCTCATACAGCTTCTTTTCCTCACCGCTGCATTTTGCAATATTCTCCGTAAGCCCTGCCTGTATCCTCTCATAAAGCTCGTTTGCAGCAGCATTGGTGAAAGTTATAAGCACTATCTTTTCAACAGGTATACCTGCGCCTATCTGACCTATAACACGCTGTATTATAAGCCTTGTCTTACCTGCACCTGCGCCTGCTTCAACAAGGATATTCTTATCATAACTGTCTTTGTCTATTATATAGCTTCTTATCTGTTCTTCACTCATTCTGTTGCACCCCATGAACAAACTTCTTCATAAGCAGGACAAAACGTGCATGGAGTAATTTTATCATTCTTATTCACAATACACTTTTTAAATCCCTCTTCTACTATTTTCTTAAATGTTATTGTTATCATGTTTTCGATCCCAGAATTATCCTTATTGTTAACTACATGACAATTCTCTTTTTCAAGAATGAAAACATAATCTGCGGAAACGATATCACTTTCGCTCACTTCTCCCACAGGCGTAAGACCTTTTTCAAGCGCAATGGCATAAATATGATCCTGCGGATCTTCTGGAAGCTTCTCCCTGAATTTTTTGATATCCTCCGTCTTGTAATCAACTATCTGATATGACACCTTTGCCCCGTCTATTATCTTGTCAAGGCGGTCTATCCTACCCCTTATGGTGACTTCATACTCTCCTATTTTCACATCGCCGACAAATGGATACTCGACCTCAACGATCTCACGTTTGCCTGAGTGTATATCGCCGTGCAGTTCGTCAAGATAAGCCTTGACACAGGTGTAATATTCCTCTCTCTCACTATGTGCCACAGCCATATCCACAGGGGGATAGTTACGGAGATAGTTTTTAGAAACGCTATCGAATATCTCATCAAGCATCGCCTTGTCAACAGTTTCAGACACCTCAGCCGCACTTTTGCCTTTAAGCACAGTCTTGGCATAATTCTCCATTATCTCATGTATATACATTCCCTTGACATTGCCTTTGAGCCATGCACTGCGGTCTATATCCACCTCCTGCGGCTTTTCAACATGGGCGATACGCTCATAGAAAAACCTCAGCGGACACTGAAGCATAGTCGAAAGGCTTGTGGCAGAAATGATAAAATGTTCATTTTTGCACATTTCACGCAATATATCTATACGGCTTTTTCTCTGCTTATCAAGATACTCCGTAAGGCTTTCGCTTTGCTTTGCACCGTCATAATGAAGCCCGATTCTTTCTGCCTTGTTAAGAAAAGCACTGTTTAATGATATCTCAGAACGCACGCTAACCTTGCGTCTGTCGGAAAGATAATCATATACTTCTATTTTGTTTACATCAATGCCCTTTTCAGCCGCAATAACAGTATACACTGCCGACGGGCTTTGCGCTCTTATTTCTACGGTATCATAAACACTACAGCTTACAACAAGGTTTGCTCTCTCAGTCATGAGAACAGTTCTCACAAGGTCAGTGAGCTTTCTGCGCTCGATAGCGTCAGAACAATGGTCACGGTTGCCGAAAAGCTGTTCTCTCTCCTTATCGTTCAGAACAGGCGACTCGTCCTGCATGACAGGAAATCTTCCTGTTGTCAGACCAAGAACATATATGTTTTTCATGAAAAGCGCAGAATATCTCCCCATAAGACAGCAGGTAACAGCGCCTTTTGATGCAGGCAAAGAATACCTTGCGTTCTCTGCAATGTCGGTGATCTCAGTCATTGCTTCCTTCAAGCTAAGTTTCTTGTCATAGTCTGCATAAAATCTGTATCTTCCTATCAAAGCGTCCTTTACGCTTGATATGGAACTTCTCTGCTCAGCGTTTGTACCTTTCACATAATTTTGTACCAAGCCCAGCACGCCACCGTAAAACTCTTTTGCACTGACATTCTCTTTTTTAAAGACCTCATTAAAATCCTTGAACATCTTACTATCCCTTGTGCTATACCATTCAATGCCCCAGCCGTTTCCTGAGTTCTGTGCTTCAAGGAATATCCTGCCCTTGCTTTTGGTTTTGCCTTCCTCTGTTTCCTCCTCATAACGAAAAACAGGAGAGAGCATCACATCTTTGAAAAGGTCAAATCTATAGTCATTTTTGCACCATTTGAGCATTGCCCTGAAAAATGCAACAACGTCACTGTGTCTGCATGAAATGCCCTCAGGAAATTCCACGGGGACTTTGTATTGATCGCACATATTCATGAGCAAGTCCATATACTCATCATCTGGACACAGCACAGCGGTATCGCAAAGCTCGTAACCACTGTTCACGATATGTAGAACAGTTCTCTCCACCTCGTTTGTTACGCCATAAATTCTCCAAAGCTCCCCCTTTTGTGCTAACTCTCTCAGACCATTCTGATACTGCTCATCGCTCATATCAACCATGTTATCTATAACCGCAGGATCAGGCAAAAGCCCTATATACTCCGCTGTCAGCTTGTCAGCTTCTATTTCTTTATCATATGCAAAATGAACGCTGTTCACGTCTGCCTTACCAGCCTTTATAAGACCGCTGGCAATGCTTATGAGCTTTGCACTGTCATATAGTTTGCTGTCTGAAAGCTTATTTTCATACGCTTGAAAGATCGCACTCAGCGTGTTGATACGTCTGCTGTCCAAGGACAATGAATCAGGGCGTATACAGTTCATTCTAAGCTCTGATATCGTCTTGAATATCTCCATGCAGGCATTATGGTCATCGCTTTTAAAATAGTTTATACCGCTTTCATCAATAATACGTCTTACTATCTCACAGCCCTCAGCATTTGACAGTGTTATTATCCTGCTGTCCATATACTCGGCACTGGTTTCGATAATATGCTTTGCATGATCTGCGACTGTGTATCTTTCAAGCCTTATAACAATATTTTCACCGCTTGCGTTCTCCAACATTCTCTCAGCGTTGAGATAATCATTACATATGTAAACCTTTTTAGTCAAAGGGTCTTCTTCATTACAGCCTTTAAGCCACTCTATAAAAGTCATTACGCTTTCTCCCCTAACATAAATTATCATAATAACATTTTACCATAGCAGAAAAATCTTGTCAATCTACAATTAGCGTGTTTGTATACTTTTTTGAAACACAATATTAAAGAAAATTTATTGACAAAATCATACCGCTATGTTAAAATATACTTTGTAAAACTTGCGTGGATTTTTCCTGACAGTATGTCACTTTTCGCCACACAGCAAACAGGCTGTGCGGCTTTTTTTCTGCCCACAGACAAAGGAGTGTAAAAAAATAAATGAACAGTGATTTCATGAAAACAAGACCGATCTTCCCTCTTCTGCTTTCAATGTCCCTGCCAATGGTGATATCAATGCTTGTAAACTCTCTTTACAACATCATTGACAGCTTTTTCGTGGCAAAGATAAGCGAGGACGCAATGACATCGCTTTCACTGGTGTTCCCTGTGCAGAATTTTATAAGTGCCACTGCTATCGGCTTTGGTATCGGCATCAATGCGGTCATTGCCATATATCTTGGTGCAGGCAGAAAGGAAAAGGCTGATATTGCCGCAACTCAGGGACTTGCCCTTTCGGCTTTGCATGGTATTGTGCTAATGATAATATGTATACTTATAATGCCTGCATTTCTGTCTATGTTCACAAGTAATAAAAACGTTGTAGATCTTGGCGTGCAGTATTGCAACATTGTATTTACATTCTCTCCTGCATTAATGCTTGCCATTGCATTTGAGAAGATATTCCAATCTGTCGGCAGAATGAAGATATCAATGTTCAGTATGCTCTGCGGCTGTATCGCAAACATAATCCTTGACCCTCTGCTTATTTTTGGCGTTGGATTTTTTCCTGAAATGGGTATAAAGGGTGCGGCACTCGCCACTGGTATCGGTCAGGTGCTGACCCTTGTCATATACATAATAGCATATCTTCGCTGTGAGCTTCCTGTTAAGCTTTCCACAAAACACAAGCGTCCTGACGGCATGATAATCGCAAAGATGTATTCCATAGGCATTCCTGCAACACTTAATCTTGCACTGCCGTCACTTCTCATATCCGCCCTCAACGGCATACTTGCGGCATATTCACAAAGCTATGTGCTTGTTCTTGGAATTTACTACAAGCTCCAGACCTTTCTTTATCTACCCGCAAATGGTGTTATTCAGGGTATGCGACCAGTTATCAGTTTTAACTACGGAGCAGGCGAAAAGGAGCGTGTGAAGAAAATTTACCGCATTGTTCTTTACATGACAGGTGTGATATTGGCGGCAGGAACTATCATATGCGCGCTTTTCCCAGCCAAGCTCATAGGGCTTTTCACGGAAAACGCTGACACTATCGCCATAGGCAAAACAGCACTGCGCCTTATTTGTATCGGCTTTGTTATCTCCGCTGTATCTGTCACATCATCAGGTGCGCTGGAGGGGCTTGGCATGGGCATTCCGTCGCTTATGATATCTCTGTGCAGATTTATTGCGATAATACTGCCACTTGCGTTCTTCCTCTGCAAGCTCACGGGACCAACAGGCGTATGGAACGCATTCTGGATAACAGAAGTCGTCACCGCTTTGATATCTGTATTTATCTACAGATTTTCAGTTTCAAGGCAAAAAGATTTAAAATAAACACCGTTGTCATTCCACAATTACCATTTATTTCTGTTTAACAACTTATAATTTGCAAAAAAGCGTTGACATTTTGCAAAAAAAGTGTTATAATATATCTTACATGCCGCTGTGGTGGAATAGGCAGACACAAGGGACTTAAAATCCCTCGGGGTAAAACCCGTACCGGTTCAAGTCCGGTTAGCGGCACCAGAAATCATCGTAAAATCGGGCTTTTTTGAAGTCCGATTTTATTTTTTTGTCCGTTTATCTACCAATCAGTCACATTTCTTTTATTTCTTCATGTCATAAGCCGTATTAGGGCTTCCTACACTCTTGCTTTCCGCAATAGAATTGCAACAAGATAATTGAATATTTTCGTAAAATAGAGGATTTGACGAAATTCGACAGAGCAAAGCTTAAAAAGTATCGTAAAATAGTTATTTATCGTTATACGAATAACGTAATTTTGCCGTCAAAAGCACATCATGATGAATCATAACATAACAAAATAAAAAAAGCTCTTAGATCGTTCCTGTGATCTAAGAGCTTTTCTGCTATAGCAAAAAAAAATTGACGGCACTCACACGAGTACCGCCAGTTATCCTATTCTTCTTCCTTTTTGATCTTGAAAATAAGCCTCATTAAGCCCGATATGACCTTTGGACTTTTTACAACTACAACTTTCATAAGTATTACCTCCCGAATAGTTATAGTTTATATTATTCAAAAATCAAAAATCGGTTACCATTTTTGACTGTACTGACAGCAGATAGCCACTTTTGAATGATATCTCAGCGTATTTTCTATCCTGCCCATCAAAGCCTTTCACCACGTTTGATATGCCAAGCGGGAAAGCATTGGTCAGCAGACAGTCCTCTACTTCATATTTCGCACCCTTTATGGTTAGACCCTCTACCTTATCGGTATATGCCACCAGCGAGAACGAAAAGCCCTCACGGTCATATATCCTGTAACTGCCTGCACGATAAAGCCGAATTATCTCCCTATCTGCGGCTATCATTCCCTCACCGCCACAAGATAAAATATATCCCAGAGATTGGATATTTCCAAGTAAGTGGTCTACTCGTCCGCCTGTTGCACCGAATATGAGAAAATCATCACAACCCGACTCAAAGCCCTGCTTTATGGCAAGCATAAGGTCGGTATCGTCCTTTTCTGAGGGGAAGATCTCGATATTATCAAAAACAGGTTTTTCAGCAGAATCAAAGTCACCCATAATAATGTCCGACTTTACGCCCACTGCCTGTGCAAGCTTATAGCCCTTGTCTGCAGATATCACAAGAGAATCGTCGATAAAACTCTTGTATTCTGCCACACACTGAGCCGATACCGCTTCACCGCCTGAAAAGATAGTGCATTTCTTAGTCATTTTTGTATTCCCACTCCTTAAGCTGCTTTGCCTGCTCGTACATTTCCACATAACTTTCATGCCTTGACTTTGCGATCTCGCCATTTTTTACCGCCTCTATGACCGCACAGCCCTTTTCCTTTGTGTGGCTGCAATCAGGAAATCTGCACTTGCCCTCGTATTTCTGAAACTCAGGAAAACAGCCTGCAAGCTTGTCCTTGAAAATAATATCATATCTGTTGGTATCAAACGACGAAAAACCAGGGGTATCGGCAATATACCCACCGCACTCCAGCTTGTATAGCTCTACATGGCGTGTGGTGTGCTTTCCTCTGCCAAGCTTTTTGCTTATCTCGTTGGTGGCAAGCCCCAATGCAGGGAACATATTATTGAGCAGTGACGATTTGCCAACGCCCGTGTTTCCTGTAAATGCCGACAGCTTGCCCTCCAGCACTGCCTTAACAGCTTCACTGCCCTCGCCGGTGGTATTGTCTACCTGAAAGGTCTTTATCCCTGCGCCCTTGTATATGTCCACAAGCTCGTCACAGCTTTCCTTGTCTATCTTTGTAAAGACTACCACAGGCTCTATTTTTTTGAAAACAGCTATTGCAATAAACTTATCAAGCAACAGCAGATTAGGTCTTGGTTCGCAGGTAGACGAAACGAACACAAGCATATCAAGATTTGCAAGAGGCGGTCTTATAAGCAATGAGCGTCTTTCCTCTATCTTCTCGATAACTCCGCTTCCGTCGTCCTCCAATGAAAATTCAACTCTGTCGCCGCCTACAGGAGAAATGTTCTTTCTTCTGAATACTCCTCTTGCCTTACATTCATAAATGCCGTCGGAGGCTTCTACATAGTAGATGCCTCCGATAGCTTTAACGATTATTCCATTCATGAACTACTGACCCTGCTCGTCTGGCTCCTGAGGCTCCGGTGCAGGTGCTTCAGTAGTGGTAGTTGTAGTAGTTGTTGTGGTCGTAGTTGTAGTTGTTGTGGTCGTTGTCGGAGTAATGTCGATCAGACCGCTTTCATTCAGGCTTCCGCTAAGAGTAGCTGTCTGCTTATCATAATCTATGTCATATACTGCATAACGGCACTTCTGCTGATTTTCGTCATTTGTGATGAAGATAGTCAGAGTTTCTGTCTTCTTGCCCTTTACAGTTATATTTACAGAACCGCCTGCAACAGATTCTCCACTACCGATCTTCTGTGTATATGCAACGTTGCCGTTATTGTAGATGTCTATAGAATATGAGCCGTGGATACCACTTGGAAGTGGCAGTGAGAATGTTACCTCAACAGGTGAAGTTTCTCCGGTCGAAACGTAAATAGTAACAGTTGTGTCACGCTCAACATATGTGCCTTCGTCTGTATCCTGCTCGATGACCTTGCCCTTATCGCCCTCATGCTCGATCTCCTTGACCTCAGCCTTGAGCTTGTTCTCCTTGAGCATTGCAACTGCCTTTTCTTCTGTAAGACCTACAACGCTTGGTACTTTGACTCTTGTTTCAACAGGGCCCTTACTTACAAACAAAGCAACAGTCGCACCTACGGCATACTGCTCGCCTGCTGCCGGCTGTGTTTTCACAACAAGACCTGAAGCTATATCCTCAGACCATATATCTCTCTTAACGACCATAAATCCTGCAGCCTTAAGCTCGCTTTCAGCCACAGTGCCGTCTTTCTTCACCATGTCAGGGATAGTTGCCATTTTTTTGCCCTTACTTACAGTAAGTGTGACCGTGAAGCCTTCCTTAACAGACTTTCCTGCTGCCTGACCCTGGAATGTGATTATTCCCTCGTCATACTGGTCATTATACTCTTCGGTGATATCAAATTTAAGCTTATCTTTATAATCCTGCTCAACCTGAACGATATTCTTGCCCACAAAGTTTGGCAGTGTAACTGTGCCTGTGTGCATACCGTTTGAACCGCTGAATGACTTGAATACAACTCCTACGATAACGAACGCTGCAATGATAACTACCGCAACTGTCACAGCAAGGAGTATCGGAACAACGTAAGAACGCTTCTTTTCTTCCTCTTCTTCCTCGTCATCGTTTTCTTCGTCATCGTCCTCATATTCTTCATCGTCGTCATAGTTCTCACTATGCTCATCGTCAAAATATTTGTTATTGTTATCAGCCACAGGGATAGGAACAGGGCTGTTTTTATATCCGAAAACAACAGATGGATTGAGCTTGAACGTGTCTATATCCTTTATCATCTCTGCTGCTGACTGATAACGTCTTGCAGGATCTCTCTCCATAGCGTGCATAACTATTTCTTCAAGAGCCTCCGGGATAGAAGGCATGATCTCTCTTGGGGGAACCGGATCCTCCTGCATATGCTTGAGAGCGATAGCCACAGGGTTTTCACCGTCAAAAGGCTTTCTGCCTGTGAGCATCTCATAGAGCATTACGCCTACAGAGTATATGTCAGATCTTTCATCTGTCATATCGCCCCTTGCCTGCTCAGGCGAGATATAGTGAACAGAACCGATAGTCTTGTCAGAAAGTGTCTTTCCGTCGATCCTTGAAAATCTTGCGATACCAAAATCCATGACCTTGATAGTTCCGTCAGGGAAAAGCATTATGTTCTGCGGTTTGATATCTCTGTGAACGATACCCTTGTCATGAGCGTGCTGTAAAGCACGGAGTATCTGAGTTACAAAGTGCAAAGCGTCTTTCCACCTAAGCACGCCCTGCTGCTCGATAAACTCTTTAAGGGTGATGCCGTCGATATACTCCATAACGATAAACTGTATCTCGTCAGAAAATCCCACGTCATATATCTTTACGATATTAGGGTGAGAAAGTACAGCGATAGCCTTGCTCTCGTTTCTGAAGCGTCTGAGAAATTCCTCGTTCTGTGAAAACTCAGGCTTAAGTATCTTTACTGCAACAGTACGGTTTTCCATAACGTCAACTGCCTTATAAACGTCAGCCATTCCGCCCACGCCGATAAGCTCGGTTATCTCATATCTGCCGTCTAGCTTTTTGCCGATATTAGAATCCATGTAATTCAACTCCTATATTATTCATGTTTTATTGTCATTCCATTAATTTGCTATTACCGCAGCAGTAATATTATCTTTACCGCCGCATTCGTTTGCGAAAGCAATAAGCTGTTTTATAGCCTCGTCAAGATTATTGCCAAACACAGTTTCATATATCATATTGTCTGTGCAATAATTGGTCAGACCGTCAGAGCAAAGCAGCACCGCAAAATTATCATTTTCTTCAAGCTCGAAATAATCGACCTCAACATCTGATTCAACGCCCACAGCCTTTGTGATAACGTTTCTCATATGATGATTTTTCGCTTCTTCTTTGGTTATCTGACCCGACCTATACAGCATTTCCACATAAGTATGGTCAGTGGTTATCTGAGCTATACCGTCCTTGGTAAGAAGATATCCACGGCTGTCGCCCACGCTCACCATATAGACGGTCTTATCCACCACCAATGCCGCAACGCAGGTAGTACCCATGCCGTTTTTGTCAATATCCTCCTTGCTCTTGCCATACACGATCGTATTTGCATAATGCACTGAAGTGAGCATAAGATTTCTTATGGAATTTGGTTTCATATCTTTTCGGAAATTTTCCTTGATACGTTTTACTACTGCGTCAATGGCAAGCTGACTGGCAACTCCGCCTGATGACGCTCCGCCCATACCGTCACAGACCACCGCAACGGCAACATTGTCAGCAAGAAATTCAGCATGCACTCTGTCCTGATTTTCACTGCGTTTTTTTCCGATGTCTGTATCAGACGCTATAAACAAGCGATTCACCACCTTTTATCAGATCTCATATTCTCGTCTTAACTGACCGCAGGCAGCGTCTATATCCGCACCCAAGGTCCGCCTCACAGTAGCGTTTATCCCAAGCTTCTCCAGATATCCTCTGAATCTGTTGGCTGACTTTCTGTCAGAATGATAATTACGCTCCTTTATCTTATTAACAGGGATTATATTCACATGACAGACAAATCCGCCCAGAAGCTCCGCAAGCTCCCTTGCGTCCTCCATAGAATCGTTATGCCCGTCTATCAAAGCATATTCAAAAGAAATTCTCCTGCCTGTTACCTTAAAATAGTATCGGCAGGCGGCAAGAAGCTCGTTGATATCATACCTGTCATTAACAGGCATTATCTCGCTCCTGCTCTTATTATTGGAAGCGTGCAAAGAGATAGACAATGTTATGCCCAGCTTTTTCTCTGCAAGCTCATATATCCTCGGCACAATGCCGCAGGTAGACACTGAAACGTGCCTTAGCGACATATTAAAGCCCTTTGGACAGGACAGCACTTCAAGGAAATTCACCACATTATCAAAGTTATCCATAGGCTCGCCTATTCCCATAAGCACCACGCCTGATATCTTTCTTCCGCTGTCACGCTCAGAAGCGTATATCTGTCCCAGAATCTCCGAAGAAGTCAGATCACGCTTGAAGCCTGCAATAGTTGACGCACAAAAGCGACAGCCCATTTTGCAACCCACCTGAGTTGACACGCAAATGGTGTTTCCGTAGTTGTATTCCATTATTACGGATTCCACATGATTTCCGTCCTCAAGCTCATATAGATATTTTACAGTATTATCGGTATGAGATTCAAGCTTTTTTGACACAAATAGTGATTTTAAACAAAATTTTTCATTAAGCAGATTCCGTAATTGTACAGATAGATTAGTCATTTCATCAAAACTTGACACTCGCTTTACATGAAGCCAATCAAATATCTGCCCTGCACGGAACTTCTTTTCTCCAAGCTTTAGTATCTCGGCTTCCAGCTCGTCAGGCAGAAGCCCCAATATATCTATTTTTCCATTATCATCAAATGCTACCAAAAGATCACCTCAGCCTGATAAACTTAGCAATAAAAAATCCGTCTGAATTATATTTTGCAGGTGTGATAGACATTCTGCAAAGACCGCTGTCGCTGCCGAAAGCCCTGCCTAGCGGTGCAGGCTCAAAATCAGGGTGTTCAGCCAAAAATCTGTCTGCCACCTCATCATTTTCCGCCCTTGACAGCGTGCAGGTAGAATACACCAGCGTTCCGCCTGCTTTTACATACTCCGCCGACGTTTTCAGTATATCATACTGTATTTCGGGAAGCCTGTCGAAATCTGAGGGTTCTTTATACTTTATCTCAGGTTTTCTTCTTATTACACCAAGCCCCGAACAGGGTGCGTCGCAAAGCACTTTGTCGGCCCTTGGCATTTTATCGTCATAGACCTTCGCATTGTTGACACCTGCCCTTATGCAGTCAAGCCCAAGCCTTTTGGCACCGCTTTCAATAAGCCCTGCACGATTTCTATGCAGATCAAAAGCAAGCACTCTGCCCTTGTTGTTCATACGCTCGGCAATTGTAAAGGTCTTTCCACCAGGTGCGGCACAAAGATCGAGAACTGTATCGTTCTCCTTAGGATCAAGCGCCGCACAGCAAAGCTGGCTCGAAAGATCCTGAACGTGTATCCTGCCCTCTTTGTAAGCCTTAGTATGCTCCACTGCTCCTGCACCGCATATCCTTATGCAATCAGGCAGGACGGACAGCCTTTCAAAGGTAATGCCCTCCTCAGCGAGCATATCCAGTGTGCTTTCAAGAGAATGAAAGACCGTGTTCACTCTTGCGGTGACAGGTGCCTGTCCCACAGATGTTTTCAGCATTTCAAGGCAGATGTCCTTACCGTATTCCCTTGTCCACTTCTCCGTCAGCCATACAGGTGCGGAGTATTCTATAGAAAGCTCCTCGGTAGCATTTCTGCCCTTTGGAAGCTTTTTGTCGCTTCTTATAAACTCCCTTAGCATTGCGTTCACAAATCCGCTTGCCGCAGGATTTCTGTTTTTCTTTGCAAGCTTCACAGACTCGTCCACAGCCGCATTGTCAGGAACAGAGTCCATATACAAAAGCTGATAAAGACCCATTCTCAGTATAACTCTGACCTCAGTACCAAGCTTATTCTTAGGGTTGCGTGAATATTCCCGAATAATGTTATCAAGAGTTATCTGTCTTTCCAAAACGCCGTAGAAAAGCGCTGCGGCGAATTTCTTGTCCTGAGGTGAAAGGTCTGACCTTTCAAGACCCTCGTCAAGAAGTATATTTGAATATGAGCCGCTGTTTTCCAGCCTTGTAAGCAGCCTTAAAACCGTTTTTCTGGCGTTTCCCATAGTTCCTCCGAATTATCCCAGCACAGTGCCGTTCTCGATATGTCTGCCTCTGAGAAAATCAGCGGTATCCATTCTCTTTGAGCCTTCAGCCTGCACCTGAGTAAATCTTATGACTCCGTCTGAGCAGGCAACAGAGAAATTGCTGTTATCCACCACAGTGCCCACAGGCTTTCCGCAAGGCTTTGTGGAAGCTATCTCAGATCTATATACTTTCAGCCTTTTGCCCTCAAGCACTGTAGTAGCGCATGGCCAATCAGACAGACCACATATCTGCTTGTGTATCTTTCTCACAGGCTTTGTGAAATCTATAGGGCAAAGCTCCTTTGAGAGCATTGGTGCATAAGTCGCAAGGCTCTCGTCCTGCTTAACAGGGGTTATCTCGCCCTTATCAAGCTTTTCAAGGGTATCAACAAGCACCTCTGCGCCCATTTCAGCAAGTCTGTCAAAAAGTTCAGCGGCTGTTTCGTTCTCGCCAATAGGTGTAGCCTTTTCCACAAGGATATCTCCCGTATCCATGCCCTCGCCCATAAGCATCGTTGTAATTCCAGTTTCAGCTTCGTCATTAAGCACAGCCCACTGTATCGGACCTGCTCCACGATATTTAGGAAGCAGTGAGCCATGGACGTTCACACATCCAAGCCTTGGTATATCAAGCACCGACTTAGGGAGCATTTTGCCATAAGCCGCCACTACGATACAATCAGGGGCAAGGTCATTGATAATTTTAACATACTCCTCGCCGTCTTTTTTAAGGCTTTGCGGCTGATAAACTGTTGTGTCATGCTCCTGCGCAAGCACCTTTACAGGGGGCGGAGTAAGCTTATAGCCTCTGCCCTTTGGCTTATCAGGCTGAGTGAAAACAGCCTGCACCTCATATCCGCTGTCATAAAGCTTTTTCAGCGTTGGTACGGCAAAATCAGGCGTACCCATGAAGATTATTTTCATTAGTCCTCGACCTCTACAAATTCTTCAACTATCTCAGTAAACAGATGACCCTCAAGGTGTGCAAGCTCATGGCAAACGCACTGTGCAAACAGCTCTGATACTTCCATTTCGTACCACTTGCCGTGTCTGTCCTGCGCCTTGAACTTAACTCTCATAGGTCTTGTAACATAGCCCCACTCGTTCGGGCATGAAAGACAGCCCTCCAGAACTCTCTGCTTTTCCTCGCTCTGCCATGTTATCTCAGGGTTGATAAGCTCGTAAACCTTATCGTCGATTATTATAACGACCACTCTTCTCAGCTTTGCCACCTGTGGACCTGCAAGACCAACTCCGTTGGCGTTTTTCAGGGTTTCTGTCATATCGTCAAGAAGCTGACCAAGCTTGTCGTCAAATTCTGTAACAGGCTTGCAGACCTTGTGAAGAATCTCGTCGCTCTTATTAAGTATTTTTCTGAGTGCCATTTATTTAACTATCCTTTCTTAAAGCCCGATATCGCCATTTATGTCGGCATAGATACGAACTGTCTGATAATCTTTATTTTTATAGAACTCGCCCAGAACGTGCTTTATCATATCACGAAAATCCGCAGTATTGCGTGTTTTCAGGATAAGTCTGTATCTGTAGCGATTATTTATCATTTCAAATGTGCATGGTGCAGGACCTAACGCTCTGAGGGGAAAATTCACCCTATGCTGTGAGATATACTCTTTTATAAGCTGAGTCACCCAGCGTGAAGCACCTATTACCTTGCTTTCAAGGGGTGCCGAAAAGCCTATGACGCATATATCGCAAAAAGGCGGATATGTCAGCGACTTTCTCAAGGCTATCTCCTCTTTATAAAACTCATCATAATTTTGCTCTGCCGCAAGGTTCAGCACATAATGGTCAGGCACAAAGGTCTGAATGTATGCGACCCCTAGTTTATCTCCTCTGCCGCTTCTTCCTGCCACCTGAGTGAGCAGTGAAAATGTTCTCTCATAGCTGCGAAAATCCCCTGTGAACAGTGCCTTGTCAAGGGATATGACCCCCACCATTGTGACATTTGGAAAATTCAGTCCCTTTGCTATCATTTGAGTGCCGAGCATTATATCATACTCGCCTTTCTCAAACGCCTTGAAATTCTCCTCATAGGAATATCTTGAAGAAGTGGTATCAGCGTCCATTCGCAGAAGCCTTGCCTGCGGAAAAAGCCTTTCAAGCTCGTCCTCCACACGCTGAGTTCCCACACCGCTTGATTTGAGCCGCTGTGAGCCGCACTGTGGACAGTGCTCTATATTATCCATGGTATATCCGCAGTAGTGGCACATATACCGATCGTTTTTCTTGTGATAGGTCAGGGGTATATTGCAGTTTGGGCAAGCCACAGGCTGACGGCAGTCCATGCAAGTGATATACGTTGTATAGCCACGTCTGTTCAAAAGCAGGATAGCCTGCTCTTTTTTCGCAAGCACTTCTGTAAGTTTATCACACATAACACGGCTAAGCAAGCTGTCATTGCCCTCTGCCGCTTCCTCCTGCATATCGACAATCTCAACTGCCGGCAGGGGCGACTTTGAATATCTGTTTTTAAGCTCAAACAAGTGATATCTGCCCTTTTGAGCGAAATAAAAGCTCTCCAAAGACGGTGTTGCAGAAGCCATCAACAGCACGCAGTTATTATATCCGCACCGCTGTATGGCAACATCTCGTGCATGGTATCTAGGCGTTGAGTCCGACTTATATGACGGCTCGCCCTCTTCGTCCATGATGATTATTCCCACGTTGGTGACAGGAGCAAATATTGCACTTCTTGTGCCGATAACTATTCTTGCTTCTCCACGCATTACACGTTTGAACTCGTCTGTACGCTGTCCCAACGACAATGACGAGTGCATAACGGCTATCTTATCACCGAAAAGTGACTTGAATTTGCCGAGCATTTGTGGTGTAAGTGATATTTCAGGCACAAGCATGACAGCCGTTTTTCCCATATCCATAACGCTTTTTATAAGCTTTATGAACACAGACGTCTTGCCGCTTCCCGTAACGCCGTAAAGCAGCGCACCCGCAGGCTTTTCAGCTTTTATAAGCCCCATTATGCCCTCATATGCCGCTGATTGTTCATCATTTAATTTGATATCGTCAGGATCCTGCCTTTCGCCAAGCTCTCCTATGGCGTCACGCATGACCTCGTATTTATACTGCACGATAACTTTCTTATCAGCAAGCCTTTTTAATATGCTTGAAGTGCAGTTGGTCATATAGCAGACCTCTTTCACAGAGGCACAGCCACCCTCCTCAAGAAGCTTCACCACAAGGGTCTGCTTCGGGGTAAGAGTGGTCTGTATCTCCCCTGACACATACTCGTCAGAAAGCCTTACCATGCTGACATTCTCATCACCGACTTTTCTTTTCAAAGCGTCGCTGATCTCAACATAGCCCTTATCCACAAGAGAATCCACAGTTTTCTTCTTTCGTGCGTCATTATGCACGTCAAGAAAGCTGTCTATCTCCCTCTGACTTTTTGCACATCGGAGAAAGTCCACCACATTTTTCTCATCTTCATTTAAAGTATCCTCGTCAATGTAGGTATTGACAAGGCTGTAATGCTGTGAAAAAGTGTAGGAAAAGCCTGTAGGCACAACGGATTTATAAGCGTCATAATAGGTGCAGAAAGTGTTTTCTTTCAGCCACATTATTATCCTCATCATTTCCTCGGTAACAAGGCTTTCCCCGTCCACCACTGAAATAACAGGCTTCAGCTTATCGTTATACTCGGCTTCCGTATACGTTCTCGCAACAAATCCTACGGCTTTGCGGTTTCCTCTGCCAAAAGGCACAAGCACACGCACTCCGCTTTTCACTTTCTGAGCCAGCTCCTCCGGCACACTATAGCTATACAGTGCGTCAAAGCTGTATGATGCACGGCTTATTGCAACCTTTGCCACGATAAAAACTCCACGCACAGCCGTACACCTCCCCATAAAAAGCCTCGATTATTTTCTGAGGCTTGGATCCTCGATTATCTTGTATTCGCCATTATAAAGCTCGTCAACTGCTGTCTTTACTGGCTTTTCATCAAGCACCAGCTTGTTGTCAAAAGCGTCGCTCGTGATCTCTCTTGCTCTCTTTGCAACTGCAATAACTAGAGAATAATAGCTTTCATTGTTCTTCAAAATCTGGCTTACGGCCGGTCTAAGCATCATAATTAAGCACCTCGTCAATTAATTTCTTTGTATCATCATTTTCTGATCTGAATTTATCCGCCTTGCCGTCCTCGGCTTTCACGGAGTTCATAACTGCAACAAAATCTTCCACAGCGTCCTCTAGTCCGTCGTTCATTATCACATAATCATAACCGCCGGCTTTGCCGATCTCACCGGCAGCCTGACTTACACGGTCAGCAATAACATCGTCAGACTCAGTTCCACGCTTTCTAAGCCGTCTGTCTATCTCCTTAACAGACGGTGGAAGTATAAACATCAGCACAGCTTCAGGAAAGGCTTTTTTCACCTGAAAAGCACCGTTAGTTTCAATTTCAAGTATAACATCTCTGCCCTGCTCAAGATTAGCGAGAACAGGCTTTTTTGGTGTTCCATAATAATGACCAACATAGCCTGCGTGTTCAAGAAATTCACCGCTGTCTATCATTTTCTTAAAGCTGTCATCGCTTATAAAATGATAGTGAACGCCGTCCTTTTCGCCCTCTCTGGGCTTTCTTGTAGTGCAGGATATAGAATAGAACACATCTCTGTTTTTAAAGACCTCTGCAAGTATAGTTCCCTTGCCGCAGCCTGAGGGAGCTGATATAACAAACAGCTTTGCATTGTTCTTATACATTGTCATCGTCCTCCTCGTCAACAGCGGCACGTCCGCCTACAGTTTCAGGTGCAACTGCCGACAGCACCACATGGTCGCTGTCCATAATAAGCACCGCTCTTGTTCTTCTGCCGTAGGTGGCGTCTATAAGAGTACCCTTATCCTTAGCTTCCTGAATGATACGCTTTATAGGCGCAGACTCAGGGGAAACTATGGCAATGACCCTTGCGGAGGACACCATATTTCCAAAACCGATATTAATAAGCTGCATATCTCACACCGCCGTTATTCGATATTCTGTATCTGCTCTCTGATCTTTTCGATCTCAGCCTTAAGATCCACCACCATTTTTGTGATAGTGAGATCGTTAGCCTTTGAGCCGATAGTATTCACCTCACGGTTAAGCTCCTGCACAAGGAAGTCAAGCTTTCTTCCCACAGGCTCGTCCGACTTGATAAGCCCTCTGAACTGTGAGATATGGCTTCTGAGCCTTACTGTTTCCTCGTCTATTGCCACCTTATCGGCGAAAATAGCCACTTCTGTAAGTATCCTCTGCTCGTCTATGTCCTTATCGCCGAGAGTTTCCTTTATCTTTGCATAAAGTCTTTCTCTGTAGCTTTCAGTAACGCTAGGTGACTGATCTTCTATCTTGCCCACAGTTTCCTCGATATAATCAAGTCTGCCGCTGATATCGTCATACATCTTGACGCCCTCAGTTTCACGCATCTGAACAAATCTGTCCAACGCCACCTGAGCCACGTCCTTGACCTCGTTCCAGATCACTTCCTCATCATCTGTTTTCTTCACAACTGTGAACACATCAGGAAGCTTCATGATATGTGACAGTGTGATATCGTCATCAAGGTCAAGCTCGTCAGCCGCACCTCTCAGTGCGTCAAGATAGCCCTTTGCCACAGCCTTGTTAAGCTCTATCTCAGCGTCAGTACCCTCCTGATTATAGATAGAAACAGACGCCTCTACCTTACCACGGGAAATACCGCTTTTAAGAAAGCCTTTCAGCTTTTCATCAAGATAGCCGTAGGCTCTCGGAGTTCTCGAAGTAAATTCATAATATCTGTGGTTTACAGAGCGTATCTCAACGATTATCTCTCTGCCGTTTGCCACGATATGCTCTCTGCCGAAACCGGTCATGCTTTTTATCATAGCATACCCGTCCTTTCATATAATAATATTTATGTTATCCGCTTGGTACTTAACATAGTACATCAAATTATATTATAACATCAAGCTCCGTAAATAGCAATAGTTTTTCACATTTATTTAAAATTATATTTACTTAAAATTTATATATTCTGAAATATGTCCAACAGTGACGAGCCGATATAGATATGAGGATATTTTTCAAAATCTTCCTTAGTGGTAGAGCCAGTTGTTACTCCTGCAAAATCCACCCCTGAATTGAGTGCAGTTTCAGCGTCGATGTAGCTGTCGCCTATATAAAGCACGTCCGATTTATCCGCACCGAAACGCTCTATTATCAGGTCAAGTCCCTGCGGGTCAGGCTTTGCCCTTGTGACGTCCTCGCCGCCAACTATGATATCTACAGGAAAAGAGCCTGCCTGCTCATTGAAAGTATTGACTATCCTATAGCGATATTTCGTGGAAACTATGCCGACTTTTACCCCTGCGTTCTGCAAGGTCTGCAAGATTGCGATAGTATCGTCATAAAAATATGTTTTCTTTACCATTACCTCGTCTGCCTTTTTTACATATGCCTTGCGCATATCCTCACGCTGAGGATTGTCAGGCATATCTGTCAGCAGGTCGAAAGCGTCAACAAGGGTCATACCTATGGTGTTGTAGATTGTCCTGTCGTCCTTTGGCGGATAACCAAACTCTTTCAAAACGTGCTTAAAGCACTCCAAAATGCCCTCGGAAGAGTCTGCAAGAGTAAGGTCAAAATCGAAAACAAAGTATCTGTATTTGCTCATAATAAACTCCTTTTCAAACAGCAAGGGCAACCCTTTGCGGATTGCCCTGCATTTTATTCAACTGTAACTGATTTTGCAAGATTTCTCGGCTTATCAACGTCATTGCCTCTGAGAACTGAGGTATAGTAAGCGATAAGCTGCAAAGGAACCACTGTCAGCATAGGCATGAGCAGATCGTCTATTGTCGGCAGACCGATCTTATAATCTGCCACCTCATCGTCAACGTTGATATATCCGTGAGTAACAAGGACAACGTATGCTCCTCTTGCCTTGACCTCCTTGACGTTGCTTATGGTCTTGTCAAGAAGCTCTCTTTGTGTTGCAACTGCGATAACAGGCATATTGTTTGTTACCAGTGAGATAGTGCCATGCTTAAGCTCGCCTGCGGCATATGATTCAGAATGGATATATGATATCTCTTTAAGCTTCAGTGAGCCTTCCATAGAAAGCGCATAGTCAAGACCTCTGCCGATATAAAGAAGATTTTCCTTGTTTACAAGCTGTGAAGCAACATACTGACAATTATCAGGTGTTTTAAGAACAACTTCAAGCATATTAGGAACGTTCTGAAGCTCTGCTGTAAGTCTCATGCACTCCTCTTTTGAGATAGCTCCGTGAGCGTATGCTATAGCAAAGCTCAGTAGATAGAATACAGAAAGCTGAACGATATATGCCTTTGTGGAAGCTACAGATATCTCAGGGCCTGCATGGGTGTAAAGCACCATATCAGACTCTCTTGCGATAGACGAGCCTTTTACGTTTACGATAGAAAGTGTTTCAGCACCCCTCTCCTTAGCCATTCTAAGGGCTGCGAGAGTGTCGGCTGTTTCACCTGACTGTGAAACAAGAATAACAAGATCTCCCTTTGCAATGATAGGATCTCTGTATCTGAACTCAGAAGCCATATCCACCGTGACAGGTATCCTGCCGATCTTTTCAAGCACATACTTGCCCACAAGACCTGCGTGCATTGCAGTACCGCAGGCAACAACGAAGATGTTGTTATAGCCCTTGAGTCTGTCATATGTAAGACCACACTCTTCAAGGTTTGGCATACCGTCAACTATTCTTGGTGTGATAGTTGTTTTTATAGCTGTTGGCTGTTCGTGAATCTCTTTGAGCATAAAGTGAGCATATCCGCCCTTCTCAGCGGCTTCCATATCAAAGTCAGCAACGAGCATCTCTTTCTCAACTGGCATTCCGTGAACGTCAAAGAACTCCACCTTGCCGTCGTCAAGAACAGCTATCTCGTTCTCGTCAAGAAGATAGTAATTCTTCGTATATTTCAGTATTGCAGGCACATCAGAAGCTATAAAAGCTTCGTCCTCGCCAACTGCAACGATAAGAGGAGAATCCTTTCTTACTGCATATATTCTTCTTGGGAAATCCTTGAATATGATACCCAAAGCATATGAACCCTCTATCTCAGCAAGAACCTTCTGTATTGTCGCCATAGGGTCGCCCTCATAATAATAATCAAGCAGCTTTGCAACTGTTTCTGTATCTGTCTGAGATTCAAAGATATATCCCTTTTTCAGCAGAAAATCCTTGATAGTTCTGTAGTTTTCAATGATACCATTATGAACGATAGAAATATTCGCATTTCCGTGAGGGTGTGAATTTATATCAGACGGCTCGCCGTGTGTAGCCCAGCGTGTGTGACCTATACCGCAAGTACCGTTGAGCCAGCCCTCTCTTTTAAGCTTTTCTTCAAGGTCAGCAAGTCTGCCCTTTGTCTTTTTTGTCTTGATAGCATCGTTCTCAAAAACAGCTATTCCTGCTGAGTCATAACCTCTGTATTCAAGCTTTGACAGTGAGTCAAGCAGCACCTTTGTACAATCCTTTTTTCCCACATAGCCTACTATTCCGCACATGTATAAGCAACTCCTTTCATTCTCATTTGTTAAAAGTCATTAAATTTCTTATATTTTTCCAAACCATATCCACATAAATATAATATATCATAGCATATTTTGCATGAAAAAGCAATAGCAAATGCAAAAATTAGCGAAAAGTACTGTTAATCTTACAAAAAATATGTTATAATTAGTTTGGTAAAACTAAAACGCTAAAGCTTATCATAATATAATATTTTTACAGGAGGTCAACTATGTCAAAGGTAACAGAACTTAAAGACAAATTCGTTGAGATCTACACGGAAAACATAAAGCGCCCGGGTTCGGAAAAGCTGCTCAATTATCTGCTTTCAGAAAACAGCGACTTCTTTGTTGCACCTGCTTCTACAAGATACCACGGAGCATACGAGGGTGGCTTGTGCGAACACAGCATACACGTTTATGAGTGCCTGAAAAGCTATCTGGAGCGTGAGCGTGTAAAGGAAGATTACAACATGGAATACTCTGACGAGAGCATTGCTATCGTTTCACTGCTCCATGACATCTGCAAGGTAAATCTTTACAGAGTAAGCTACCGCAACGCCAAGAACGAACAGGGCGTGTGGGAGAAAGTCCCATACTATGAATTTCACGAAACACTGCCATATGGTCACGGCGAAAAGTCGGTCTACATAGTAAGCAGCTATATGCGACTGACCCGTGAGGAAGCCATGGCTATACGCTGGCACATGGGCTTTTCAGGAGAAGAAAACAAGAACAGTATCGGTCTTGCCCTTGAAATGTATCCTCTCGCACTGGCGACCCACATTGCAGATATGGAATCTACATTTTATATAGAAGGTGGCAAGGCGTGAGGATACTTATAGACGCTGACGGCTGTCCTGTTACGAATATCGCAGTTTCTATAAGCAAAAGCCATGGGCTTGAATGTATCATAGTTTGCGACAGCTCGCATATTTTCAGTTCTGACTATGCACAGGTGATAACTGTCGACAAGGGTGCAGACAGTGCAGACATGAAGCTTGTGAACATCGCTCTAAAGGGCGATATTGCCGTGACGCAGGATTATGGGCTTGCGGCAATGTGTCTTGCAAGAAACGTCCTTGCTCTGGATCAGAACGGCAGGATATATGACAGCTCCAACATTGATGCACTGCTTCTATCAAGACATACTGCAAAGAAGATACGCAGAAGCGGTGGCAGGCTCAAAGGTCCGCCAAAGCGCACCAAACAGCAGGACGAGGATTTCAGGGTGGCTCTTACCAAACTAATCGAAGATAATATTAACTTTATGTAAAATATGCACAAAATATATAGAATTTCATAGAAAATTGTGTTACAATCAAACTATAGTTTTATAGAAAAGAGGTTTTCACAATGAACATAGACAAGATTTTGAAGGAACTCACACTTGAAGAAAAAGCTTCATTGTGCTCAGGCTCTGACTTCTGGCACACTGAGGAAATAAAAAGGCTGGATATACCAAGTATAATGGTGTCTGACGGCCCTCACGGACTTAGAAAAATGCGTGATGATACAGACAATCCTAACGAAGCTATCAAGGCAGTATGCTTCCCATGTGCCTGCGCACTTGCCTGCTCTTTTGACAGAAAGCTGCTTACAACTCTCGGCAAGGCTCTTGGCGAGGAGTGTCAGGCTGAGGACGTTTCCGTTATACTTGGCCCTGGCTGTAACATAAAGCGTTCACCACTTTGCGGCAGAAACTTTGAATACTTTTCAGAAGACCCTTATCTTGCTTCACAGCTTGCCACAGCACACATAAAGGGCGTCCAGAGCAAGGGCGTAGGAACTTCTCTTAAACACTTTGCCATGAACAATCAGGAAACAAGACGTATGAGCTATTCTGCCAACGTTGATGAGAGAACGTTCCATGAGATATATTTAAGTGCCTTTGAAACACCAGTCAAGGAAGCAAAGCCTTGGACAGTGATGTGTTCATACAACCGCATAAACGGCGAATATTCCTCGCAGAACAAGCTTCTGCTCACTGATATACTCAGAAACGAATGGGACTATGATGGACTTGTAGTTAGCGATTGGGGCGCAGTTGATGACAGACCTCTTGGCGTTGCCGCAGGTCTTGACCTTGAGATGCCTACCAGCAACGGCAAGAATGACGAGCTTATCATAGAAGCCGTAAACAACGGCACGCTTTCAATGAAAGACCTTGACAAGGCTGTGAGAAACGTGCTTACGCTTATTCAGAAAGCCGAGGACGGCTATGCCCCTGCAACAAAGTGGGATAAAGAAAAACAGCATGAACTTGCAGGCAAGATAGAGTCCGAATGTGCGGTACTGCTCAAAAATGATGATAAGATACTGCCGCTTGACAAGTCTGCAAAGATAGCTTTCATTGGCGAATTTGCCGACAAGCCACGTTATCAGGGTGGCGGAAGCTCTCACATAAATTCATTTAAGGTGACTTCTGCTCTTGAAGCAGTCAAGGGCATGGATAATATCACATACACACGGGGCTTCGTCACCGACCGTGACGAAACTGTTGACGAGCTTCTCGATGAAGCTGTGGAGCTTGCCAAAAACAGCGATGTTGCCGTTATCTTCGCAGGTCTGCCCGAAAGCTTTGAGTCTGAGGGCTTTGACAGAAAGCATATGAGAATGCCTGATTGTCAGCTCAAGCTTATTGATGAAGTTGCTAAGGTAAATGAAAACGTTGTTATCGTTCTCCACAACGGCTCGGCTGTTGAAATGCCGTTTGCAGATAAGGTGAAGGGCATACTTGAAATGTATCTTGGCGGACAGAACATCGGCACTGCTGAAAAGGCTCTGCTTTTTGGCGAAGCTAACCCTAGCGGAAAGCTTGCGGAAACTTTCCCTGAAAAGCTTTCACATAATCCGTCTTATCTTAATTTCCCGGGAAATATGGACGATGTTGACTATGCCGAGGGAATTTTCGTGGGCTACAGATATTATGATGAAAAGGGCATAAAGCCACTGTTCCCATTTGGTCACGGACTTTCATACACAACCTTTGAATACAGCAATCTTACTGTTTCAGAAAACGAGATAAAAGACGACAAGACCCTGACGGTCATGGTGGACGTAACAAACACAGGCGACAGAGACGGTATGGAGATCGTTCAGCTTTACGTTTCCGACAAGGAAAGCTCAGTGCGCAGACCTGTCCGTGAGCTTAAGGGCTTTGAAAAGCTTTTCCTTAAAGCTGGCGAGACCAAAAAGGCTGTGTTCCACCTTGATAAGCGTTCATTTGCATACTACGAGCCTGATATACACGATTGGTTCGTTGAATATGGTGAGTTTATTATCGAGGCAGGCTCTTCTTCAAGAGATATCAGACTTTCGACTTCTGTTTATGTATCTTCCGATACAAAACTCCCAGTGCATTTCACCTTGAACACCACCTGTGGCGAGATAAATTCTATCCCAGAGGGCAGAGCTATGTTCGAGGACATTTTAAGCCGAATAAACTGCGGTTTTGGCGACGCGGCTTCCGACGATCTTGGCGCTTCTGCAAAGGAAATGATGGAAGCAATGATAAGAGATATGCCACTGAGAACCCTTGTTACATTTGCAAATGTTCCGGACATCACAAGAGCGAAGATGTCAGAAATGGTGGAAAATCTCAACGAAATGCTTGCAGAAAAATAACCAATTATGGACAGCAAGTTAGACAGCAACAAAGACGAAAAATCGAATGTGACAGAAAATGATGCTTCAAAAGCAAAAACAAGCAGAATAAAACTTTTTGTAGGCGTAATCGCAGTTGCGATCGCCATTACTACAGCGATCGCTTCTGCACTTGTTAACAGACCACAGCGTGATGATGTGGTGATACTCACACCTCCTGCTGACAGCTCTCAGGCTGACAAGGTGGACAATTCAGGCAGTGAAAAGGTCATTAGCAAGAATACAAAGGCACACACCACCAGAAAAACAACGTCATCAAAAGCCGTCACAAGCAGTATTGCTGAAACAAAAGAGGAATACAGCTTTCCTGCTGACATAAACAAGGCTGACAAGGAAATGCTCATGGCGGTGAGCGGCATAGGCGAGGTAACAGCCGACAGGATAATAGCATATCGTGACAGAGTTGGTGTTATCAGCAACATGGATATGCTTCTTGAAGTAAACGGCATCGGAAACTCTACACTTGCACTTCTCAAAGGCTATTTTTATGTTGACAGTGCAGACTACCATGATATGCCGCAGGAAACGAAAGCCGCAGAAACTCAGCCTGTTCAAACAGAAATCCCTGCTGATACTGTAACAGAGCCTCCGGCCACAGAGGAGCAAACTGTTACAACGGCTGAAACTACTGAGAAAGTCAGACAGAAAGTGAACATAAACAAGGCTGACGCTCGGGAGATATCAGACAAGCTGCTAATTGATATGGACAAGGCGAATGCTGTCATAGAACTTCGTGAGCTTATATCCTATTACGAAAGCCCTAACGAGCTTCTTTTGTGCAAGGGCTTTACAGAGAAACTTGTTTCCGAGCTTTGGGATTATATTGAAATATAACTGTATTTTATATATCTGCTACATAAAAAAAGAACTCGCACATTTTGAACTGACCCTCTTTTGTTAGACGATGTGGTATAATATAAATATGCCGAAATTGAAGCTAACGAAAGGGGGCATTTTTATGCCTAAAGTAAAGCCGAACAAAAGTCAAATATATCTGCACAAGCGGTAGTTTTTTTGATACATATGGCATTCATTTTTTGACAGTTCAACATCTCCGTGACCGTTAAAGCACAACAAAAACGATAGCTCTCATAATAACACCGTTACTTTTTTATTAATAGATATGTAGGTTTGTCAATCATATTGGACACTATTATTAAGAAATTCGATAGGC
>NZ_QTWZ01000013.1:0-74071 GCF_003461385.1 Ruminococcus sp. AF17-1AC
TCGCCTATCGAATTTCTTAATAATAGTGTCCAATATGATTGACAAACCTACAGTAAGGAAAATTTCTTTGAGATAGGGGGAGCGGAGGGTTTAAGTGAGGAGTGAGGAATGAGGAATGAGCATAGCTGAACAGAGTTGTGCACAAGCACCGAGCGTAGCGATTTTGCGGCATGACAAACTCTCCCGAATAATCTGTAGGGGCGAACAGTGTTCGCCCGTGCTCAGAATTTGCCATAATTCTGAATTGTAGATGCGGTGGGATAGTTATTACATCTACCGAACAATGTAATAATCAGGGTTTGCTACTTCGACAGGCGAACAGCGTTCGCCCCTACACATACATCGTGCAGATATCGCAAGTACAGCAAAACACCCCCTACAGGAACTTTGACAGATCAACATTCATGGCAAAGTCGTCATACCACGACAGATCGCAGCCTTGTTTGTTCTTGGGCTTTGCCGCAGTCTTTCTCTTTGAATCATTGTCAAGCCAGCCTGAGATTATGCGGTATGGGTCTGTGCAGTGCCTGCCCTTGGTAAACAGCCATTGAGATAATTTAGATATATAGCTCTCTAAAGACAGACCGACAGACCGACACCTGCTTTCAAGCTCGTTATACTGCTCTGATGTGAGCATTATATTTTTGTGTGTGCCGAAAGACCTGACGACAGACTCCGCTGTCCCTGCGTCTTTCTTTTTCTCTTTATCTATAGCTTTATCTTTATCTTTGTCTTTATCTATATCTTTATCTGTATCTATATCTATATCTGTATCTTTGTCTTTATCTATGTCTATATCTTTATCAGCTTTTTTTGCTTTTTCTGAAAACCTTTTGGTTTGTGAAAAAGCTTTTGGTTTTTCTGCGGTATCATTTATACCCTGAGGTTTTTCTTCTGCATTATCTGCTGATGCAGCTGTCTGCTCAGCTTTTTCATCAGTATTCCCTGACTCATCAGACTTTTTAGGTCTGCCGCCCTTTTTACCGCACTCGCTCCTTTGAGCACACGTCTCTTCCCATGCAATGCCGTCACGCTCGATAGCAGCCCTCATCATAAGAAACGCTATCTTTGCTCCCCCTGACAGCTTTGGTGATTCTCCCCTCTTTGCATAAGCAAACAGCGCCATGACAAGCTCCCCTATCTCTTCGCTGCTGTCAAGCGCCTGAAAAATGTCCTCCCAGTCTTTGTAAAGCATGAACGCTTTGTTGTCTGTGTGAAAATTCTTTGCCATTTTTATCGTCCTTTCTCTGTGAAGCAGAGGAAATTATCCCCCTCTACTTATCCAGAAAAAAGGGCGTTTTGTTGCATAAAAAATGCAACAATTGCAGAAATGTTGCCAAATTAAAAGATAAATCATTTGTTTGCACAAATCAAGCGGTGATATTTTATGCAATATGACAATAAAAATCATTGTCGCAGGCGGTACCTTAATTCCTCACTCCTAACTATAAAAAAAGAGCCGACCAAAGCCGACTCGTTTTTATAGAAAGAATTATCTGATAGCTTCCTTGACCTTAGCTGCCTTACCAACTCTGTCACGGAGATAATAGAGCTTAGCGCGGCGAACCTTACCGCTGCGTACAACCTCTACCTTTTCAACTACAGGTGAATGAACAGGGAAAACTCTCTCGATTCCACAGCCGTGAGCTACTCTACGAACTGTGAATGTCTCGTGGATTCCACCGTGCTTCTTAGCGATAACTGTGCCCTCGAATACCTGGATTCTGGACTTGTCACCCTCTGTAATTCTTACGTGTACCTTTACTGTATCACCAACATTGATAACAGGTGCCTCGGATTTAAGGCTTGAATTAGAAATCTGCTTTAAAGCGTCCACTTTAAATTCCTCCTTAATATTTTCAGACATTCATTCGCTTTATGGCAGCTATCGCTGCAAAGCCAGAGGACTGCCCGCTTTAATGTCGTGCCTTTCGTTCAAAGGCGTGGCATTAACTCTCGTCGGAAGAACCGACGGTAATTCAAATGCTTTAATATTATACCACATCTCAAAACCTTTTGCAAGGATATTTATATAAAATTTTCGCCGTTTGCCATGAGTATTTTTGTACGTTCTGTATAAATTTCCGATATTTCTATGCCATAACGCTCACAGAACGTGTCTATGACTACGTTCACATTAAGATTGAATGAGCTTCCGCAGGGCAGCTTTAATGTCACCTCAAAGCTGTCCTCTAGCTCTTTGCTGTCAAGCACTGTGATATGTGGCTTTATATCCACAAGATTGATAGTCTTTTTCTTGGTTCGCTTTTCTATCTCTATCTTGTCAAGTGCTATGAACTTGCCGAAAAGCTCCGCCACTTCATGTACGCTCTTATCTGTTTTCAGCCTTGCCACATACTCCGCCGCTGTAATATCGGTATGCTTATGCTCAGGCTTTGAAACGCTCACTATCTCCAGACCAACAGGCGTTTGTGCGTTCATTCGCTCCAAGACCTCGTTGTATGGGATATCCTCAGTGAGAGCAAAGTCCATTATCTCCACCCTGCTGTCAGTGCCAAGGGGCAATGCAAGCGGGAACATTATATACACATGAGGATTGAAACCCTGAGTGTGCCATATTGGCAGGTGCGCCCTTTTGAACACTCGCTGAAAGGCTCTCATAAGGTCAAGATGTGAAATGTATTTCGCCCTGCCTGTTTTTGAAAATACCGCTCTGTATTCAAATCTCTCCAAACGGAGATTTACATTCTTCGGCTCAGCGTTTGCCACAGTAAACACCTCCGTATTCGCATTTTATGCCACAGCCTGAACAGCCCTCTTTGCAGTTTCGTGTAGTCACTGCCTGATGTGCTTTCTTGTTCTCACGAACGAAAAACTCGTGGCTCACAAGATAATCAAGGTGCGACCATGGCGCTATCTCGTCATAAGAACGTCTGCGGTGAGCATAGAAGCTTGTATCAAGCCCGCACTCCTCAAATGCTTCCTGCCACTTGTCAGCCTTGAAATGCTCGTCCCAGCCGTCAAGATAGCAACCCTTTTTCCATGCAGTGTATATCGCCTTTCCAAGACGTCTGTCGCCCCTTGCAAGCACCGCTTCCAATATAGATGTATAGGATTGGTGAGTGCTAAGGCGTATCTTGCGGCTTGTAAGACTTTTGAAAAGGTGTTCCTGTTTCTCTTTTATCTCCTCGGGAGTTGCCTGTGGCTCGAACTCAAACGGAGTAAAAGGCTTTGGTACGAATGTTGCAGTAGAAACTGATATCTGCACGCTCTTGCCACGCTTTTCTTTTGGTGTTTCGTAATAAAGGTCAAGGACTTTCTGCGCAAGCTTTGCGATACCCTCAACGTCCTCCAGCGTTTCCTCCGGCAGACCAAGCATGAAATAAAGCTTTACAGTGCTGTAACCGCCCTCAAAGGCAGTGCGACAGGTACGCATTATCTCGTCCTCGGTGATGTTCTTGTTTATTACGTCACGAAGCCGTTGTGTGCCTGCTTCTGGAGCAAAGGTCAGACCGCTTTTTCTTACGGACTTTATTTTCTCCAAAAGCTCTTCGCTGAAATTATCTATTCTCAACGAAGGCAGTGAAAGGTTTATCTGCTCGCCGTCGGTGTATTCCACAAGATTTTCCAAAAGCTTGTTTATCTCTGTATAGTCGCTTGTTGACAAAGACGACAAGGACACCTCCTCATAGCCTGTCTGCTCACAAAGGGACTTTGTTTCGTTCTTTATGGTGTCGATGCTTTTCTCTCTGAAAGGTCGGTAGATAAAGCCTGCCTGACAGAATCGACAGCCTCTTATGCACCCTCTCAGTACCTCAACCACCGCTCTGTCATGGACTATCTGAGTGAACGGCACAACAAAGCCCTCAGGGTAATATACCTTATCAAAATCCTTTATAACACGCTTTTTGACCCTGGCAGGTGCCTCAGGAACGTTTGGCGTGATAGACTTTACAGTGCCGTCATCATTGTAATCAACGTCATAGAAAGACGGAACATAAACACCCTCCAGCTTTGCGGCTTCTCTTAGAAACTCCTGCTTTGAAGGGTTCAAAGGCTTCATTCTCTCGTAAAGTTCAAGAAGCTCCACGTTGACTTCCTCACCCTCGCCAAGAATGAACAGGTCGAAAAAGTCAGCCATAGGCTCAGGGTTGCAGGCACACGGACCGCCTGCGATAACAAGGGGCGTAAGCTCAGTTCTGTCCTTAGCAAGCACAGGCACGCCTGCAAGGTCGAGCATTTCCAATACATTATTATAAGAAAGCTCATACATGAGAGTAAAGCCGATGAAGTCGAAATCCTTTATAGGGTCAAGGCTCTCCAGTGCGTAAAGAGGGATATCGTTCTCACGCATGAGCTTGTTATAGTCCTCTTCAGGCATAAAAACACGCTCGCACCACCAATTTTCACGGGCATTTTTCAGACCATAAAGTATCTTCATGCCAAGGTGTGACATACCGACCTCGTAGGTATCAGGAAAGCAGAAGGCAAAGCGCACGTCCACCTTATCCTTATCCTTCACCACGCTGCCCACCTCGCCGCCGATATACCTTGACGGACGCTGCACTTTAAGCAGCAGCTTTTCTATTTTCTTTTTCAGTTCTTCCAAAGTTTTATCCTCCGATATTGAATGTCTGTACTATCTCACCGCACCCAGCAAAGCGAGAGCAATACACAAAGTGAGGTGAAACTGGCGAACACTGTTCGCCCCTACAGATACATAAGCATTTCATATTATTATACCAAAAATTTATTACAAAAGCAATAAGCAAAGTGTTAATATATGACTTCTGAGAGGACGATAAAACAAAAAGTTGCGGCGAAGGATATGCTTACGGTGCCGTGGAGTATCATATGTATCATAGCCACCGCTGTAAGCAGAATAAATACCGCTCTGAAAAACTCGCAGACCTTGCCATTGGCAAGCAAGGCGAGTATCCTGCCGCCGTCAAAATAGCGAAAGGGCAGTAGGTTCAGCGCACCAAGCAGAAAGTTTACCTGACAGAAAAAGCCACCACCATTTGCCATATATGACAGCAGGCAGAGGGCAAAATTTACTGCTGCACCACCGAAAAGCACAGCAAGCTCGTGGTATTTAGACAGCTGTTTATTATCGGGAGTAATGCGGATACCGCCTCCATAGACAACAATTTCCTGCGGCGAGCTTCCGAAAGCGGTCATGAGTACGAGATGACCCAGTTCGTGGAGTGCGCAGCACACAAGGGTCATGAGCAATTTTTCCGTTTGGGTCGCAGAGCATATCGTCACGAGGGCTATAACAAAGAAAAAGCTGAATGAAATTCCATAAGTCGTATTTTTGATTTTTAGCTTAAACAAGTTCATCACCGAAATATGTATATTCGGTATTTGCTCAAATAATGTGTAGGGGACGGCGCCCTCGACGTCCCGCTCGGAGAGATAACACCATAACTGTCATATCTTCGATATTGGGATTTTTTTGGTTGCTAAATGGAGGGGCAACGCTGTGATTATCACACCCCTGATGCCGAATTATTCGGGATACATTATTGTGACGTTTGCCAATAATTCCGCAGGCGAGGGATAGCGGGACGTCGAGGGCGCCGTCCCCTACATTTTGGCACTATGGTTTGCCATGCCGCAAAATCGCTACGCTCTTTGCGGGTTTACGTTATGCTGTAGGATAGAAAAAGCGGTGCAAAGTTTTTTCTCTGACACCGCTTTGATTATTATTTTGTTTGGTATTTTTCATTTCTGCACCCCTCTGCACCATATAGCAGAATAAACTCGGTGCATACATTTACCTCGTACTGAAGAGCCACAAGGGTCAGCTATGCCAATTCCTCACTCCTCACTTAAACTTGCCTACAGCATCTTCCTCAAATACTGTCCCGTATAAGACCTGTCGCAAGCCGCAATTTCCTCAGGCGTGCCTGTGCAGACGATAGTTCCGCCGCCGTCACCGCCCTCAGGACCTAAGTCTATGATATGGTCTGCGGTCTTTATTACATCAAGATTATGTTCGATAACAAGCACTGTATTTCCTCCGTCTGCAAGCTTCTGCAATACCTCTATAAGCTTATGCACGTCAGCAGTATGAAGTCCTGTAGTCGGCTCGTCTAGGATATATATAGTTCTGCCTGTGGCTCTTTTTGAAAGCTCTGTTGCAAGCTTAACTCTCTGCGCTTCACCGCCTGAAAGCGTTGTAGCCGCCTGTCCTATCTTCACATAGCCTAAGCCTACTTCATAAAGGGTCTCAAGCTTACGGCTTATTTTAGGGATAGCGCTGAAAAACTCAACGCCCTCTTCCACTGTCATTTCAAGCACGTCATAGATGTTCTTGCCCTTATATCTAACTTCCAGCGTTTCACGGTTATATCTCATACCACCGCAGACTTCGCACGGCACATACACATCAGGCAAAAAGTGCATTTCTATTTTGATTATTCCGTCGCCCTCGCAGGCTTCACATCTTCCGCCTTTGACGTTGAATGAGAAACGTCCTGCACCGTAGCCTTTCATCTTTGCGTCAGCGGTCTGAGCGAAAAGTTCTCTGATATCGGTGAACACTCCCGTATAGGTGGCAGGATTAGACCTTGGCGTTCTGCCTATTGGCGACTGGTCGATATCAATGACCTTGTCAAGATGCTCTATGCCCTGCATTTCCTTGAATGCTCCAGAGCGTATTTTCGCACGGTTTAATCTGCCTGCAAGCTCCTTATAAATTATCTCGTTCACAAGTGATGATTTGCCCGAACCTGACACACCTGTTACGCAGGTGAAAGTGCCGAGAGGTATCTCAACATCTATGTTTTTCAGATTGTTCTGTGTCGCACCGATAACTTTCAGATACTTGCCGTTGCCCTGTCTGCGTGTTTCAGGGACAGGTATTTTCTTTGCACCGCTGAGATACTGTCCTGTAATGGAACGCTTGCACTTCATTATATCGTCAACAGTTCCTGCGCAGACTATCTCGCCGCCGTGAATGCCTGCTCCCGGTCCAACGTCAACCACGAAATCTGCCGCACGCATGGTGTCCTCGTCATGCTCGACCACTATGAGAGTGTTGCCAAGGTCACGAAGCCTTTTCAGTGTGGCGATAAGCTTGTCATTGTCACGCTGATGAAGTCCTATAGACGGCTCGTCAAGTATATACAGCACGCCCACAAGTGACGAGCCTATCTGCGTTGCAAGCCTTATACGCTGGCTCTCACCGCCTGAGAGAGTACCTGCGGAACGTGACAGGGTGAGATATTCAAGTCCAACGCTTTTGAGAAAGCCAAGGCGTGACCTTATCTCTTTTATTATCTGCTCACCGATAAGCTTGTCACGGTCGCTTATCTCAAGGTTTTCAAAAAACTCCAGTGCCTTTGCCACCGACTTATGACAAAGCTCTGCGATATTTATTCCGCCAACTGTAACGCTCAGGCTTTCTTTTTTAAGCCTTTCACCATGGCAGGCAGGACACTTTTCATCGCTCATATACGCTTCTATATCAGCCTTTGCCCAATCGCTGTTGGATTCCTTATAACGTCTTTCAAGGTTTGGTATAACGCCCTCAAATTCAGCCTGATAGTCAGCCTTATAGAACTTATTGCCACGCTTTAGGTGAAGTTTCTGACCTTGAGTTCCATAAAGGAAAATGTCTATAGCGTCCTTGTCGAGATTTTTAACAGGCTCGTCAAGGGAAATGCCGTAAGTTTCTGAGATAGCGTTGAAATACATCATTGCGATAGAGCCTTCTTCAAGGCTGTTCCAGCCGCTTGCCTTTATCGCACCCTGCCTTATGGAAAGGTCTTTGTTAGGGATAATAAGCTCAGGGTCTATCTTTTTGAACACACCAAGACCAGTACACTTTTCGCAAGCACCGAAGGGATTGTTGAAAGAGAACATTCTCGGAGTCAGCTCGTCAATGGAAACGCCATGCTCAGGGCAGGCATAATTCTGAGAGAAAAGCATTTCCTCTCCGCCGATAACGTCAACGCCCACAAGTCCCCCTGTAAGCGAAGAAACAGTTTCGATACTGTCGGTAAGACGTGACTTTATGCCCTCCTTGATAACAAGTCGGTCAACGACTATCTCGATAGTATGCTTTTTATTTTTTTCTATCTTTATCTCTTCCGAAAGGTCATAGGTTATGCCATCGATACGCACTCTGACATAGCCTGACTTTCTTGCACGGTCAAGCTCTTTTGTATGCTCGCCCTTACGTCCTCTGACGATAGGCGCTAAAAGCTGAATCTTTGTACCTTCGTCAAGCTCCATTATCTTATCCACTATCTGGTCAACAGTCTGCTGACGTATCTCTCTTCCGCAGACAGGACAGTGAGGCACGCCTATACGGGCATAAAGCAGTCTGAGATAGTCGTATATCTCTGTGACAGTACCCACAGTAGAGCGTGGGTTTTTTGAGGTGGTCTTTTGGTCAATAGATATAGCAGGGGAAAGCCCCTCTATGCTGTCAACATCAGGCTTATCCATTTGACCCAAAAACATTCTCGCATAAGATGACAGCGACTCAACATAACGTCTTTGTCCGTCAGCGTATATGGTATCAAATGCAAGAGAAGATTTACCCGAACCCGAAAGACCCGTCATAACAACAAGCTTATCTCTCGGTATGGTAACATCAACATTTTTCAGATTATGCTCTCTTGCACCTTTTATAACTATCTCGTTAATTGGCATTATTAACTTTACTCTCCTTTTGGTATTGAAAAATCACATATTGGTATGCAGGTGGGCGAACGGTGTTCGCCACTACATTTTCTCACTAATTGTCATTTAGACCAAAATCTTTGGTCAGAAGTTTATTTTTCCACAAGGCTTCACAATTCAGTATTTTCTCTTTGCACTCATTCATTGAAAATATCTGAAGAATGGAAAACTGAAAATCTTTGTAGCTATCTGATGATATCGCAAGATAATCTCTTATACCGCTGTTTCCGCCGTGAAAAGTTTTTACATACTCTTTCCACCTACCGAAAAGTCCGTCAGAACCTGTGGCAGAGCCTATATATTGCTTGCCTGTTTTTCGGTCAGCGATAAGATAAACAGCTTTTACAGCACTCAGGGCTGAGATGTATTTATCATAGACATTAGGCTTTTCAACAATATCTTTAAGCTGTCCAAAGCTCAATATCAAGTTATCATAGCCCACAAAATCTTGTGAGTTCACAGCTATTATTTTCTTAGGGTTTGTGGCTTTTTGGTGCCATGCAACTGCGGCGTTGCCCCAATCTATGACTAATCTTCCCTGATAATCCGAAAGAAAATCGTTTGCTTCTAGGTCATATTGATAAACGTTTCTTTCAAACATCTCAGGCACAGGAAAACCTGTGGGCATATTATCAGGCGTGGCAGGGTGTTTGCCTTTTACTGTATAAGCCCCGAAAAATCTAGCACCTCTGCCCTTTTCGCCAATGAAAACCAGCCAATATTTAAAGCCGTCAGAAAAATGCTCCGCTTGCAGGCGTGTATACTGTTCAATGCTCTCAGAGCCGTTTTCATAGCATTTTGCAAATGCTATGTCGCCGACAGAGTGCCTTATAAGCACTGCTTCGTCAGGGTCGATACCGCCAAGCTTCATCAAATCGGATAAATAAAGCTCTGTCATTTCTTCTCACCCTTTAACTCCGCTATCTTATCACGCAGGAATGCGGCGTGCTCAAATTCAAGCAGCTTTGCCGCCTCTTTCATTTCCTTTGTGAGCTTTTCTATGAGCTTTGCAGTTTCCTGCTTTGAAAGCTTTGTTTTCTGCCTTGCCTCGTATTCCACCTCTTCCTTGGTGGATATTTCTATTACATCTCTTATATCCTTGACTATAGTTTTCGGAACTATGCCGTGTTCTTCGTTGAACTTCATCTGTATCGCACGGCGGCGTTCCGTTTCGGTGATAGCCTTTTCCATTGAGCGTGTCACCGTGTCGGCATACATTATTACCTTGCCCTCGGCATTTCGAGCGGCTCTGCCTATGGTTTGTATAAGTGCACTTTCAGAACGCAGAAAGCCCTCCTTATCGGCATCAAGTATAGCCACAAGAGTTACCTCTGGCAAGTCAAGACCCTCTCTCAGCAGGTTGATGCCAACAAGCACATCGAACTCGCCCAGACGTAGGTCACGGATTATCTCCATTCGCTCGATAGTGTCTATATCGTGGTGCATATATCTTACCTTGACATCAAAGCTCTTGAGATAATTTGTGAGATCTTCTGCCATTTTCTTTGTAAGAGTAGTAACAAGCACACGCTGATTTTTAGCTGTGCGCATATTTATCTCGCTGAGCAAGTCCTCTATCTGACCCTCAGTCGGCTTTACGATTATCTCAGGGTCAAGCAGACCTGTCGGTCTTATGACCTGCTCCACTATCTGCTGTGACTTTTCCTGCTCGATAGGTCCCGGGGTGGCGGACACGAACACCGCCTGATTGATATGAGAATAAAACTCATCAAAGGTCAGCGGTCTGTTGTCCATTGCTGAGGGCAGACGGAAGCCATAGTCAACAAGTGTCTGCTTTCTTGCCCTGTCGCCTGCATACATACCTCTCACCTGCGGCAGAGAAACGTGCGATTCGTCCACGAAAAGCACAAAATCATCAGGCAGAAAGTCAAGCAGAGTAAATGGCGTAGAGCCTGCGGGACGTCTTGCAAGCACACGGGAATAATTCTCGATACCGCTGCAAAAGCCTATCTCCTCCAACATCTCAATATCATAGTTGGTGCGCTGTGCAATACGCTGAGCCTCGATAAGCATATCGTTGTCTTTGAAATATTTGATACGCTCGTCAAGCTCCTGCTTTATCTCTTCGATAGCGTCGTGCATTTTATCACGGCTGACGATATAATGAGAAGCAGGGAATATCGCCGCATGGGCAAGTGAGCAAAGCACCTCGCCAGTCACCACGTTTATTTCAGTGATACGGTCTATCTCATCTCCGAAGAACTCCACTCTGATAGCTGTATCAGTAGAATTTGCAGGGAATATCTCCACCACATCTCCCCTGACACGAAACTTGTTTCTCACAAAATTTATATCGTTACGCTCATACTGGATACCCACAAGGTCAGCGATAAGTCTGTCACGGGATTTCTCCATACCACGACGTATAGACACCACCATGGACTTATACTCCTCAGGGTCGCCAAGGGAGTAGATACAAGAAACGCTGGCAACGATAATAACGTCACGGCGTTCAGCGATAGCGGAGGTAGCGGAATGTCGGAGCTTATCTATCTCGTCATTAACGGAGCTGTCCTTTTCGATATAAACGTCCTTGCTAGGCACATAGGCTTCAGGCTGATAATAGTCATAGTAGGACACGAAATATTCCACGGCATTGTTCGGAAAAAACTCCTTGAACTCAGAGCAAAGCTGAGCGGCAAGTATCTTATTATGGGCAAGCACAAGCGTCGGACGGTTTATCCTAGCAATAACGTTTGCCATAGTAAAGGTCTTGCCTGAACCAGTAACGCCCATAAGGGTCTGTTCTCTCATGCCGCTTTCGATGCCCTTTACCAGAGCGTCCACTGCTTCGGGCTGATCGCCTGAAAGTTTATAATCTGAAACAAGCTGAAACTTATCCATAAATGCCTCCTCAATCGAACAGTTGTTTTACTTATTATATTACATTTATTTTTAATTGTAAAGGCTTTTTTATCAATATTTTTTGAATTTGCGTATATGTACGATTTTTCGGACTGGTATTGTTACTCAACCTGCGGTATCAGCTCGATGTATGTGTAGGGGCGAACGCTGTTCGCCCGTCGAAGAAACAAACCCACGGTAACAACAAGGTTCGGCAGCAAAAAATTCACCCCGACAATTCTGAATTTACAGCAAATCCTGAGCACGGGCGAACGGTGTTCGCCCCTACAGATTATTCGGGAGAGTTTGTCATGCCGCAAAATCGCTACGCTCGGTGCAGGGGGCACAACTTTGGTCAGCTTTGCTCATTCCTCATTTCTCACTCCTCATTCCTCACTCCTCACTCCTCACTCCTCACTTAATACCGCTCCCCTCTTGCATTCTCCCACACTTTAGGTTATAATATCACTATAGTAATAATTTCAGGAGGACGTAACATGAATAGATCATATGACGAATACAACTACACCCTCTCAAAGCGTGAACTGGAAGAGCTTAAATTCTTGTTCATCTCTGATGATGTGGATTACAACGACACTGACAGCAACGGGCTTACTTTCCTGCTCACTGCGATCGAAAGTGCAGACCTCGTGGAGCAGGATGGTGTTCTCAAGCCTGACAAGCGAAGTGTTGATTTCATCAAATGGCTCATCGCTCAAGGCTCAGATGTGAACTTCCCTGCTGACAAAAAGCCTTTACAATATGCTATCAAATGTGAAGAGGAGATATCCCGCCGTAAAGGCAAAGCCTGCGATATGTCAGAAATTCTTCTGCTTCTCCGTGAAAGCGGTGCTGACAGCACGGGTCTTGACGAGCTTATTGACGGAGGATTCTCCGCTCGTGTGAAGCTCTGAGGTATGGCATGAGAGAATTTACCATAAATCAAAATGACGCAGGTCAGCGTGTTGACAAGTTTCTCACAAAGGCTGTGCCGAAGCTGCCTAAAAATCTGCTGTACAAATATCTGCGCCTAAAGCGTATCAAGGTCAACGGCAAACGCTGTGAGATATCCACACGGCTTGCTTGCGGTGACGTTATGCAGCTTTACATCAATGACGAATTTTTCGAGGGCGAAATTGCTGACAGACCTGCTTTTCTCAGTGCGCCAACGTCTTTGAATATTATTTACGAGGACGAGAATATTATCCTTTGCGACAAAAAGTGCGGACTTGTGGTGCATGAGGACGAAAGCGGTTCTGCGGACACGCTCATAAACAGGATACAGCACTATCTTTATAAAAAAGGCGAATATCGTCCTGAGGAGGAGCTGTCTTTTGCTCCTGCCCTTTGCAACAGGATAGACCGCAACACAGGCGGCATTGTAATATGTGCGAAAAATGCTGAAAGTTTGCGTGTGCTTAATCAGAAAGTTAAAGACAGAGAACTTGAAAAGCTTTATCTTTGCGTGACCGTTGGCATACCGAAGGAAAAGTCTGCTCGGCTCATGGCTTATCATCAGAAGGACGAGGCGACAAAGACCGTCAGGGTGTCTGACAAGAAATTTGAGGGCAGTCGCACTATGATAACCTCTTATCGTGTGCTTGCGGAAAACAAGGCTGATGACCTTGCACTTCTCGAAGTTGACCTTGTCACAGGCAGAACGCATCAGATAAGGGCTCACCTTGCTCACATCGGCTATCCACTTCTCGGTGACGGCAAATACGGAATAAATAAAGTCAACCGTGCATACAATGTGAAAACGCAGGCACTTTATTCGTACAAGCTTACCTTTAAATTCACCACCGACGCAGGTATACTTGAATATCTGAACGGCAAGAGCTTTCAGGTTAAAGACGTATGGTTTTGCGAAAAATTCTTCGGATATAAGCTCTGATATTTCGTTAAATCGCACTATTTCGACACTGTGGATTTGTCATATACGACAAAATAATATAATTTTCCTACAAATTTTGTGTAAATTGTTCAAAAGTGCTTGCAAATGTATATAAAATATGTTATAATTATTTAGTCAAATTTAACGGCTGTACTATATATACAGAAAATGACAGATATATTTTATAGATTTGGAGGAACAAAGGTATGACAGGAGATCTGCATTGTCACACAACACTGTCTGACGGCTCGCTTGGTATAGAAGAGGTCATTGTTCAGGCAAAAAGAATGGGACTTGACTTTCTTGCGATAACAGACCATGACACTCTTTCATCATCAAGCAGAGCGCAAATACTTGGTGAACGTTATGGGGTCAAGGTCATTCCTGCGGTAGAGCTTTCCGCATGGGACAAGAAGCGCAATTCAAAAGTACACATTCTTTGCTATGCACCGCAGAAACCTGACAGGCTGGAAGGTCTTTGCCTGAAGTCATGCCAGATAAGAAAAGACTGTGCAAAGGAAATGATAGAAAAGGTAATGGCAAGATATCCTATTCCTGCCGATGCTGTACTGCACTACACGAAAAGCTCAAAGAGCATTTTTAAACAGCATATCATGAGAGCATTGGTAAATTACGGCTATGCCACTGAGCTTTACGGCTCTGTGAACGACAAGCTTTTTGCATATCCAAACGGCGAATGTCTTGTGACCCGTGAATATCCTGACGTAAACTTTGTGCTTGATCTTATCCACTCCGCAAAGGGCATTGCTGTTATGGCACACCCTGTTATGTTCAACAACACCGAGCTGCTTCTTGAACTTATCGAGGCAGGCAAGCTTGACGGAATTGAAGCTTATCATCACTCTGCTACTCCAACTCAACAGCAGAAGCTTGTGGATATCGCAGAGGAACATGACCTGATAGTGACTGGCGGCTCTGACTTCCACGGTCTGTATAATGAGACTATGACACATATCGGAAGCATGACCACTGATAAGGAAAATCTTGATAAGCTGTTCAGGCTCATTCATATAAATTCACAAAAAGCTAACAAAGCGGCTGTGAAAACAGAGAAATAATATGGTATAATAAAGGGACATTATCATGCGGTAATGTTCCTTTAATGCGTAACAAAGCCTAGTTTGGCTGTAATAGAGAGGACTGTATAAAATGAACGTAATGGAAGAATCCCTACAAAAACACAGAGAATGGAAAGGCAAGATAGAGGTCTGCTCAAGAGCAAAGGTAAACAATGCAAAAGACCTGACGCTGGCTTACACACCTGGCGTTGCTCAGCCTTGCCTTGAGATACAGAAAGATCCTGACCTTTCATATGAGCTTACAAGACGTGCAAATCTTGTGGCTGTTATCACAGACGGCTCTGCTGTGCTTGGTCTTGGCAATATTGGCGGTCTGGCAGGTATGCCTGTTATGGAGGGCAAGTGTGCGCTTTTCAAGGAGTTCGCAGACGTTGACGCTTTTCCGCTTTGCATAAAGTCCAATGACGTTGACGAAATAGTAAACACTATCGCTATGATATCAGACAGCTTCGGCGGAATAAATCTTGAAGATATTGCCGCTCCAAGGTGCTTTGAGATAGAAGCTAAGCTTAAAGAAAAAGTTGATATCCCTGTTTTCCATGACGATCAGCACGGAACTGCTATCGTTGTCGGTGCGGCACTTATGAATGCCTGCAAGGTAGCAAACAAGAAGATAGAGGATATTACACTTGTTATAAACGGTGCAGGTGCAGCCGGCTGTGCTATCGGAAAGCTTTTGCTTTCTCTTGGTATCGGCAACCTTATCATGGTAGACCGTGAGGGCATAATCTGCGAGGGCGATGATTATCTTAACGAGGCTCACGCTGAAATGGCTAAGGTCACAAACAAGAACAAGCTCCACGGCTCTCTTGCTGACGCACTCAAGGGCGCAGACGCTTTCGTAGGCGTTTCCAAGCCAAAGCTCGTTACAGCCGAAATGGTCAAGTCCATGAATGACAAGCCTATACTTTTCGCAATGGCTAACCCGACTCCTGAGATAATGCCTGACGAAGCAAAGGCGGCAGGTGCGTTTATCGTTGGCACGGGACGTTCAGACTTCCCTAACCAGATAAACAACGTTATCGCATTCCCTGGAATTTTCAAGGGTGCGCTTGCAGTAAGAGCTTCTGACATCAACGAGGAAATGAAAATGGCCGCCGCAAAGGCTATCGCAGGCTGTGTGCCTGAGGACAAGCTCAGTGCGGAATTTATACTGCCTAACTCTTTTGACAGATCTGTACCGATCGCTGTGGCTGAGGCTGTGGCAAAGGCTGCAAGAGAAACAGGCGTAGCAAGAATTTAGGAGGTTTTTCAAATGGCAACGATAAGCTACACTCCAAAGGGAGTATGTTCAAGAAAAATAGATATCGAAGTAGAGGACGGTATCGTAAAGAAAGTGCATTTCACAGGCGGTTGCAACGGCAACACACAGGGTGTATCAAAGCTTGTTGAGGGCATGAAGGTTCAAGACGTTATTGACAGACTTGAGGGTATCGACTGCAACGGACGCGGCACATCATGTCCTGCTCAGCTTGCTGAGGCTTTGAAGTCTGCACTCTAAGCTTTCGTACTGAACATTACACGGATATAATAACGGGCGAACACTGTTCGCCCCTACAAAAGAAAACGGACTGCATTTTGCTTGCAGTCCGTTTTTTTGTACATATTCTAATTCCCTGACGCTGCGCCTTGAGTGAAACTCATTGATACAAATCCCGTTCCATTCACCGTAATATTGGTATGATTACCGTCAGACCACTGCTCCGCACTGTTAATGCCGTTCGTTCGATAGAACTGAATATCATATTGATTTTTCTCGGCAGAATTCACTTTCATAGTTGCAGTGGCAATTTTTGTATTTACATCTGTAGAAACATTTAGGCTGTAAGTGTTTTTAAACCATGGGCTGATATCAACATAGTTCGTATTCCAAGTCAGGGTGACAGTACCCTCGCCACTGCCTGACAGACGGTAGTTGAAGCCGTCAAGGTCTTTAGGCGAGGTAGCATTGTCGATGAATGTGCCTGTCCATGTTGATGATGTGTTATCATTTATATAGATAACGCCAAGCTTTGCGGAGAGCGTTTTCAACTCTGCCTGATCTGTAGGTGCGGCTGTCACTTTCATGTATATATCAGACTTTGTGAGCTGCGACTTATCAAAAGTCAGCACAAATTCATGCTTGTTGAAATCATCTGATTTAAGCACAAGTGAAGAAAATACAATTTTTGAATTACCTTCAAAAGTCTTATTTTCACCGCCATATTCAACCGAGTATTTAGCAGCTTCTTCTCCGGTAACGGCATTTCCGTCGCTGTCCACAAGCTCAACTGTAATGGTGTATGTGATATCCTTATCATTGTGCTTTATCATTGTTTGCGGATAGTTGCATACATTGACTGTCACACAAGGCGAGGTTTCCATATTGCTAAATGTTATCGTCCTTGGAAGATCATTTTCATCTGTTGTAAGATAATTAGATGAAAACAGCATACCTGCTCCCTTTTGTGTGGACACAACTCGCTTTACACTTGAAACGCTGGTATAAGCCGCCAAAACGCCAACAGTGCTGAGTGCGGCTGCCACAAAAGCTATCCATATTGCAAGCCACGATCTTTTAAGCTTTTTTATAAATTGGTCTTTCATAACAGCCACCCTCCTCTCTATTTTGTGATTTATTACTTTCTTTGAACTGTAAGGTAGACCATATCAGTTTCTTTATTGTTTTGGACATTTTCATTCCATTTTACTCTTATTATAAAATAATCGCAAAACGGGTCTTTATTGTCAATTACCGTCAGTGCGTCCGACTGCCAATAAAGTGCTTCGGCATTTTTCTGAACATTGCCGTAACTGTCATAAGACTTTTCATGAAGCGTGCTGTCAGCAATGATCTCCGAGCCTTGCTGATTGAGATATCTTCCTGAGATCTTACTGCCGTCTATATTGTAATAAAACGTTTTATTCTCTTCATCAGAAACATAAACTACAGTATCATTATTTTTATCAGCTTCCGGTACGTCTTTCGCACGGTATATCTCATACTCAAAAGGGATATTCGTTGTATGTGCAAGCTGTATTTGATATTGTTGCACGTCTGCCCCGCCTATTCCAAAAACAAAGTCTTTATATCTGCCGTTCTCAACGTCAATATCTGCCATTTCAAGATTTGCCACAGATTCTTTATTGCCTGCGGTGATATAAAGCTGAGTAGGGGCATTTATTTTTGTTGTAAGAGCAATAGAACGTTTGTGAGTAAACCACGCATAAACAGGCAGTGCCACAAGCAGTACCGCCGAGAGAGATACTGCTATGACCAGCTGGAGCTTCTTCTTTTTTTCTAATTTTCTGAATTTTCCAAAAATACTTTTTGTCATATTTTTCTCCTGAAAATGCCTGCTTATTATGAATTTATAAAGCCTGTTTCTATTTTTGCGTTTGTGTAAACAACATAGTCGCTTGCGGTAGTTCCATTAACAACTGAGTTGTTGTCATTAAGCAATACTGCGGTAAGCTCAACTCTGTAGTTCGCATAGGTAAGTCCCTGCTCCTCAAAAGCCTTGCCTGTTTTTACTGTAAATTTCGTAACGGCTGTGTTTTGTTCTTCGCCATTATAGTCAGTGGTAAAAACGCACTCCTTGCCATTCAGACCGCTGTTTGATGCGGCGTTTTCCAAAGTAAAGCTGCTGAGATATTTGCTAATATCGTTTGTCTGCTTATAATCGCCACTATTGTCCTTCACATACAACCTCATTGTATACTGTATTTTTTTGCCGCTGTCCCTTGTTGACCGACTCAAAGCAGACAGATCATAGATAGCATTTGCTGTTATTGCCATTTCTTCTGTAGTCATATCTTTGGCATTGATACCAAGCTGCGAAAATGGTGAATCCTTCGACTCAAGAACCGTTGACTCTGCAACGTTATAGTTTAGCTGTGCCACCGTCATTGCCTTTCTATAGTAGCGTCTGGCAGGCATATCTCCACTTTTAGAGATAGAGCTGTTCTCAATATTGTTCTGACTATATGCAACATAAGACGCCGCATTTACGCCGATACCGGTTTTTGTATCCCCGTCCTTACGCTCAGGAAACTGATCTATGATCCCCGCAGTACCGTAAGTTAAGCTGATATCAGCCTTGACAGTTATAGAGCCATTTGTGTCATTGTTGATATAATCGTAGACCGAATCGGGATACATCAGCATATAGCTGTCTTTAGCTTCTGAAAGTGTCTCAGTCTTGCTTATTTTTGCGTTTGATAACTCTGTGTCTGAACTGTTTAAAATGCTGTAATCAACATTCACCGATGTTCCTGCAATGATCTTTGCATTAGCTCCCGCATCGTTTTCATCAAAGCTCTTCATAGAGAATTTAAACGCCTGATACATATTGAAATCGTCACTCTTATAGCCATTAAATGTATCTCTAAGACTCTGATCAATGCTTATCTTTGACGTCATTGTCGCACGGACAAAATTATTTGACGCTGTTATCTCCTCTGGGTCATGAGCCGTCACACTTACTAGCTGTGTAAAAAAGTTTGCAATAACATATGCACCAGTGTCATTATTTGTCACTTGGACAAGATTTGTAGGAATATTGCCATTGAGCTTTCTTGGCTTATTACCGCTATAATAATTCACAAAGTTCTTGATGACCTTTTTTGAACCTTCATTTTCCGGAATGATGATAGTGAGATAATAGCTTTCGCTTATTATCATTTCGTCATTAGCATTTTTCGGTGTATCACTGTTCGCTGAAACAATTATCTTATAAGTGCCTGTTTCACCCTCGCCGGCAGGTCTATAATACATGCCGTCGCTTGTTTTCACGGTAGCTGTAGCTTCATCAGCTGCCTCAACAAGTGTTCCGTCAGATGATTCTTTAGCTGTTACCGACGCATACCTTAACAGAACATCATTCATTGTGACCGGTTTAAAGCCACTTATATTTGTCAAGTCAAGCTCACCGGTTGTTTTATTAAACTTAGCATCACTTGCGGTAGAATGATAAGTCTTGTCATTGTTATTTGCATCAACAAGAGTTAGCTTTGTATCATCGGTAAGCACACCACTGTCAGTGGCATTATCACCAATAAGGTAAAGCTTTTTATCAAAGCTCCAAAGCAGGCTGTCACCATTATTGAGCATTTTTTCCCATTCGTTAGCGGATTTGTAATAGGAATACTTAAAATAAGTAGTAACAGGTGCATCAAAGCTCTCAAAAGCAAGCTTTGTTTTATCCGTATAATGAGAATGGTTATAGTCTGTGCCTGAGATAACGTAAGATTGGAAGCTGAAATCAAGCACCTTTCTTACAAAAACAGGAATATGAAGTCTAAGAGTAGTTTTACCGCTTCCCGTTGGGTCGATATAATCAAGAGTAATGACAGTAAATCTGTTTGTGCCGTCATTGTCGTACTGACCGTCTGTGACCTTGAAATATCCTGTCTTGCTGTTAAATGTAAGAGTTGTTTTGTCTGATTTTGTTAAACTGCCGTTATCATACACATAGGTCGCTGTGCTTACATTCATAAGATCTGTTGTTTTCAGCTTATTTGAACTGCTGTCTAAAACATCACAATTTGTCACAACTGAGATATACTTTGCGAGCATTTGCGTGATATTCAACGATGAGTTATCATCTATAAGCAAAACTGGAAGATCATTCAGCTCCTGAACATCAAGCTCGGAAGCTTGCTTGAATGTTGTAAGCTTTGAATTACCCAGATCCTCTGCATATGTCTTTATGGTACTGTTTATGCCATAGGATTTTATCTTTGTGCCATTCGTATAGGAAGCAGCGTCACTGATGATAGTCTGCATATTTCCGCCAACAAGATCACCTGCGAAAGTCTTACCGCCGACAGTAACGCTTGGGTTTATATTGACATAAGGTGAATAGATATCAACGTGCGTGCCGCTTCCCTCACCGATATTATGGGTATTATCCTGAGTACCTTTGTAGTCGGAGTGAACAGCGGTAAAGCCGGCAGGTATCTGTGAAGCATTATACTGTATATCAGGTAAACAATCCGTGTTATTTACTGATACTCCGATAAATTCAGATGATAGATTTTTATATTTGTTCCAACCTATCAGGTTAGAAACAGACACACTGTTGTTGCCTTTTATATAGCTTAATTTATTTATGAGAATATCATAAGCATAAGTGTTGCCGCCGTCATTATGACCGATCACACCGCCTGCACCTGCACCATTGGACTTATCTTCTGCTGACAGCGTAACATTATTGACTTCACAATCAGTTATCTTCAGATCACCGTTAGCTTTTATGCCAACATAACCTCCGATACCTACATTATCATTTTTAGCAGCTGGTATACCTATCGCTGCATTTTTTACAGCAGACTTTGATATGTTCACAGCCTCATTCTGTGTGCCGACCATTCCGCCTGAGCTTGCATAACCATAGACGCCGCAAGCTGATGTGTCAGACGTTCCACCATAATAACAGTTCTCATTGACAGACAACTGTTTTTTGTTTATTCCAACGAATCCGCCGGCATTACTTCCATAAACATCGACGCTGACGCTTGTGTTTTCTATTGTGCATACTTCGTTGGACAATCCTATAAGACCGCCCTCGTTCATTGTCTGGGTAGCAAGGGGTTTATTGTCTTTTTTTGAGCCGATAAAGCTGTCTTTATTATAAGGTGTAAGCCGAACATTGCTTATTGTCGTTTTGATATTTGCAGAGCCTACGATCCCGCCTACGCCAAACCAAGTACCTGTGCCTTTATCAAGATTAGCAAATTCAACTTTATTAATAGTAATCTTGGAATCCTTAACATTAAATTCGCTGCCTTTCTGAGAATTTCCCACAAGGCCGCCTGTTTCAAATCCGCCATACACATATATGCCGCTGTTTTCAGACTTAACGCCACTTATATTGATATTATTTGTTGACTTTCCTATAAGTCCTCCCACAGTATATGCGCCAGATACCTCAAGATCATTCAAGGTTATTCCGCTAAACTTGCATTGACCCTGTACTCCGCCAACAATACCACCTGTAGAAAGGTCTTCATTAACATACGATTTTCCGTCGTTGTTATACGTCTTAACGCTGATCTTGCCGGAAAGCTTAAGACTATCTACAGTTAGAGCATACGTTGAACAGTTTATCAGCCCAACTCCTTTCACTTTGTCGAATGCGGTACGATACTTGTAGTTATCCACATTTTCAAACTCAACAGTGTTAGCGCTACCGCCCTTGTTATCTGTTATTTTCACAGCATAGGCTTTTATATCTGTATCGAGCTTTATAGTCTGATCATTTCCCTGGATAGCTGTCAAAGACAAAGTATATCCACAGTCAATGCCGCCCAGGTTACTATCTGCTGCATCAAACAACTGATTTATTCCACGAAAACCTGTGTCGGTGAGGTCATAGGTTTCATTTCCTGTGAGCTTAACAGTAAATTTCTTACTTTGATCGTGTGCCCATTTTGCTTCATAAAGATTTCCACTTGGCTTTGTATATTTTTTTAGCATTACAGAATTTTTCTTTTCATATTCCCTGCTTGTAGCCTTTTCAAGTCTTTGATAATCTGAGATCGCAGTTTTGTAATCTTTATCATCAGAAGTCAATGCAGCTGTACCAACTTTTGAATAGTCTGCATTTCGAGTGAAAGTATAGTGACCATAGCCGCAAGTGTTTTTATATTTATCTGTATATCCCATACCGGACTGTGATATGACAGACAGCATAAACAATGCCTGTGCATTAGGCACTTCAATAGTATTTGTCGTGCCGGCAATAACATTTAATTTCTCAGCATCATTAAGCTCGCTCTTAAACTGCGTGATGAGATAATTTTTCCTGCCATTGTCAAGGTTAGTTGACTTACCGAACTTTGTTCCCTCTTCAATAGCAAAGCCGTTTACAACTCTGCCTATATATGGATTGATAAAGAGGTTGGTAGCTGCGTTTTCGCCCACTGCCTCAGTATTGTTGGTTGTAATCGCACTATCTTTGGCAACGTTGTTCATATTTCTGAAAATAACTCCGCCGTAAACTATGGCGCCAACATATCCGCCTGCAGTAATGAGATGTTGTTTGCTGTTATCGTTATTTGCAAATGTTATATTAGGATTTGTTACCTTGACATTATCAATGATATTATCTCCACCGAACACAACGCCCATAACACCGCCATAATACTCTGTCTTTCCGGTACTGTAGTTTAATTTATTATTATTGTTTTTTGAAAGCGTTACATTATTAGCATATACTATATTGATATTTTTTACAACACTTCCGCTGCTGAACCTAATGAGCGGACTTGCAGAATTATTGGTGATAGTTGGATATGTTCCGTCGGATTTCTTCTGTCCAACAATAACGCCTCTGAAAACGTAACTATTTGATGTTCCGCCAAGACCTGCAAAAGAACTGCCGAGAACTATATCATCATCTATCTTGTAATAAGCTTCGCAAAGATATTTGATCATGTTATCTTTTGAAACTGAAACTTTTTTCGTTCCGCTTACAAAATTGCCTGCACCATCATAAGTATAGGTTTCATGCTTGGTGCCTTTGCAAAAAGCACTATTAGCATTAACAGTCGATTTATCGGCAGAAACATTTGCATTATAGTTTACTTCCCAGCCATTTGTAGGTGCGGCTGTACTGATAACTCGTGCGACCTCGGCAAGAGTAGAAGCGTCAAGGATATATGGATCAGAGTATGTTCCGCAGCCCTTTATAAGATATGGTCGCTCAAGGTTTACGTCTATCTCATCATAGTTTTGAGTGGTATCATACGATTTAGCAACATATGGCTTGTATTTAGTAAAGCTATATTCCTCTGTTGCGTTATTTTGGATAGGAGAAGTATACCTGTCATCCATACTCCAATCACCATGATATTTATTCTGCCTGCTATTTCCATAATCATCAACATTCTTCTTGGTGTCAGACACTTCTTTTCCGTAGGTTACATTATGCTTTGCTTCTGTTCCCCAATCTTCTTCCCATTTATAGTTGTATATTGCAGAAGAGCCTGCGCCGTCAGAATGCTGAAAGCTTTCAAGCAAAGTAGCATTTTTGAAAATTGAATTTACATCACTTGCATCAAGCTTGATGTTTGAGAAAGTCAGAGATATATTTTGACCCTTTTCGCTTCCTACATTGCCTATAAGGCTTGTTGCAGCATAATTCTGACCGCCTTTGTAATATTGTTCAGCGGTCATACTGTGTTTTTTCTGTGACACATTCTGTATAGTGATCTCTGTCATGTTGCCTATCTTATTTATAAGCAAAGGGGCATAAGAATTTTCACCATTTAAACTTAAAGAAGTATCATTCACATACAGATCGTCAAGAACGATACTGCCGGTAATTTTGACAGATTTCTTTGTAGTATTGGTGTCGTCAGCAACCGAGCCGCAAACCAATGCACCTGAACCATTATTAACTTTACCGATATTTCCCTTAAAAGTCAGTTTACCACTTATGGTAACAGCTCCATTTTCATTTCTGAAAAGTCCGCATTGCATCATGTAATGTTGATTATGTACATTATTTAAGTTTGTTCCATCCATGCCTTCTGTTGTACGGGCATAATTGTCACTATTACTGCTTGATACCATTTCAGACTGATTAAAACCATTATTTTCAAAAGTAATAGTTGAATTTGATTTTATATTACAACCATTTGTATCAACAGGATAAAATGAATATCCTGTCAAATCTATTTCTGCATCTGTTGGAAAATCTATATTTGTGCTATTAATATAATTTTTTATATTATTTGCCGCAAAAAGCTTTGCGCTCCATACAGTAGCCCTAGCTCCGCCTGTGATGGCTTTACCGTTTTTATATACATCAAGGTTATAATAATATCTTGCCCAAGAATTATTTTTCCAAACAGCACCATTATTTGTTGTTTGATTTTGATAGGTATTGCAGTTCTTTCCGTCCATATAAAGCAAACGCTCTCCGTCCGCTGTAACAGCAGGAATTGAAATTATGGCTTGACGATTAGACATAAAACTAGCTGAAGAAGAATAATAAATACTACAACGAGCTATCTCATCAAAATACGAATAGCTTGGGCTTATATTTATCTTAGTATCTTGTGAGATCTTATATCCATTAGGTTTAGTAAGTTCAAAATAAGTTGCATCTCGTGAGCTTCTGTAATTATTGACATTTTCACCTTTAAAATAATCAAAGCCATAAGAGTCATAATCTCTACCAAAAAGAGTTGAGGCAAGCATGCCGAAATTTATACATTTTGTTGCTTTCACTTTCACACTGTCAAAGCTAACCTTATTTATGCTCCAATAACCTGTTGTGGAAAGTACAAGACCGCCCAGTTCTGTGCCATTATTCACTGTTAAGCTTGAATTGTTTACATTCAAACTACTCAGATCAATTTCTACTCTATACCAGTTATGCCCTAAAAATCCACCGCTATTTGATTTACCACTAGAATTTATTGTTAAAGCATTAATATTAACATTGGTGATAGATATCTTATTAGGTACAACAGAAGCTGAATTATCCTTAGCACCGACCTCTGCAATAAGTCCGCCAACTCTAGAGTTACTTCCTGTGTGTTTATCCGTTATACTTCCGCCAACAGTGAGATTATCAAACTTAATAACGGGTGCAGGCGTTGATGTAACAGCACCTACCATTCCGATAACTCCGCCAAGACAAGTACAGTCTTTCTTTGTTGTGCTATTATCGTATGTAAGATTTGCTGTTACAGCAGAATTAGTGAATGAAACTTCGCTTGTGGCGTCAGCAACATACCCAACCAGACCTCCGACAAAATTCGTATACGCTCCACTTGGGGCTGCGGTCACATCAGCGGTCACATTGGAGATAGTCAAAGCTCCGCTGTTGTATGCAGATACAGAACCAATATAACAAGCATCACCGCCGGAAGCATTGTCACCAACAATATTAAAGTTTGAAACAAGCTTTAAATTGCTTATTTTTGCACCGCTTGTCTTTGCAAAAAGTCCATTATGAGTATGGAAAACTATCTTATCATTTTCTGTTCCCACTGTAATGGTAAGTTTATGACTATTGCCATTCAGAGTGCCTGTGAAAGTATTCTCACCATTATCACGCATAAAGCCGGTTAGACCTGTGTCGCTTATATCAACATCTGCACTAAGGCTGATATTTGCCGCAAGCATATCTGCCCTGCTAGCACCGCTATACTTAACAAAATCATTGCTATCATGCTGCATTATCAAAGCCGCACGGGCAAAATCCGCCCTATTGCTTATGGTTATATTATTATTAGGAAATCCATTTATTGTAACAGTATGTCCTGATCCATCAAAAGACAGAACACCGTCAGCACTCTCAAGCAGATTGGAATCGTTAAGGCGAAGCACTCCGCCCCAATCCATATCGTCTATGACTTTTGAAGATGTCCTTGTAAATGACCAGCCGCTTAAACTATAGATCAAAGCATTGCCTCTATTTCCTACTATCTGACATCCGTTTTTGTTAGGGTCTTTAGGATAAAAGCCTGAAAGGTCTGTTTTACCGCCAAGCCTTACAACGCCATTTTTATTAAATTTGCCAACAATGCCACCTACGCTCTGGTTTGCAGAAACATTATTTGCAGTAACTTTGACTTTGCCGCCAACATCTATAAAAGCCTGATCTGCATAGCCCACAAGTCCGCCATAATTATTTTGTGATGATGTGGAATTTTTAATACTTATAGTGGTATTCTTGACGCTTACATAAGCCCTGCTGTTATCACCTATCTTACCAATAAGGCCGCCAAAATCAAGGGCATTGCATGAACCGGTCACATCTACAGTAACATCACTGATTTCAAGTTCAGAGCTAAGAGCATTGGCAGAATATCTTCCGACAATACCGCCATAAAAGCCTGCCGTGACAGTGCCATTGAAGTTTGAAGTAATAGTATCATTAGCTGTGCCTTTGATACTGATTTTTGCACTCTCCGTCCCATTTGTAAGCAGTCCGAAAACAGAACCAACAGCCGCACTGTCAGCGGTGCTTCCGCTTGGACAATCAAGGGTCATTTTCATGCCGCTGAATTTTGAAATATCAAATGTCTTTTCGTTGGCTTTACTGTATGTATAAGAGCCGAAAAGACCGCCCGCAGTTACAGAACCTGTAACGCTTCCGGTCATGGTAATGGTGACACCTTCGCCAACATTTATTTCTGCATTCTCTGCACTACCCACAAGTCCGCCTGCGTTGTTTGCGGATATATTTACGCCCGTCAAGGTGTTGTACTTGTCAATGTTCAGTGTTGCACCAGCACTCATTTTTCCAACAAATACACCTGCATTCGATTTGCCAAAAACGTCAAGCAAATTACTTGACAAGCTTACATCAAGACTTGCGTTTTCGTCCATAGTGCCACAAGCAAGACCTGCATTATCCCCACCTGATACTTCCGCCTTGACACCATTACTTAGAGTGATATCCAGATCGACATTTGCTCCATTTTTCATATTGCCTATAACAGACGTGAAGGATTTATAAATTGTAGCACCTGAATCATCTACAGGATCAGCTTTTATTTTCCACTTATTAGCTGAAGCCACATCACCGTGTACAACATTCTCAGCAAGCAAAGCTGAATTTTTATCTTCCGGTCTAGCAAAAATAATAGAATCTAAATTTGCACTGTCACTAAGATATTCAAACAGAGCAAAATTAATAGGAAGATTAATAGCTGAACCCTCATTTGCTTTGACTGTTCCCATGAAAGGATAATTTTCATTGCCAAGTCCTTTTTCTATTCCTGTAAAATCAGAAGACTTAAACTGAGATTGGTTGTTTGAAAACAATATTGTGATTTTCTGATAGTCAGCAGGATCTGCATTAAGAAGCTTTTTAAAATCGTCTGCATTCTGTATGGTATAAACGTCATTTTTGATATCGTTAGTTATGTCAGTATATGTATCTGCCGCCATAGCCGTAATAGCGTTGGTGACAGTTGATACCATTTTAGACACAACACCTGAAATGTCTGCAAGAGGCATACTTGTAACAAGCAATACGGCAGCGGTAACTAAAGAAATAATATTCTTGCGATACTTGCTGTAAAGCTTGTGGCATATTCTATTAATTTTCTGATTTCTATTAGCTTTCACTTTCAACTGCCTCCGTGCAAAGTTAATATTCTTATCTATACGTTTAGTTCAACAAGGATATATTGCACCTTTGTACCTATCTTTTCGTCAGCGTCATTATACATTGAGCTTAGTGACGATAACTGAGCTGTGCTGTATTTTTCACCTTTAAGTATTTTCTCAATAACTGTTTTATTTTGTTCTTTATCAGCATCACCTGACAAGAACAAGCTTAAATTACCCTTTATATATTCCGCAAAATTCAAACGCTCTTCACTGTTATCACCAAACAGCACATTTTTCTCTGTCAGATTTTCATCTGTGCTTTTCATTAGTATCTGACCAAGCGTGTTCGGCCACACCCAATATACGTTCACTTCCTGTGGAACATCTGCCTTACAATCTTTAAACGTCCTTGTGAATGTTTCATCACTAAGAAAATCGGAATATGTGTGATTGTTCTCATCATATTTCTCAAAAAACATGATGTGTCCATTCAAAAAGCTTGTAACATTTCCATCAGTTACCTTTTCATAAGAAACAGCGTCTTCGTTTTTATTCTCTGCATACCCCGTGATACTCAACTTAAACTGTATCTCCATTTCCCCCGACTGCTTCGGAATAACATAAAAAGTAAGCTTTCCGTGACTGCCTGGGTTGATACCATTCGTCATACCGCTTTCTTCATCAAGAAGCCAGTAGATCCTGTTGTTCTCGTCAGAAGTGATGTTGCTACCATCAGACACCTTAGAGTAGTCATTGCTGTCAAGTATCTCAGCTTTAAGCATATTGGCACTGCCTACTGTTTTCAGTTCAAATGGCGAATCTACGCTTTTCATTCCAAATGAATCAAGATCAAGGGCTTTATCAATGGTAAACCAAGCCAGACTGACCGCAATAAGTATAAATGCCAGCACTGCAACTGGTATTATTTTTATAATAAGCAGTTTGCGTTTCTTCTTTTCTTCCTCGCTGTCTGCTTTCTCTATCACTTTATGCTCAGCCACTTTGGCGACCTCCATTATTTCATCGAGTCAAGCTCTTTTTGCAATTCTATCATGTGGTTTCTGCAAGCGGTTATCTCGCCTGTGTATTTGTTGAACCACTCAACGTCCATTTCGTTAGGCTCTTCCTGCAAAAGAATCGCCTGAACAAGCGCTGATTGCGAACGTGATCTCTTACGCTCTATCTCCTCGATAGTAAGTCTGCATTTCTTTATTTCTCTTTTAAGCTGCCCTTTACTGCTCACGTTATTGTCCTCCTTGCATTAATTTCCCATTTTATCAACCGAATCAACTATCTCGTTGACTTCCCTATAGCCTTTGTCAAGATTTTCGGTGATATGGTCAAGTGCTTTTTTTACGTCCTCAAGCTTGCCCTGCATTTGTTCGGGGTACTTCACAAAGCAGTAATGAAGCTCGTTTATAGCCTTCTGCTCCTCCGTATAATCGTCGATAAGAAACACCAGCGACCTTGCCGCACCCATATCCGAAAGTATCATGTTATATCTCGTTGGAAGATCCTTGCCGCTTTCAAGATAAGTGTCTATCTCCTCAGAGGCGGCAGACAGATTTTCCATATACTTAGCAATGTAAGTCTTTCTGACTTCCTCGGACTTGTCCATATAAAGCCCGATAAAAACGAACAGCCCTGCAAGTGCCGCAATACAAATAACGATAGCCGTTATCATTTTAGCCTTCATTATCTTTTCCTGATTCAAAGCTGTTCGCCTCCTTTTTCTCATTTTCCTGCATTTTCAGCCGCTGAACTTCCTTTTCAACAGCCTCACGCATAAGCTTTTCTTTTTCTTCCTCAGCCGCTTTCAAGGCTTCATCACGGTTTGAATATATTTTTATCTCAGCGATAGTTTTTACCTCATACACCGCCATGCAAACTGTTGGGATTATAACAAACAGTATGAGGAGCTTTTTGGTTGATGCAAATGATCCAAGCCACTTGAAAAATCTGAGCTTTCCATAGTATTTTCCAATAATGCTGACTTTTTGCACCGTCACGCTGTCCTCTATTTTGTTAGCATCGCCTTTAGTAACAAAAGTGCCGTCGCTCAAAACCTCAGATATCCTGTGAGTATTTATCTCGCCTTTAATACTATCATCTTGAGAGTAGAACGAAATGATATCCCCTGCCTTTAAGCTGTCAGTATCCGTCCTTTTAATGTAAATATAGTCGCCCTCATGTATAGACGGCTCCATACTTCCGCTCACGACTTTCAGTACGCTGTAACCAAAAATGCTTGCTGTTTTGCCGATACAGCCGCAGACCATTATGTACACCGTCACACTCAGCAGTGCCGCAAACACAGCAGAGCCAAGTATTGTCAAAGCTATTTTTACTATCCTCAACGCCTTGCCGATGATACCGACGCTCCCTCCTGCACTAAGGTTTCTTTCTGTACTTTTCTTTCAAATGTCTTACCAGTCTGCCCGCAGCCGAAACGTGATACTCCTTGTAAAGCCTCTTCATCTCAGTGTCGATAGCTTTCTGCTCCTCAGCAGTGCGCTGTGGCGGAATATATGGTCTTGGCGGTCTGTTCTTTCGCTCAAGACGTTTTCTCTTTTTAAACTGCCTGTTTTTGATACGCCTCTTTACATCATATTTCAGATACGGAGCATATTTTTCATAGATAATCTCGATTTCACGCTCTGCACGTTTTCTCTCTGCCTCAGCCAGTTCTTTTTCCTTCTTGACTTTGAGCATTCTGATATAGTCCGGATTATCCGTCACAACAGGTATGATCCCAAATGCGTGAGCCAGAACATATGTTATGCCACGTTTTGCCATGTAATATGGATTTTTGGAATATTCTTTAAATATCTCATTGATATTTTTATTTTCAAAGCTTTCACGTTCAGCTTTAAGACGCTCAGCACGTTCACGCTCACGACGTTCCTGCTCACGCTGCTGTTGTGCTTCTTTCGCCTTTTTTGCAGCGATCTCAGGGGACTCATACTCTGACACAAAGCTTGAAGACACGGCTTCTTCATTCGTGCTGATCTGCTGATCCATAGCAGATCCAAGGCTGCTGCGGACGAGCTTTTTCTCCTCTCGGATCCTGGCTCTTTCCTCACGGACACGCTGCTCCTCTTCACGGCGTTGGCGCTCTTCCATTTGCCTTTTGCGTCTTGCGATCTGCTTGATCTCTTCCTCTTTTTCACGGCGTTCACGTTCCTCACGCTCCGCCTTTTCTCTTGCAGCCTGCTCCGCCTGCTGTTTTTGGATAAGCTCCAATCGTCTGCGTTCTTCTTCCTCATGCTCCAGCCTTATGCGCTCTTCTTCCTCACGCCGCTGACGCTCCAGCTTTTCCTGCTCTGCACGCTTTCTTTCAGCTTCTGCAGCCGCAAGCTCCTCAGCCCTCTTACGGTCTTCCTCGTCTTTGAGAAACTGCTTTTCTATCTCAACTATACGGTCAAGCTCTGCCGTAAGGTTTCCTGCCTCTTCGGCAGTCATACCCATATCTGTATTGCTTGCACTACCTTGTTCACCCTCGCCAACTATGACATCATATTTATCAGACGTCTGCTTATCAAAACGCCTGACAACCTTTGGTGCGAGGGTCTTGCTCTTTATGGTTTTAAGCTTCTCCGACTTGTCTGCCCCATGGGTATATGAGCGGAAAAGCATATAGTTCATTGCCGTCAGACCGTATATATCCTCAATATAAGAATCATCAGGTCTTTGTGCAGTATCGGAAACGTTGACCTCGTAGCCTGCCTTATCGTAGCTTTCGATAAACTGCCAAAGGGTAAGACACGCCATAAGGTCCACATTTTTGGTGATAGCGTTTGTTCTCATAACAGGCGGTCTGATAAAAGCGTTGCCAAGAGTGGTACAAAGCACTGAGCCTTTATAGCCCTCGATAGCCTTTTTGACCCTTTCAAGCCTTGCCCAAACGTCAGTATCCTTGCTGCCGCCGACAAGACTGTCAACAGTTTCTATCTTAAAACTTATGTTGACTTTTCTGCCGTCGCCGCTGTCAGCCATGGTATCGTAATTAAAAGAATAAGCCTCCTGCGCCTCTGCGGTCTGGACAAGCTTATTGTATCTTATATTTATAAAAATGTATAGCCTGTCGATAAGGGTATTTACAAATCTATTTTCATATGTATCGAGAGTTTCCTCTTTATGAATGTTGAGTATCTTTGACGGAGTTATCTTTCCTGTCTTTTTGTCGATATCCTGAATAAGATCGGTATGCTGTCCCAGATGTTTTATGGACTCTACCGTTATCTTCCTTGACATAGCGATAGGCACGATCTCTTCCACTTCTTTAATGGTGTTTCTTGGATTTCTTATTACTGTATCAAGATGTGGCAAAGCTTTTTCTATCTCTGTGAGCCAGGACGAATCTATATTTTTCTCGATTATCTTACGATTAAAAGATACAGTTTTTTCGCCCGAAAGAAGCAAGGCACGGGCTGCCGCAAAGCTGTTATTGCCGTCAAACGTCTTTACAGCTTTGTCAAAAGCTGCACGCTGTTCGTTGTATTCGCTCATGCCCGTCCCTCCTCTCAAAATTTATGAGTACAAATTTTAGTACAGTTTCTGCAATCTTTCAAGATATGCTATAGATTCTTTCATAGTGTTTCTGCCGAAAAGTTTCTGCATATAGGTGCAAAGCTCTTTCAGCTCTTCTCTTAGCATTGCCAAGTTAAGCGACTCAAATTTTCTGAATATCTTAGTTGCCAGCACATAGTCAATGCCGTCAAGCTCCTCGCCACCGCAGGCAACATATACAGGAACAAACAAGTTCATCTGTTTAAGTATACGGTTACCGAAAGCCACTCTCAGCTTTTCAATTACCCAAAGGTCAAGCTGCTGGATCTTTTTCAGACTGTCCAGTGAAACAGGATACATTTGAAAAGCTTCCTTGAAGAGTGTATCAAGATGTTCAAAGCTTAAATTCATAGGCGGCGTGTCAGGTGCGTCAAAGGCAACTCCCTTTGCGTCAAGATTGATAGGCTGTGCACGGTCGTATACCTTATCTGAGATAGTGAACGTGGAATCGTCGTTGTTGGCAGTACCGATATACCAAATGTTCTGCGGAATACGCAGCTTGCCTTTATCAAGGCGAACAGGGTCGGTACTCCACACATTAGGAACAAGATGAAGCTCCCACTCGGCAGGATCAGGCATTTCAAGAATCGAGAGCATTTCCGCAAAGTAATATTCTACTCTCGCAATGTTCATCTCGTCGAGGAGTATGAAGTTTACATCGTCATTGTATTCAGAAGAATAAATTCTTTTGAGGACTTCTGTTTCATTAAAGTTCTTCGTGAACTCGTTGAAGTAGCCGAAAAGCTCAGTTCTGTCACGCCATGACGGCTGAACAGAAGCAATAGTGGTATCTTTCTGCAAGAACTTACCGAATGAATATGGCAATGATGTTTTACCTGTACCAGAGATACCTTGAAGGATAATGAGCTTTGTTGAAGCCATGCCTGCAATGAAAAGTCGGATAGTTTTTATGTCATAATAAAGGTGCATTCTTGAGCAGGCAAAGTTTCTGTATGCTTCGCAGATACCGCTAAGGGTGATGTCATTATTGTAAGCAGGCGGCTCGTAGGTCTTGTAGAAATTGTCCACCTCGATAAGCTTTGAAAAACGGCAGTCTGCTGTCTGAACAACGCCGTCCACAGTGGTTTGAACTTCGCCCTGTGCAGGCATCTGCTCGCCCTCTGCAAGCTTTTTTTCACCCTCTGCAAGAGCGGTGTTATCATATACGCCAAGCTGTGCCACCTTCATTGCCATGATCTCATCTTTTTCCTTGGTCATTTTGACCACCTGACGCTGCAGGTCAGATATTTCTTCGATAAGATCCTCATTGCTGACGATAGAGTGTCTGAATCTTATGTACTTTCTCACAGCAAGCACTATCATAAAAATAATAAGCACAAAGATAGCCACAACAACGATAATTGCAAGCACAGAAAGTATCCAGCCCAGCGCACCAAAGTCTGCCGAGTAGGTCTTGAATATCCTTATGTAGTTTTTTATATTGAAGATCTGTTTTATGCCGTTCCACAGACCCTTGAAGATCTGCCCAAAGCCTGCAAGCATTGACGACATGAAAACAAAAAACCATTTCAGAAATCCATTCATAATGTATCACCCAAGCAGCAGTTATTCGTCACTTTTCTCCTGCTGTGCATTTTCCTCTTCCTTTTTCTTCTGCTGTGCAAGGTATTCCTCAACTGCACGTCTTTTTATTTCTTCCTCATCGCTCTCTGTGATAGCAGGACGCTTTACCTCGATTATGGTTGCGATAAGCTTATAAAGCTCAAAGAGGAAAAACAGTGCTATCGGCAAAAGTATGCAAATGAAAAATCCCGTTTTTGTTCTGAGAAAATCCATTACCTTGCCGAAACCGCCTATTTTTGCACCATTCCACTGACCGATTATATCGCCTGCATAAACAGTGTATGTATCATCTACGTTATTAGCGTCGCCTCGTGTGATAAAGCCTACAGAGCCGTTATCATTGAGTACCTCTGCGATACGGTGGGTATTCTTCACCTTTTTGCCCTCTATAAGAGTCCAGAAAGTGATAACGTCGCCCTTTTTCAGAGAATTGATATCGTCTATTTCCTTTGAGATAATAAGGTCGCCTTTTTTGAAAGTTGGCTTCATTGAGTCAGATTCAACTGTGAGCGGGATATATCCCAGCAGACTTGCCGTACCATTATTCTTATCAGACGAGAACACGAGAATTGTTATAAGCAGTGCAAAGATAAGCACCACCCATGCGATAACATTAAAAACGATCTTCAAAGCTTTTTTCATAATTCAAAACCTCGGAAACCCGAGGCTTCCTCCCTTCTAATTTTTTAAGTTGTTTCAACGATCTTGAAATTCATACCAAGCTTCATTGTGCCACCGATTATTTTGTCAACACAATCAGGGTCATTTCCCTCAAGCCATATAACTACTGTATACTTGTCTTTATCACCGGGACCAAGCTTTTCACGTCGGTCCTTCATGACCTCAGTAGAGGAGGCGAACTCCTTGTCGCAATCGCTTTCCTTACCGCTGCCGTCAGACTTTGTTTTACCATAAACAGTTTTCTCGCCATTCACGAAAAGCTCCACTCTGACAGCTTCATCAACACCGTTCGTGACGTTCTCGATAGTCATTTCGCTGTCATAGCTAAGTGTGTCTTTACCGGAATTTATGAGATAGAAAGTATAAGCTATATACCCCCCGCCATTATGACTGCCGTTTATCTTGTCGATATTATCAGGGAGATCTTCGCCACTGATATTTGTCATATCATAGAGGATATCCGCATTGAGCCTTGAATTGCTCGTGGTATAGTCAGGAGTTTCCGAAAGAGTAAGCCCCTGATCTATCATATCATACTTACTTATCTTAACTGTAAAGCTACCATACTTGTCGTAAAAATAAGACACCGCATAAGCCGCCGCCACGATAGCGATAAGTATAATGGCAAGTATTTTAAGCAATCTCATCAATACCACATAGCGTTTAGCTTCCTTGGCGGTCCTGCGAAGTGCAAGGGTATCGACTACTCTTGTATTTTTATCTATATTTTTACCGTCCAAAACCGTATCACCCGTTTATTACTCATTTCTATTGCGAACGTATCTTTCCGCAATATATTTTCCTGCATTTTCTCCCGAATAGTAAAGGCACTGCATACCGCTAAGCTGTTTCACCTGCTTATCATCAGTAATTCCGTCAGCTATGACCTCAGCATTAAGGTCAAAAACAAAGCTCAGCAGAGAGTTCACGCAGGTATTATACCTATCGCTCTTACCAAGAACCTGAGCCACTGAGCCGTCAAGCATGATATTATCCACCTTGAACTCAACTGTTTTCAGCATTTTAAAGCCCTCTGTGCCGAAGCCCGTGAGCAGAAAATGAAAGCCCTGTCTTCTCATAAGAGCCACGTTATCTGCCGCTGTGCTGTCAGCTTCATCAAGCACATCAGGCGACAACTCAAAGCAGACACGCTCATACTTCACGCCAAACTTATCGCAATAATCTGCCACAACTCTCGGAGCTTCCGTCTGCCTTAAAAATCTTGCAGGCATGAACACGCTTGCCCAATCAACGTCCACTTCCCTTTCGTGAAACTTGCCCAAAGCCTGCAAAAGCTGAACGAAAGCAAGCTTGAAAATGCTAACACATCGGTCGGAAAGCTGAGCCACAGGGAGATAATCCGCAGGCATGAGCGTTCCCATAGCAGGAGAATTGAGCCTTGTTTGCGACTGCAAAAAAGTGACCCTGCCGCTGTCGGTATTTTTTATAGGTCTATAGAAAAGCTCAACGGCACGAACGCCGTCAACTGTTGAATTACCGCTCAAAGCAAGTCACTTCCTTTCCTGTTCCAATGTATTATTATAGCATATTTTCGACAAAAAGTAAAGAAAAATCGGGATATTTCCCCAAATATGGAAAATTATTTTTTATGCCCATTTACCAAAAAACGCCGAATTTCTTCGGCGTCTTTTTTTGTTTTATTGATTAAGATTATTCTGTTACGTCTTTACCTGTGAACTTGAGAGAAATATTCCAATCCTGTGCAGCAGTAGCGTCATTACAGAACTTGCTTTCACCCTCAAGCCATACTCTGACAACAAATGACTGTACTGAATAGCTATCATCTCCAGCCGCATCAAGTGTAAATATTTCAGCAGTATCATCGTGGTTTTCATCACCTGTAACAACAGACACAGTATTAGCAGAAATCGAATCAAGCAACTCACTGTACGTAGTTTCAGTTGTTTTTGCTTTGCTTATACCCTCATTAGCACCGTCTTTCTGTGAATAGCTATCAAATGTCAAGCCATAAACATTAAGATTTGTCGTTGATGAATCATAAGAATCAGCCTTTGTAATCTTTAAAGTATTTGTATTAGCTGTCGTTGTGATATTTGCATTTCTAATCGGTATAACAGAAACTCTTACTGCCTTTTTAAGCTCTGTACCATCATTAACCTTTACAGACTCACCATTTGAAGCATCAACTATATCAACCTCGCAAGAAACCTTTGTTTTGTCTTTTTTTGATGTTCTAATCCACATAGGAATATCAAGATAACGACCATTCTTTGGAGTAGCAGCAGTCACAAGAGTTGTGTTTGTCCCAGTAGCATCATATCTTTCTTTAACGCTCAAACCAACCTCGTCAGTTGTTGCGGTTGCCTTTACATCTGTACCATTCTGAACTACTTTACCACCGGCGATAATACCATTATCATCAGCATAGAACAAGTTATTACCATTAACTGAAGAAGCAGGCTGAAGCTTACCAATATTTCCATAGTATTCACCAAGCTTAACTGTACTTTTCCAAGAAACATCATCCATGCTAGGTTCTTTAATACTACCAAGTGTGCCACTGCCGATTTCACCAAGTGAAATTTCAATTCCACCGCCTGCGGTAGCAGCCATTTCAAGACCAGTTACCTCAGCATCTCTGCTCATAGTAAACCAAGCGTAAGTAGCAGTAGAAAGCATTACAGCGGAAGTTGTGAGCATTGCAACTGCAGGTATAAGCTTCTTCTTAGCAGAAGTATTCTTCTTTTCATTAGTTTTCATATCTCTTCGTCCTTTTCATAATAATTTGTCGTTTTATACTGTCCGATACAGAGGGCGCTCGTTATAGCCGATTTGCGGTAACATGACCGCCAAGCACCTTTTGTTTATGTCAATATTATACTAAATCTGACCCGCTTTGTCAATAAGCTACCAGCTTAGTATACATTATATTTATCTTAATACTTATTAACCGTTCAGACACATTTCATCATTTTCCGACATGATAATACGATGTAATAACAGCAGAAAGCACGGAATAACGTCATTTGTTATTCCGTGCTTTTTAAAACGATTATTCAATAAATTTTTTTGTTAAACTTCAAACGTTTTTGTACATATTAAGTTTATATATGTACACAAAAGTTACCATGCGTGAAATTTACAAAATATTTATATTCATTCTGCGCTGTCGAGCATTTTAACAGCCTTCATCATGATAGCACATTCAAGACGCTTCTTCTGTATCTGACATGACAGCTTATGCGCATTGTGGATATCACCTGCGTAAATGTAGTTGTTTGCATTGCAACCGCCACTGCAATAGAACTTTGCCCAGCACTTTTTGCACTCTGGCTTGTTGTAAACGTGTGCGTGAGCAAACATATCTTTCATTTCCTCGTTAAATGTGCCGTCATAGAGATTGCCCATTTTGAACTCGGTGATACCAACGAACTGATGACATGGGTAAATATCGCCGTCAGGAGTAACAGAAACATACTCGTTTCCGCTTCCACAGCCCCTAAGTCTCTTTATCGCACAAGGACCTTGGTCGAGGTCTATCATAAAGTGGAAGAAATTTATGAACTTGCCCTCGTCCCTTATCTTCTGTATCTTCTCGGAAAGTATCTCATACTCCTTGAAGATCCTCGGCAGGTCAGCCTCCGTGATAGCATAAGGCTCGCTAGGGTCTGCCATAACAGGCTCAACAGATATCTGGTCGAATCCAAGGTCATAAAGGTGCATTACATCATTTGAGAAGTCAAGATTATACTTTGTGTAAGTGCCTCTTACATACCAATCCTTGTTCTTAGGACGCTTCTCAACAAGCTTCTTGAAGTTAGGGATAATCCTGTCATAGCTTCCCGAACCGTCAACACGCACTCTCATTCTGTCATTGACTTCTTTTCTTCCGTCGATAGACAGAACAACGTTGTACATTTCCTTGTTGATGAAGTCTATCATCTCGTCAGTGAGGTGTACACCGTTTGTGGTAACAGTAAATCTGAACTTTTTATTGTGAGGCTCCTCCTGTGAACGTGCATACTCAACAAGCTTTTCTACCGTACCGAAATTCAGTGACGGCTCACCGCCGAAGAAGTCCACCTCAAGAAATTTTCTGTCTCCTGAACGCTCTATAAGAAAATCTATAGCACGCTTGCCTGTTTCATAGTCCATAAGCATTCTGCCCTGACCGAAATCGCCTGTTGAAGCAAAGCAATACTTACATCTCAGGTTGCAGTCGTGAGCAATATGCAGACACATTGCCTTGATAGGCGAAGCCACAGCAGACAGGGCATACTTCTCATAATCATCCTCGCTGAACAATATCTTGTCATTATAAAGAGAAACTATCTCCTCATAGCAATCCTCGATATCCTTGCTGTCATACATCTTTGACAGCTTTCTTACAACGTCCTCAGGACATTTCTCCGTAAAAGGCGGCTCAACATTGTCTAACAGATCGTATGTCAGATCGTCTATAATATGTACTCCGCCGCTGTTAACGTCAAGCAGTGCATTAAAACCGCCAAGCTTAAACTTGTGTATCATTTAAAAATCACCTTTCGCTTTTATATTCATATACAAATTTATACAAAAATAAAGGGACATAAAAATGTCCCTTTAGCAAGGCGTGTGTACGCTCGCACGCCTCAGAAAGATCGGAATATTAAGCCTCTCTCTCGCACTTCTGGTTAGCAACTGTGCAGGAGGTCTTGCAAGCTGACTGACATGATGCCTGACACTTGCCGCAGCCACCCTTAGCAGCAGTCTTCTTGAGATTAGCCTTATTGATCGTCTTGATATGTTTCATAGGATTTTACCTCCAATAATTGATTTACACTAATTATACCACATATCCCACCATGTTTTATGAACGAATAGTTAATGCAGTATAAATATTTATCCTTATCAAAAACGGCTGCTTTTAGAATTTACCCCTACAACTCCGCCTACGCCTGCACACACAAGGGTAAGCACAAGCTTTGCAGGCACGGAAAAGCTTTCGGCAGCTTTTGAAAACAGTGCACTGAGTATAACAATGATAAGAAAAATGAACACTCCGCACAGCACACCTGACAGCAGACCGTTTCTACGTTGCCTTTTTCCGCAGACATATCCCCCTGCATACGCCCCGATACCAAGTGCCGCTGTTGACATCACCGACAGCATAAGGTCGGTGGCATCTATCTTAGTGATAACATACGCAAAAGCAAGCACAGCAACAAATATCGCACCGCACCCCACGCAGGCAGAAATTGCCGTAGATGACAGCACAGAAAGCTTTCTACCCCCAAAAAGCCTGTTATTTTTCATATCCGCACCCCCACACTGAATATCCTAAAGAAATTATATTCAAAGCCACGGACAATAAGAACACAAAAAGGGACGGATAAAACTACCCGTCCCTCAACAGCGATATTTACTTTACGTCACCGTCATGAATTGTTTCGTTCTTAGCGATAGCCCACTTTTTAACACGGATCTTGCTTCTGTCGCCGCCTGTTTCGATAACAACAGTGTCGTCCTTGATAGAGAACACGATACCAACGATTCCGCCGTTTGTAACGACCTCGTCACCTATCTCAAGGTTATCTCTCATCTCAGCGTCTTTCTTATCCTGCTTTTTCTGCGGACGGATAATAAAGAAATAGAAGAACACGATTATGAGTACCAGTGGGATAAAAGTCATGGCAAGTGATGCAGGTGAACTCTGCTCAGCAGCCAAAACTGAAATAATTGCTGACAAATTCATCAAAAGACCTCCAAATCTAATAATACTATATTAGTATATCAGATATTTGCACAAACTTCAAGCCTTTTAACAAATAATTTTCATTTACAAGAAATTATTTCTTGTTCTTGATATACTCGTCGATAGCAGCGGCAGCCTTTTTGCCTGCGCCCATAGCGAGGATAACAGTAGCAGCGCCTGTAACAGCGTCACCGCCTGCGTAAACGCCTTCCTTAGTTGTTGACTCGTTCTCGTCAACGATAAGGCAGCCGTGATCGTTTGTTTCAAGACCGGGAGTTGTACTTCTGATAAGTGGGTTAGGTGATGTACCGATAGACATGATAGCTGTATCAACGTCAAGAATGAAGTTTGAACCTTCGATAGGGATAGGACGTCTTCTGCCGCTTGCGTCAGGCTCGCCAAGCTCCATTTTGATGCACTCCATGCCTTTTACATGACCGTTCTCGTCGCCAACTATCTTAACAGGGTTATTAAGAACGAGGAACTCGATGCCCTCTTCCTGAGCGTGATGAACCTCTTCCTTTCTTGCAGGAAGCTCGTCCATTGAACGTCTGTATACGATATAAACGTGCTCAGCGCCAAGTCTCATTGCAGAACGAGCAGCGTCCATAGCAACGTTACCGCCGCCGACAACAGCTACGTTCTTAGACTTCATGATAGGGGTATCATAATCGTCCTTGTATGCCTTCATAAGGTTGATTCTTGTAAGGTACTCGTTAGCTGAGTAAACACCTACAAGACCTTCGCCCTCGATACCCATGAATCTTGGAAGACCTGCACCTGAACCTACAAATACAGCTTCATAGCCCATGCCCATAAGCTCATCGATAGAAAGAACTCTGCCGATAACCATGTTTGTCATGATATGTACGCCCATGTTTGTCAGATTGTCTATCTCGTGCTGAACGATAGCCTTTGGAAGTCTGAACTCAGGGATACCATACATAAGAACGCCGCCTGCTGTATGGAATGCTTCATAGATAGTTACGTCATAACCAAGCTTAGCAAGGTCGCCTGCAACTGTAAGGCTTGAAGGACCACCGCCGACAACAGCTACCTTGTGACCGTTTGGCTCAGCCTTTTCTACGGCAACTGCCTTGTCCATCATATAGTCTGCACAGAATCTCTCAAGTCTGCCTATACCGACAGGCTCACCCTTGATACCTCTTACACACTTACCCTCACACTGATGCTCCTGTGGACATACACGTCCGCAAACAGCCGGCAGAGCGTTTGTTGTTTTGATGATAGCATAAGCCTCTTCAAACTTGCCCTCTGCTACCTTTGCGATAAACTCAGGGATCCTAACGCTTACAGGACATCCTGTCATACAAGGCTTGTGCTTGCAGTTAAGACATCTCTGAGCTTCTTCTATAGCCTGCTCAGGGGTGTAACCCAAAGTAACTTCCTTGAAGTTTCTAGCTCTTACCTTTGGCTCCTGCTCTGCGATAGGAGTCTTTGTCAAACTCATATTAGCCATTATCTTACACCTCCAGTAAGTCTGCACAAGTGAGCCTTTTCCTGCTCCTTATAAGTTGAGTTTCTTCTCATAAGCTCGTCGAAATCTACCTTCTGACCGTCAAAGTCAGGGCCGTCAACGCAAGCATACTTGATCTTGCCGTCAACAGTTACACGACATCCGCCGCACATTCCTGTGCCGTCGATCATGATAGGGTTGAGTGAAACGAGTGTCTTGATATCATAAGGCTTTGTTACCTTGCAAACGAACTTCATCATTGGAACAGGTCCGATAGCGATAACTTCGTCAAACTTAGCACCACCGTCAATAAGCTCCTGAAGCTTGTTTGTAACAAATCCGTGATAGCCGTATGAACCGTCGTCTGTACAGATATGAAGATGTGAAGATGCCTTGCCCATTTCGTCCTCGAGGATAACGATATCCTTGCTTCTGAAGCCTGCGATAAGATCAACTTCAACGCCCATGCTGTGGAGTTTCTTAGCCTGTGGATAAGCGATAGCACAGCCAACGCCTCCGCCTACTACTGCAACTCTCTTGATACCCTCGTCATACTCTGTGGCAACGCCGAGAGGACCAACAACGTCATGGATATAGTCGCCCTCATTAAGTCTTGCAAGCTCAGTTGTAGATGCACCTACTACCTGGAAAATAATTGTGATCGTGCCCTTTTCTCTGTCATAGTCAGCGATAGTGAGCGGAACACGCTCGCCCTTCTCATCAACTCTGTAGATGATGAACTGACCAGCCTCAGCCTTAGCGGCAATGTAAGGTGCGTCGATCTCCATAAGAACAACAGCGTCGTTGAGCTGTCTTCTTGTTACGATTTTGTACACTAAAATCCCTCCCTGAATAATTAGCAAAATAATATTGTTTTAGGCAAATAATACAAAAACATTTTCTATTATCGCCTTACAGCATATAACATTATACTATATTTAAAAAGAAATTTCAATAGTTTTTTGTTTACTTCCATAAATTTTATAATAATATATCACAATTTGTTTACATTTAACATACCATAATTTATATATCGCATATCATTTTACAGATGTATCAAGTTTATCAAAAGCAATTTCGATACACTCCTGCTCCTGACAGCCTCTTTCACTGCCGCCGAACAGACTTCCATAGCCGTAGACCGCCGCTCCTGCGTAGTTATAACTAACTACAGCGTCATTTATCTGCCTGCCGATAATGCCAATATTTTCAGAAAATTCACTCTCGCTGTCTATCTTATAAGCCCCCAGTCCTGCCACCAGCATAACATCAGTTGTGCAGATATCAGCCCACTGCTGTAGGGTATCCTTATAAGGCTTGACAGAATTTTCATAACCGAAGTATATCTGCGGACAGATATAGTCTATATACCCCTCCTCACTACACCACTTTTTCACATCAGCGTACATATACTCATAGTTGTTTTCCATATTTCCCTGAGGCGAAACTCCCACCAGAATATCCTTATCCACTGCTTTTACCGCACTGTATATCTCCCCCACCATAAGGGAGATATTGTTCAGCCGCCATTTCGCAAGATCGTCAAACTCCGTCTGAGCAGAAAAGCACTGTGCGTCAAAATCCTCGTCAGTTGTGGGATAAAAATAATCGTCGAAGTGCAAGCCGTCAATGTCATAATTCTCCGCAAGTTCCGCCGCACCCTCTGCTATAAGCTGTCTTACCTCATCATAAGCAGGATCGAGCCACAAATGGCTGTCGCCCTCGACCTTCTCCAAACAGCCGTCGCCCTCGTCATACCATTTTTTCAGAAGAAAGCTATCGTCATAATTCTGAAAACATTCCTCATTCTCACACCTGAGAGGATTTATCCATGCGTGAAAAGAAAGTCCCTTATCATGTGCGGTCTGTATCATTATATCAAGCGGGTCAAAGTCACCCTGTTCACCTGCCATGCCTGTTATATATCTTGATGCAGGATAAAGTTCCGAATCATATATAGCGTCCCCGAAAGGTCTGACGTGAACATACAGAGTGTTGCAGCCTATGCTCAAAGCATTTTCACACGCCTGAGAAAAGTTCTCACGAAATTCCTCGGCACTTTTCCCGGTGAGCATATCAGCAAGGTCAATATAGGATATCCATATAGCTTTCTGCACAGTATAATTAAGCTTGTGTGACGTTTCCACATCAGTGTAGTTTTTCTCTCCGCACACAGGTATCACCGAAGCTTTTTCCATAGTCACAAGCCTGTCCCTCTGGGAATTTACCTCACCTCCGCAAGAGCAAAGGGTCAAAAAACAAATAAGTAAAGTAAGAATTTTTTTCAAGAATATCAGTCCTCCGAATCAGTATCATTGAATTATACTATTCTTATTGGACAAATATTCTGCTTTTATACAGCCCCGACGTACCGCCTTTTTGCCTTATCGCAAAAGCACATAAAACGAACATTCGATATGCTGACGACCTCAGGTCGCCATACAAAAAAGAACGGACAGACCTGCCCGTTCTTTGATAAACATATTTTCAGACTATGGAAGAAGTCTGTTGATATCTCTTGGGAACAGTGATGTTTCCCTGATGTTGTTCTTGTTAAGAAGCTTCATGAGAAGTCTTTCAAGACCGATACCAAGTCCGCCGTGAGGTGGCAGACCATACTTGTGAGCCTCAAGATAGTTCTTGAAGTCAGCAGGGTCAAGTCCCTGAGCCTTCATCTTCTCTACCTGCTCGTTGTAATCGTGTATTCTCTGACCGCCTGAGGTTATCTCAAGACCTCTGAACAGCAGGTCGAACTTGTATGCTTCTCTTGGGTCTTCTCTGGAGTTCATTGCATAGAACGGAGGCTTTGATGACGGGAAGTGTGTAACGAAGATAAAGTCTGAATCGTACTTTTCTTTAGCATACTTGCCGAGGTTTACCTCGTCCTCCGGGTCAAGATCGAACTTCTTGCCGCTTCCCTCGCCGCCTCTCAGCAGTTCGATAGCGTCAGCAAACTTGATAGACGGAACTTCCTTTATCTCAGGAACGTCAGCCTCAAGTATTCTAAGCTCGTTCTGATAGTTTTCCTTGATATACTCGAAAATGGACTTGAGCATTGCTATCTCCATTTTCATAACGTCATACATACTGTCGATATAGCCCATTTCAAAATCAAGACCGATATACTCGTTGATATGACGTGAAGTAGCGTGCTTTTCAGCTCTGTATACAGGTGCTATCTCATAAACTCTGTCAAAGAATGCCACAGCCATTTGCTTATAGAACTGCGGTGACTGGTTAAGGAACGCAGACTTACCGAAATAGTCAAGACGGAAGATGTTAGCGCCGCCCTCAGCACCCTGAGCAACTATCTTTGGCGAGTGTATCTCAGTGAAGTTGTTTGCCTGCATGAACTTGTGCATACCCTGAACAAGACCCTCCTGGAGCTTGAATATAGCTCTCTCATAAGGGTTTCTCAGTGAAGCCGCACGGTTGTCAAGATTTACTTCTATTGTGCAGTTAAGTCTGCCCTGTGATATTTTTAAAGGAAGTTCAGCGGCGTTCGTTGAGATAAGCTTGATAGAATCAAGCTCTATTTCAAGACCGTTGAAATCCTTAGGGTTTTCCTTAACGATACCCTTTACGTTTACAAAGAAGCCCTCTCTCAGACCCTCGATAGAATCCTTGCAGTTGTCGGCAGAGTAAACTGTCTGTATAACATCTCTTGAGGTTCTTACAACGATAAAGGCAATACTTCCCATATTCTTTATTCTGTGAACACAGCCTGAAAACTCAACTTCCTTGCCCATGTTAGCCTTAGCGTCAGCAAGCATAAACTCTTTCTTGACGTCAGCCGTATCTATCATAAGCATTTTGCCGTCATTTTCAGGTACATACTTATCAGCGTTCTCATACTTTGTGAGCTTTGAAGTATCTATAACGTTGTCTTTTACGTCCTCTTTCTTCTCTGCGTCAGAAGCAGCGCTTGCAGCGGCAGCTTTCAGCTTGCTTTCAAGAATTTCCTTGATTATCTTAGGTGTTGCAACGCCCTTGAGAGCCTTTGTACACTGACCCATGATAAAGCCGAATACCTTTGTTTCGCCGTTCTTATACTGCTCTACCTGTGCGGCATTTGCGGCGAGTATCTCGTCAACGCCTGCCTCAACCTTTGCAGTATCCACAGTGATTATCATACCCTTGCTCTTTGCAATGTCCATAGGCTTGCCGCCCTCTTCTACCATTGCTCTGAACACGGTCTTAGCGTCGTTCTTTGATACCTTCTCTGTATCAGCCATTTCAACAAGCTCTGCGAACTCCTCAGGTGTGAAGCTGATATTGTTTATATCTATCTCGCCCAGATTAACTCTTCTCATAAACTCGCCGAGAATGAACACAGCCACGCTCTTAGGATTGTTATATCTCTTAAGTGCATTCTCAAAGAAATCTGAGATTATCTTTGTTTGGATAAGCGTTTTTGCGTCTATCTCAGAAATACCGTATTCCTCAGTGTATCTCTTGAATCTGCTGCTTGGCATTTCAGGGAGCTTAGCCTTTATCTCATCAAGCTGAGCGTCTGTAAGGTTTACCTGAAGAATATCAGGCTCTGGGAAATAACGATAATCGTTAGCGTTTTCCTTTGTACGCATTGAAGTTGTCTTATCTCTGTTTGCGTTGTAACGTCTTGTTTCCTGAACGACCTTTTTGCCAGCTTCAAGAAGAAGCGCCTGTCTTTTTTCCTCATACTTGATAGCTCTGCCAACAGACTTGATAGAGTTGATGTTCTTTATCTCCGCACGAGTACCGAACTCAGTTGCGTCAGGTCTCATAAGAGAGATATTAACGTCGCATCTCAGTGAGCCTTGCTCCATTTTACAGTCGCAAACGCCAGCATACTGCAAAAGCAGAGATATCTGCTCAACGAAAGCCATAGCTTCTTCTGCTGACGCTATATCAGGCTCAGTAACTATCTCGATAAGCGGGATACCGCATCTGTTATAGTCAGCCATTGAGATTCCGTTGAAAGCGTCATGAACGAGCTTACCGGCGTCTTCCTCAAGGTGGATATGGTTTATTCTGATATTCTTCTTCTGACCGTTCACCTCGATAGGCACATATCCGGGACCTACGATAGGTCTGTAAAGCTGTGATATCTGATATGCCTTTGGCAGGTCAGGATAGAAGTAGTTCTTTCTGTCGAATACTGAAAATTTGTTGATGCCGCAGTTGAGCGCATATCCTGCCTTTACAGCATACTCTACAGCCTGCTGATTGATGATAGGCAGAGTACCTGGCATACCTGTACATACAGGGCAGCATCTTGTATTTGGCGCACCTCCGAACTCAGCGGAGCAGTTACAAAAGATCTTAGTTTTGGTAAGCAGCTCGGCGTGGATCTCAAGGCCGATGACCGTTCTCCATTTTTCCATTTGTCTTACCTCCCTTAAAGCTTTGGCGCAACAGGCTTGAAGCCCTTTTCGTATGCGTCGGCAGTCTTGATGATAGTTGCCTCGTCGAACTTTCTGCCTATAACAGACATACCGATAGGCATACCCTTGCTGTCATAGCCGCAAGGAGTTGATATTGCAGGCAGACCTGCGATATTTACTGTAACTGTGCATATATCAGCCTGATACATCTGAACAGGGTCGGAAGTCATCTCAGGGCTGTATGCAACAGCAGGAGTTGTCGGCGTAAGAATAACGTCGCACTTCTCGAATATATCATTATATTCTTTTCTTATAAGCTGTCTGAGAGCCATTGCCTTCCTGTAATAAGCGTCATAATATCCGCTTGACAGGCAGTAGTTTCCAAGAAGTATTCTTCTCTTTACTTCCTCGCCGAATCCCTCTGAACGTGACTTGATTATAAGCTCCTCATAGCTGTCGGCTGTGAGCGTTCTGTGACCATACTTGATACCGTCATATCTTGACAGGTTAGACGCAGCCTCAGCGCAGGCAAGAAGATAATAACAAGGAACAGCATATTTAAGCGACGGCATTGAACACTCGATAAGCTCAGCGCCCATTGCCTTATATTCCTCAGCAGCCTTGAGCACAGCAGCCTTTACCTCATCATTGATGCCCTCTGCATAGAACTCCTTAGGGAGTGCTATCTTCATGCCCTTCATTGACTCGCCTATCTTTGCGGTGAAGTCAGGCACTTCAAGCTTTGAGCTTGTGCCGTCATGGAAGTCATAACCGCATATCTCGTTAAGGAGTATAGCACAGTCATGAGCGTCAAGACCGATAGAGCCTATCTGGTCAAGAGATGAAGCGAAAGCCACAAGACCAAATCTTGAAACTCTGCTGTATGTTGGCTTGATACCTGTTACACCGCAGAAAGCAGCAGGCTGTCTGATAGATCCGCCTGTATCAGTACCAAGAGCAACAGGTGCAAGTCCCGCAGCAACTGCCGCAGCAGATCCGCCTGATGAGCCTCCAGGTACACGGTCAAGATCATAAGGATTCTTTGTCTTTGCAAAAGCGGAGGTCTGTGTAGAGCCTCCCATTGCGAACTCGTCCATGGAAGTCTTGCCGAGCATTACGATATTCTCAGCGTCGAGCTTTTCCATAACGGTCGCATTATAAGGTGGAACAAAGTTTTCAAGCATTTTTGACGCACAGGTGGTCTTTACGCCCTCTGTACAAATATTGTCCTTTACTGCCACAGGTATTCCTGTGAGAGCCTTTGCCTCGCCCTTATCGATAACGCCCTGAGCCTTTTCAGCCTGCTCCAAAGCCTTTTCCTCAGTAACAGTGATAAAGCTCTTTACCTTATCGTCATATTTCTTTATTCTCTCAAAATATGTCTGTGCAAGCTCTTTAGCGGAAATTTCCTTACTGTCAAGAGCCTTACGCATATCACGGATTTTCATTGAAGAAACGTCCAAATTTCACACTACCTTCCTGTTAAATTTACTCTACGACCTTAGGCACTACAAAGCAGTTGTTTGTATTCACTGCATTTGAAAGGACCTTTGAAGTAGGCATAGATTCGATGACCTCGTCTTTTCTCAGATCGTTGAGGTAAACATCATGATTGTCCTTGAGATCGTCATAGGTAATGTCGATTTCCTTTACGGTATCCATAAGATCAATAATATCAGTCATCTGCTCGGCTGTGGCTGCAAGCTCTTTATCGGAATATTCCAGCTTGCTAAGCTCTGCCAGATACTTGACCATGTTCAAATCCATATATAATCCCTGACCTTTCTTAATATTAAGGCAACGCCTTAGGTGCAAAAATACACCAATTCAATTTAATATTATACTACATCTCATACTATTTTGCAAGCAAAAATCACATAAATTCCGATTTTTTTAATATTTGCTCACCAAACGCCCCAAAAACAGCAAGACCCACAGAGAAATTCCCTGTGGATCTAAGCGTCATTACTTATTATTCTTTGTATATTTATCGAAAATATCAGTGAAATCAAATGTTGCGAAATAGTCAGCTGGAGTTTCGGCACGTCTTATCATGTCGAAAGAGCCGTCCTCATGAAGAAGTATCTCAGCTGAACGGAGCTTTCCGTTGTAGTTATAACCCATTGAGAAGCCGTGTGCGCCTGTGTCGTGGATAACGATGATGTCGCCCGTGTCTATCTCAGGCAGCATTCTGTCGATCGCAAACTTATCGTTGTTCTCGCAAAGACCGCCGGTTACGTCATACTTGTGGTCGCATGGAGCGTTCTCCTTGCCAAGAACTGTAATGTGATGATATGAACCGTACATAGCAGGACGCATAAGGTTGCAGGCACAAGCATCAAGTCCAACATACTCCTTATAAGTATGCTTGTGATGTGTGCAGGTAGCAACGAGATGACCGAACGGAGCGAGCATATATCTGCCAAGCTCTGTGAAGATAGCAACGTCACCAAGACCGGCAGGAACCATTATATCCTCAAATGCCTTGCGAACGCCCTCGCCGATAGCGAAGATATCGTTCTGTGGCTTGTCAGGCTCATATGCTATGCCAACACCGCCTGAAAGGTTTACGAACTTGATGTCTGCACCCGTCTTTTCATGAAGCTCAACAGCAAGCTCAAAAAGTATTCTTGCAAGCTTTGGATAATAAGCGTTTGAAACAGTGTTTGAAGCAAGGAAAGCGTGAAGTCCGAAATGCTTTGCGCCTTTCTGCTGAAGTATCTTGAAGCCCTCAAAAAGCTGCTCTCTTGTGAAGCCGTACTTAGCCTCACCAGGGTTGTCCATTATCTGAGTTTCTATCTCGAAATGTCCGCCCGGATTGAAACGGCAGCAGATAGTTTCAGGAATACCGCAAAGGTCGTCAAGATAATCTATGTGAGTGAAATCGTCAAGGTTGATATAAGCGCCAAGCTCTCTTGCCTTGAGAAAATCCGCCTTTGGAGTTACGTTTGAAGAAAACATGATGTCGCTTCCGCTGAATCCGCAGCAGTCGCTCATCATAAGCTCAGTAAGAGAAGAACAGTCAACGCCGCAGCCCTCTTCCTTGAGTATTTTCAAAATGAATGGGTTAGGGGTAGCCTTTACAGCGAAATACTCTTTGAAGCCTTTGTTCCAGCTAAATGCCTTGTAAAGATCTCTGGCTCTCTGTCTGATACCCTTTTCGTCGTAGATATGAAAAGGTGTAGGATACTGCTTGATTATCTCCTCAGCCTTTTCCTTGGTTATAAATGGTGTTTTCATTATATATCAATCCTTCTGCAAATAATATATTTTATAAAAATACATATTTATCATACCATTTTAATACGGATTAGTCAAGTGAAATATCTGATTTTAAGAAATAAAATACACTTTATTGTCATTTTTCAATACAGCCACACCACTGTCACACCCATTTTAGTAAAAAAAGCACAAAGCACACAGCCGTAAAAGCCGTGTGCTTTGCATATAAAAGCCTGCTTTATGAAGCCTGATCGAACTGGCTGTTATAAAGCTCGGCATAAAATCCGCCCTTTGCCATAAGAGTTTCATGGTTTCCGCTTTCGATAACGTCGCCGTCACGCATAACAAGTATCAGGTCTGCGTTTTTGATAGTCGAAAGTCTGTGTGCGATAACAAAGCTCGTTCTGCCCTTTGTAAGCTTATCCATTGCCCTTTGGATAAGAAGCTCCGTTCTCGTATCGACAGAAGATGTGGCTTCATCAAGTATGAGCATAGGCGCATTCTGGAGCATTGCCCTTGCGATAGTGAGAAGCTGTTTCTGTCCTGCGGATATTGCCACGCTTTCTGAAAGCACTGTATCAAAGCCCTCAGGGAGCGTATGAACGAACTTATCCAGACCGCAGGCTTTGCACACTCTTTCAAGGGACTCGTCGCTTATGCCCTCCATGTTGTAAACAAGGTTTTCTCTCACAGTGCCCTCAAAAAGCCATGTGTCCTGCAAAACCATGCTGAACATATTGTGGACAGTTTCACGGCTCAGCTGTGAGATAGGCGTGCCGTCTATGGAGATACTTCCGCTGTTTATCTCGAAAAATCTCATAAGCAGATTTACCATTGTGGTCTTACCTGCACCGGTAGGTCCAACGATAGCCACCTTCTGACCTGCCTTTACCTCTGCGGAAAAGTTCTTTATTATCACCTTGTCAGGAGTATCAGGATAGCTGAAACGTACATTTTCAAAACTTACGTTGCCCTTTACCTCAGGCATTTCACTGCTCTTGTCGCTCTCGTCTGAAAGTTCCTCGCTTTCGATAAAGTCAAATATTCTCTGAGCTGAAGCGGAAGCTGTCTGCATATTTGTCATGCCTTGAGCTATCTGACCAAGAGGCGATGTGAAAAGTCTTACATAAAGAATGAACGATATTATAACGCCGAATGTGATAGTGCCGTTAAGAGCGAGCATCGAGCCGAAAACACATACCGCAACGTATGCAAGGTTTCCGATAACGTTCATAAGCGGTTGCATGATGCCTGACAGAAACTGTGACTTCCAGTTTGCGTTGTATACAGCTTCGTTAAGTCCGGCGAAATGTTTCTTTACATTATCTGCTCCACGGGATATCCTTACTACCTCGTGACCCGAATACATCTCCTCAACATAGCCGTTGAGCTTACCAAGGCTTTCCTGTCTGTCTAGGAAGAACTTCTGTGACTTTGACATTATGAAAACTATCAGGAAAAGTCCGAAGAATGTGATGAACAGTGAGATGAGTGCAAGTCGCCATTCTGTAACGAACATCATTATAAGACAGCCCACAAACTGTGCCGCCGCACTGATTATGGTCGGAAGACTGTTTGTAAGGCCCTGTTGTAAAGTTGATACATCATTTGTGATACGGCTGAGGATATCGCCTTGCGAATGAGAATTGAAATATTTCTGTGGAACGCAGTTTATCTTTCTTGAAAGGTCGCTTCTCATTCTGTATGACATTTTCAGGGTGACTGTCGCCATTATATACTGCTGAATGAATGTGAACAGCGAGCTTGAAATATATATCGCCCCAAGGAAAATTCCTACCCTTGCCACCGCTTTAAGGTCAATGCCTGTCATAAGTCCGTCTGCCATAAGGTCGGTTATCTCACCCACCTTGTCAGGCCCTATGATAGTCAGCACCGCACCAAGCGCCGCAAGAACCAATGCCACTGCAACGATACCTACACTGCCTTTCATATACTCTATTATTTTTTTCATAGCGGACGCCATTTCGCCCTTACTAGCCTTTTCGTATTTTCTCATTGTGCAGTCCCCCTTTCTATGCAAGCTCTGCCGCACTTAGCTGTGAAAGCGCTATCTCTTTGTATACGTCGCAGTTTTTCATAAGCTCATCATGAGTACCCATGCCCACGGCTTCGCCACGGTCAAGGACTATTATCTTGTCTGCATGACGGATAGTGCTTATTCTCTGCGCAACGATTATCTTTGTTGTGTCCTTAAGTTTCTCGTTAAGACCCTCTCTGAGCTTTGCGTCTGTCTTGTAATCAAGGGCTGAGAAAGAATCGTCAAATACAAGTATCTCAGGCTTTCTTGAAAGCGCTCTTGCAATAGACAAACGCTGCTTCTGTCCGCCTGAGACGTTTCTGCCCATTTGAGATATCATATGCTCTGTGCCATCAGGAAGCTTATCCACAAACTCCTCCGCCTGAGAAAGCCCGATAGCGTTTTTAAGCTCCTCGTCAGTTTCAGGAGCGGCACTTTCGCCGAAAAATACGTTTTCTCTTATGCTTCCTGCAAAAAGCACAGCCTTCTGTGTGACATATCCAAGCTTGTCATAAAGGGTGTCAAACTTGTAGTCTTTTACGTTTACTCCGTCAACAAGAACTTCGCCCTCTGTTGCGTCATAAAATCTTGGAATAAGGCTTATAAGCGTTGTCTTGCCGCTTCCTGTTGCACCGATTATGGCAAGGGTCTGACCCTTGTTTATCTTGAAGCTTATGTTGCTCAGCTCGTCTTCAGAAGCATGAGGATATCTGAAAGAAACGTTTTTAAATTCCACAGTACCCTGCTCATTGCCTTCGCTGACGCTTCCCTCTTTTATGTTCACGTCACGCTCAAGCACTTCGTTGATACGCTCTGCTGATACCTGAGCCGCAGGAAGCATCATGAATATCATAACGAGCATCATAAACGACATTACAACGTATGTGGCATATGTGCTGAAAACAACAACGTTGCTGAAAAGCGTTATCCTGTCCTGAACGGCCGTCAGGGCTATCTGCTGGATAAGCACTGCACCAAGCCAGTAGATAGCAAGGGTCAGACCATTCATTCCGATATTCATAACTGGCATCATAAGTGCGAACATTCTTTGGTTTTTAAGCTGTGTGTTCATCATCTCCTTACTTGGAACATCGAACTTGTCGTTCTGATATTTCTCAGCATTGAAAGCGTGAACAACGTTTATACCTGTGAGATTTTCTCTTGCCACACGGTTTATCTTATCAGTTAGCTTCTGAACGATACGAAAACGTGGTATGCAGGTCGCCATAACTGCAAGAACGAATACGCATATCACCACAACGAACGCCGCAGTCACAGCCGAAAGCTCCCAGCTCTTGCCAAGTATCTTTATAACAGCCCAAACCGCCATGATAGGCGATTTTATTATCATCTGCAAGCCCATTGATATTATCATCTGTATCTGTGTAATGTCGTTTGTTGTCCTTGTTATAAGACTAGGTATAGAAAAGTCCTGCATCTCCTCGCTGCCCATATCCATAACGTGGTTAAAAAGCTTTTCTCTTACAGTGTAGCTGAATCCTGAGGCAGTCTTTGCGGAAAGATAGCCGCAGCCGATAGCAAGAGCGGCACTGGCAAGGGTACAGCCAAGCATTTTAAGTCCGACGTTCAGAATATCGGAAGTTTCACTGCCTGCCGTGTTGAGCATCATGGTCAGGTCAGTCATATAGTCAGGCAGCGTCAGGTCAAAATACACCTGTCCCAGCACAAGGATCGTACAGAGAACAGCCATAAGCACCTCACGCTTTGCCATCTTTTTAAGCAGTTTTATCATAGTTGTTACCTCCTTCTACAAACATTCTTTAATAATGCTGTCTATATTGTCGCTGACGATATGCAGGCATTTTCTGAAATGCGCCATGTCATCGTCCGAAAAGCCCTCGATAAGCTTTTGTGCAAACTTTTTCTGTAGCTCTCTGCCCTCTTTTATAACAGGCTGGGCCTTTTCTGTGCAGACCAGACGGCATTTTCTTCTGTCGCCCTTTACCGCCTGCCTTTCAACAAAGCCTGCTTCCACAAGCTTTTCTACATGGAAAGACACAAGCGCCGCCTTGATATTCCTATATCTACACACATCACCCGCTGTGTTGAACTCAGGATTGTTCGCAAGGAACATGAGCACGTCAAGCGCCGTCTTTGGCATATCGAGCTTTTTACAAAGGGGCTGCATGACTTTTTCATATGCTTCTGCAAGCTTCTTTGAATGATCAAACATATGCGTTGCTGTTGTCATATTATCGTTCATTGTCAAACCTCCAATATTAGATATTTCAAATTTGAACAATCTAATATTAACACTTTTCAACAGATCATTCAATGAACATTTTGTAAATTCAGCTTCTTATAATGTCGTTTTTGTAACAATGCAACAAAAATCAAATATACGGACTATAATATTTGTACAGCAATAAAACCGCCCTCTCCGCTATTGCAATAAAGGGAGAAATGTGTTATAATAACGATGTATGGGCAGAGTATTCGCTCTGCTTCACCTTTTAAGAAAGGAAAGTGGTGCAAAATGGATATTGTAAAAGGCGATATTCTTGTAATGAAGAAAAGTCACCCCTGCGGCAGCAACAGAATGATAGTTCTGCGCTCAGGCATGGATTTCAAGCTGCGCTGCGAGGGCTGCGGACGAGAGTTCATGATAGTACGCAGCAAAGCCGAAAAGAACGTAAAAACTATTATCAGAGAGGCTGAGTCATAGCTATTCTCGCAATTTATGATATATAACAAATGTATGATATGAAATAAAAATGACAGGAGAATATAACTATGTTTGAAAAACTCAAAGCACTCGAAGATAAATTCAATGAAATAAACGAAAAGCTCATGCAGCCTGAAACTGTAAACAACACTTCACTGTATACGAGCCTTATGAAAGAATACAAGACACTTACGCCGATAGTTGAAAAGTTCGGCGAATACAAAAAGGCAAAGGCTGCCAATGACGAGGCTCTCGAACTTCTTGACGCAGGCGGAATGGATAAGGACTTCAAGGAAATGGTGCAGATGCAGCTTGAGGAGTCCAAGGAAGATATGGCTAAGCTTGAGGAAGAGCTTAAGCTTCTTCTGCTGCCGAAAGACCCTAACGATGAGCGTAACGTTATCATAGAGATAAGAGGCGGAGCAGGCGGTGAGGAAGCTGCGCTGTTTGCAGGCTCTCTTTATAGAATGTATTCAATGTATGCCGCTTCAAAGGGCTGGACTATAGAAGTCATGAACGCCAACGAAACAGAGCTTGGCGGCTATAAGGAAATAACTTTCAGCGTGTCAGGCGAGGGAGCATATTCAAGACTTAAATACGAAAGCGGAGTACACAGAGTTCAGCGTGTACCTGAAACTGAGTCACAGGGCAGAGTTCACACGTCTACTGTTACAGTTGCCGTGCTTCCAGAGGCTGATGAGGTGGAGCTTGACCTGAATGAAGAAAAAGACCTGAAAATAGACGTGTTCCGTTCATCAGGCGCAGGCGGACAGCACATCAACAAGACATCTTCCGCTATCAGAATAACTCATCTGCCTACAGGTATGGTAGTTGAGTGTCAGGACGAGCGTTCACAGTTCAAGAACAAGGAAAAGGCTCTGAAAGTCCTCCGTTCAAGACTTCTTGACCAAAAAGTTCAGGCTCAGAACAAGGAGATCGCAGACAACAGACGTTCACAGGTGGGAACAGGTGACCGTTCCGAAAGAATAAGAACTTACAACTATCCTGAGGGAAGAATTTCCGACCACAGAATCGGTCTTACTATCTACAGACTTGAACAGGTGCTTAACGGCGCACTTGATGAAATAATCGACGCACTTGCAACAGCCGATCAGGCTGCCAAGCTTGCAAGTCAGGAAGAAGAATAAAAAATGTTTGACACAAAAATACTTGGCACTGACGAGGACAGCATAGCATATGCCGCAAAGCTGCTCTCACAGGGTGAAGTCGTTGGTATGCCGACGGAAACTGTATATGGTCTTGCGGCGAACGCTTTTGACGAAGCGGCTGTAAGAAAAATATTCGCCGCAAAGGGCAGACCTGCCGACAATCCTCTAATAGTGCATATATCTGACATTTCTCAGCTTGAGGGACTTGTGGATAAGATACCGCCCCTTGCTGTAAAGTGCGCAGAAAAATTTTGGGCAGGACCTCTCACAATGATAATGCCAAAGTCTGAAAAAATACCAATGGTAACGAGCGGAGGACTTGACACAGTGGGCATAAGAATGCCGTCACATAAGGTGGCAAGGGCGCTTATCTCAGCCTGCGGCTTCCCTATCGCCGCACCGTCGGCTAACCTTTCGGGCAGCCCGTCGCCTACAACAGCACAGCACGTCCTTAACGATATGCACGGCAGGATACCCGCCATAATAGACGGCGGAGCTTGCGGAGTGGGCGTTGAATCAACTGTTATAAGCTTTGAAGGCGAAGACGGCATCAGACTTCTGCGACCTGGTTTTATCTCAGCCGAGGATCTTATGGAGATCACCCCGAACGTTCTTATCGACAAGGGCGTTTTGGAAAAGCTGGGTGAGAACATAAAAGTTCGCTCCCCTGGTATGAAATACAAGCACTATGCCCCAAAGGCTGATGTGACTATCATTGACAGCAGTCTTGAAGCTTTCAGAGAATATGTGAAAACTCACGCTGACAATGACACCACTCTTATGGTGTTCACTGACAACGATTGTGATGGGCTTGATATCCCGCATATCTGCTATGGCGCAAATGACGAGGAACAGGCAAAAGAGCTTTTTGACGTTCTCAGAGAGCTTGACGATATAGGTGCAAAGAAAGTTTTTGCACGCTGTCCTAACAAAGACGGCGTGGGGCTTGCAGTGTATAACCGACTTTTAAGAGCCGCAGGCTTTCAGGTGGTGAAACTGTGAAAAAAACAGTAGTAGGGCTTACAGGTCAAAGCGGTGCAGGCAAGACAACTATATCGGACGCTTTCAGAGAAAATGGCTTTGAGATAATAAACTGCGATATAGTCGCAAGAGAAGTCACAAACGCCGATAGCGAATGCTGTAAAGAGCTTGCAAAGCTTTTCCCAAGCTGCTTTGACGAGAACTATTCTCTTGACAGACAGAAGCTCGGGGAGATAGTTTTTTCAGATAAGAATAAGCTTCAAATGCTCAATGATACCATATACCCTTTTATAAACAAGCTTATTGACGAAAAGATAAACGCCACAGAGAGCGAGTTTGTTCTTCTTGACGCACCAACCCTTTTTGAAGCAGGTGCGGATAAGCTTTGCAGTGTTATCGTAAGCGTTGTGGCAGACTTTGGCATAAGGCTTGAAAGGATAACCAAAAGGGACGGCATTTCGGCGGAGCTTGCAAAAAAGCGTTTTTCTTCTCAGCATACTATGGAATTTTTCAAGGCTCACAGCGATTTCGTCATTGAGAACAACGGCTCTGTGAATGACACATTCCAAAAGACCTGTGAGGTCATAGAAACAATAAAGGAAAGATATAATGGCGGCTAATGGAAAAAACAGCAGGCGTAAAAAGAAAAGGCACATAAAAAAAGGTCCCGTACTCATAGCAGTCATACTTCTGCTGTGCGGTATAGGCTGGCTCACATATCTTTATCACGAGCAGATAATCAACAAGGCAAAGGATATTCCGAACTCTTTTTCATATCCTACAGATTATGAGGAGTATGTAATAAGATACAGCACCAAGTACAAGTGCGACCCTGTGCTTGTGTTCTCTGTAATAAAAGTGGAAAGCGGCTTTAATAAGGACGCTGTTTCATCAGTGGGTGCCAGAGGTCTTATGCAGCTTATGGAGGACGCATACGATTGGATAAAATATCGCCTTGACGATCAGCGTGACAACACCTATGACGATATGTTCGACCCTGAACTTAATATCCAATATGGCACATATTATCTCAGCTATCTTATGGAAAAGTATGACGGTTCAGTAGAGCTGACAGCGGCGGCATATCACTGCGGAATGAATCTTGTTGACAGTTGGATAGAAAACGGCACTGTTGACCCTGACAATTTCAAAGTCAGCGACATACCTGACGAAAATGACCAGACTTCAAACTATGTGCGCAAGATACGCAAAGCCTATGACAATTATAAGGATATACTCAACAGTCATGGGGATATTACAGAAAACAGTTAAGCAAAACCATGCGCAGGGGCGAACAGTGTCCGCCCATTGCAACGCAGTTTCAATAAGAATACATTAAAAGGAGGACTTTACAATGGATAACAAGAAGAAAGAAAAGTCCGAGGGCGAAAAGCTTGCAGAAAAGCTTCTTTCGGATAAGAAAAACGGTGGACTTCGCCTTAGCGAAGAGAAAATCAAAAAGGCAGACAAGTTCTGCGAGGGCTATAAAAGCTTTCTGAACACTGCAAAGACAGAGCGTGAGGCTGTTATCGAGGCAGTGGCTCAGGCTGAAAAAGCAGGCTTCAAGCCTTATGAAAAGTGCAAGAAGTATGACGCCGGCGACAAGTTTTATTTTGTAAACAGAGGAAAGGCTATCATACTTACAGTTATGGGCAAGGACGGTCTTGAAAAAGGCATCAGACTTGCTGCCGCTCATATCGACTCACCACGTCTTGACCTTAAGCAGAACCCACTTTACGAGGACAAGGAGCTTTGCCTGTTCAAGACACACTATTACGGCGGCATAAAAAAATATCAGTGGACAACTGTTCCAATGTCACTTCATGGCGTTGTTATAAAGGCTGACGGCGAAAGCGTTACGGTAAATATCGGCGAGGACAAGGACGACCCTGTTTTCTGCGTAACTGATATCCTGCCGCACCTTGCAGACGCTCAGATGAAAAGACCTGCTCCACAGCTCATCAAGGGCGAGGAGCTTAATCTGCTCATAGGTTCAAGACCATTCAGAGATGACGCTGTTTCAAACAAGGTAAAACTCAACATAATGGCTATCCTTAACGAGAAATACGGCATCGTAGAGGACGATTTCGTTTCCGCAGAGCTTGAAGCTGTTCCTGCATTCAAAGCACAGGACGTTGGCTTTGACAGAAGCATGGTAGGCTCTTATGGTCAGGACGACAGAGTTTGTGCATACACAGCTTTGCAGGCTATCCTCAAATGCAAAGACCCTAAAAAGACCTGCATGACCATACTCACAGACAAGGAAGAAACAGGAAGCGACGGCAACACAGGACTTAACAGCTCATATCTGCCATACTTCATTGCTGACCTTGCAAAGGTATACGGACTTGAGGGCAGAAACGTTATCTCTGCTTCCGAGTGCCTTTCAGCAGACGTAAATGCGGCATATGACCCAACATTCTCAGAGCCGTTTGAAATAAGAAACTCATCACAGATAAACTACGGCGTTGTTGCCACAAAGTTCACAGGCGCAAGGGGCAAGTCAGGCACTTCCGATGCTTCTGCTGAGTTTGTGGGCAGAGTAAGAAAACTCTTTGACGAACACAACATCGTTTGGCAGACAGGCGAGCTTGGCAAGGTAGACGGCGGCGGTGGAGGAACTGTCGCACAGTATATCGCAAACCTTGACATGAACGTTATCGACGTTGGCGTACCAGTGCTTTCAATGCACGCACCATTTGAGATAACCTCGAAGATAGACACTTATATGGCATATAAGGCTTTCTCAGTTTTCTTTGCTGACTAATTTGATATCAAATAAGCATATCCGCTTTCCCATTTGGGGAAGGCGGATCTTTTTTTGTCCCCATTGCGACAATTTTTCCATTCAAGCAGTGCTATCATAATATCAAAGGGAGGAACGCCATGAAAATTTACATAGATATACTCCTTGTGACAAACGCCATTATGACGCTTATCATGCTGGAAGCGACAGGCAGGGTATGTCACAAGGTCATAAGTCCGCTGCGGCTGTTGACAGCTTGCTCGGTGGGAGGACTTTCGTCGCTTGTTATGGCTATAGACAGCAAAGGATATTTCACTGCAGTTCTTATTGTTGTGATAAAGCTTGTCAGTGCGGTATTCACAGTGCTTATAGCCTTTGGGTGTAAAGACCCTTGGCAACTACTTCGATACTTTATCATATACTGTGCAGTGGACGCAGTTTTCACGGGTATAGTGGTGACCCTTTGGCAGGTATCAGGGAGCAAGGTGATTTTTTTCAGAAACCTCACCGTGTATTTTGACATTTCTCTATTTAAGCTTGCCCTTGCCTGCGGTATAGCATATGGTCTGCTCTGTCTTTATGAGAACATCACACGCAGGTGTTTCAACAGGGTCGCAAAATACGAAGCCATATACGAAAATGGTGGCTGTATAGTAAAAGTTCCTGCCATTTGCGACAGTGGGAACAGGCTTTGCGACAGCTTCACAGGCACACCGGTGGTGGTTTTCTGCTGTGACAGGCTTTTCTATCACTATGACCTTGACCGTGACGAGCCTGACCCTCTAAGCGGTTTCAGGCTTATCCCCTGCTCTACTGTCAGCGGAGAGGGAATTATCCACATCACCGCCGCAGGGAGCGTAAAGATAATCGACGATAAAGACCGTGTACACAACGTCAGGTGCTATGTGGGCATAAAACCCTCGCTGAACGGAAAGTCACGGGCTATATTCAACCCCGCATTGCTGGGATAATACAGGAGGAATACAAATGACCACACTTAAAACACTTGCTCTAGGGCTGAACAGATTTTTGAGCCGTTTGTTTTCAGACGACCCCGAAACTATAGATTACCTAAATGGTGCAGATTCGTTACCGCCGCCCCTAAACAAAGAGGAAGAGAAAAAAGCCTTTGAACTTCTTGAAACAGACCCAAAAAAAGCCCGAGAACTGCTTATCGTGCATAATCTCAGGCTTGTGGTATATATAGCAAAGAAGTTTGAGTCAACAGGCACAGGCATAGAGGATCTTATCTCAATAGGCTCTATAGGGCTTATCAAGGCTGTGAACACCTTCTGTCCTGATAAAAACATCAAGCTTGCGACCTATGCTTCACGGTGCATAGAAAACGAGATACTTATGTTTCTGAGAAAATCAAATCAGTATAAAAATGAAATATCCATAGACGAACCGCTGAATGTTGACTGGGACGGCAACGAGCTGCTTTTATCCGATATTCTAGGCACCGATGACGACACCGTGAACAAGGGCATAGAAAGCGAAGTTGAGAAACAGCTTCTTCTGGAGGAGATCGAAAAGCTCTGCCCTCGTGAAAAGCAGATAATGAAAATGCGATTCGGGCTCTCAGGCAAAAAAGAAATGACCCAGAAGCAGGTCGCTGATGAAGTCGGTATATCCCAATCCTACATATCAAGACTTGAAAAGCGGATAATAAAATCCATACGGCGAAATTTAGAAAAAATATGCTGATTAAAAGACTGGCGAACACGCAAAATGTTCACCAGTTTTTATGTTATATGGGATAATTTTGTTTTCACAGCAGTATAATTCTTCTCAGAAATAGGGATCACCTTGCCATATGTAAGTTCTATTCTGTAACGGCTTATACGGCTTACATATTCAGGATTTACAAGATAATTTTCATGACAGCGCACAAACATATCCCTATATCGTCTTTCAAACACCTTAAGGCTCTGCACTGATTCAAATGAGCCGTCAATGGTATATATGACGCAGTGACTGCCACTGCTTTCCACATAAGCTATCCATGACCTATCCAGAAAAACAAGCGACCTGTCTACGCCATTTACTATCACTCTCTTTGTACGCCTTTCACCTGAACAGACATTTTTCTTGTATATTTCTTCATAATGTACAGGATATATCCTGTCACGTTCATCATACTTAATGGCATTGGAAATGTGACAAAGCTTTATTTTTTCCTCGCCGTTCTCACTCACCCATGAAAACTGTATCCTTTGATCTGCTCTCCCAACACTGCTGTCAGGCCAAATCGTATCCAAAATGAAAAACATTATGACCTCGCAGGATCTTTCAGTAAGACCTATGGAAAACACCTTTAGGTCGCTGAGCACAAACTCAAGCTTGTGTTCTTCTTGCGAAAAAGCATCAACAAGCGCCTTTCTGGTGCGTATCACATGCTTCTCAGCGGGACCTATCCACAGAATGTCTTCATGGCAGGCATTAAGAAAGCTGTCTATCTCGTTACTGTAGTACTTAGTGAGAATATCGGCTGAACGTGTTTCAAGAACTCTATATTCCATGAAATCAAATCCTCCGTTTGCTGAATTAATTTGTACATTTTTTATTGTATCTTTTATTATACGACATTTTTATTATTTTGTCAATAATACTGACACAATTTCATTTTCGCAAAATTTCGACAGATAAACTATGTATAAATTCTTCAGAAGTTTTATTGTATTTTTAAAGCATATGTGATATACTTAGACCATACGATAAATGAAAGGAGAAGATATCTTGGCGATAGATAGATTTTATGCGGTGATACCCGCTTATGAGCCTGATGAAAAAATGCTGGCTGTTATTGACGATATATCTTCATTGACCGATTTTCATATAATTGTCATTAATGACGGCAGCGGCAAGGATAAGCTGCCGATTTTTGCCGAAGCCGCAAAAAAAGCCATAGTTCTCACCCATGAGGTAAACAAAGGCAAGGGGCGTGGCATAAAAACCGCACTTGAATACATAAAAGAGCATGAAGCCGACACTGTGGGCATCGTCATTGCAGACGCAGACGGACAGCACAAGGTGGAGGATATAATAAGGGTGTCGGAAGCCCTGAAAAGCTCCCCTGACAAGCTTATTATGGGTTGTCGCAGATTTTCAGGAAAGATACCACTTCGAAGCAAATTCGGCAACAACATCACAAAATTCGTTTTCTCATTTGCCGCAGGAGTAAAGGTAAGCGATACGCAGACGGGCTTGCGTGGCTTTTCCTCAAAGCTCATACCTTTTATGCTGTCGGTAAACGGTGACAGATATGAGTTTGAGATGAATATGCTACTTGAATGTGCAAGAGAAGGCATAAGATTCTATGAAGTGCCTATCGAAACAGTTTACCTTGGCAAAAACGAGTCATCACATTTTAATCCTATCAAAGACTCATGGAGGATATACAAGGATATACTGAAATTCTCCTGCTCATCACTTCTTAGCTTCTGCGTGGACTATATTTTCTACAGCATTTTCGCAATGATAAGCGGGAGCGTAGCGTTTTCTAACATATGCGCAAGAGTGATAAGCTCCATTTTCAACTTTTCCATGAACAAAAAGTTCGTCTTTAAAAATAAGGAAGGCATTGTAAAGACAGCCGCAAAATACTTTCTGCTTGCCGCATTCATACTAGCTGCAAACACAATAATGCTAGAGCTATGTGTGAAATATCTCATACACAACAAATATATCAGCAAAATACTTATAGAAGTGCTGCTTTTCTTTATAAGCTGGGCGGCGCAAAAAAGTTTTGTTTTCAGAAAGAGGGAAAGAAAAATTGACGAATAAGACAAAAAAGCCAATGCCTGTCTGGGCAATGATCATAACAGACGTTGTGCTTACAGCGGCAGCGATAGGCGTGTTCATGCTTTTTGACTACGTTATGCCGCAAAGTTCAGGAGTAAAGGGAGAAGTGATCGCAACAGTTGACAGCTCCGCAGAAGGTAGCTTCACCTTGCCAAATGCGGCTGACAACTCGCAGAAAGAAGGCACAGCACAGGACGATAGCGAGCCTGCAGTTACCACAACAGCTCCGCAGGCAGAAAAGGCTACAACCACACTGCGTACTGAGCAGACGAACCACAGAAACTGGGGCAATCAGGACACTGCCGACTATCGTTCAGACCAGAATGCTATAAGCAGTATAACAAACGGTGCCATAACCTCTGAGGAGCTTGGCTCGGCTTCAACTGACAATGCTCAGGTGACAGTATACAAAAAATCTATCGGTGATGGCAGCAACAAGATAACCTATTTTGTGGCTGATGTTTATGTCACAAGCGCAAGCGAGATAAAAGCCGCCTTTGCAGACGGAGAATTCGGTAAGAACATCAAGGACTCAGTATTCAGTATGGCGGTGGAAAACAACGCTCTTTTCGCCATAAACGGTGATTTCTATGGTAATTCAGAACGCAGTATCGTTATAAGAAACGGTATAAAATACCGTGATGATGTCAACGACGCAGACGTGTGCGTGCTGTTCACAGACGGCACAATGCAGACCTACTCCCCGTCTGAATATGACAGCGACGCTGTTATAGCAAAAGGTGCATGGCAGGCTTGGAACTTTGGTCCTGCACTTCTTGACGGAAGTGGCAACGTTCTTGAAACGTTCAACACAACAAAATATCTTAACAGTGCAAATCCACGTTCAGCTATCGGCTGTGTGTCGGCAGGCCACTATATTTTCGTGACAGTTGACGGCAGAAACGAAGGCTACTCAAAGGGCGCAACTCTCAGCGAGCTTGCGGCTATCATGAGCGATGAGGGCTGTATGTCTGCGTTCAATCTTGACGGTGGAAAGTCCGCTATGATGTACTTCAACAACAGCATTGTGAACGCTCCTGACGGCGGTGGACGTGACCTCAGCGACATTATCTATATAGGAGGATAAAAATGAAAAGACTAAGCAAAATTCTCCCACATATCACGATAATACTTGCGGGAATGTTCATTGTATTCTGGATATTGGATATACTCAACCCTACAATGAATTTCATAAACAGAAAAATATCCAACAAGCTTCTGTTGGCATTTTGCATATCAGCCATAATAACAGCGATACTAGCGGTCTACTATCAGCGCAAGAGCGACAGAAAAGAATAGAACTAATGCAGAGTCACACGGCTCTGCATTTTTTTATGGTCAGATTTTCCTGAAAAATATCTGTATAGTTCCTGATCGAAAGGTAATAATTATATTATCACGGCAGCATAAAATGCTGCTTTTTAACAGGAGCGTGCGATGCAGTACAATAAAGTTGAGATAAGCGGAGTTAACACCAATGAGCTGAAAACGCTGAAAGAGTCGGAAAAGCTGGAGCTTTTGAAAAAAGCCCATTCAGGTGACAAGAAAGCCCGTGAGGAGCTTATAAACGGCAATCTCAGGCTCGTGCTGAGCGTTTTGCAGAAGTTTGTGAGCCGAAGCGACTCCCCTGACGACCTTTTTCAGGTTGGTGTTGTGGGGCTTATCAAGGCGATAGATAATTTCGATACCTCTCTTGATGTGAAGTTTTCTACCTACGCTGTGCCTATGATAGCAGGAGAGCTTAGAAGATTTCTTCGTGATTTTCAACCCATGAGGGTGAGCCGTTCTCTCCGTGACCTTGCTTATAAAGCAATGCAGGCGAAAGAACAGCTCATATGTGAAAACCAGAAAGAGCCTACTGTTGAGCAGATAGCAGACACTATCACCGAAAAGCCTAGTCAGGTGGTCATTGCCCTTGAAGCCATAACCGACCCGGTTTCACTCTATGAGCCTGTGTATTCTGACAACGGCGATGCTCTTTATGTATTGGATCAGGTGAGCGACAACTGTGACGATAAAAGCTGGCTGGAAGAGCTTTCATTGAAGCAAGCCATGAGCGAGCTTCAGCCTCGTGAACGTAATATACTCTTCCTGCGCTTTTTCAAAGGACAAACTCAGGTGGAGGTAGCAAAAAATATTGGCATCTCTCAGGCACAGGTATCACGGCTTGAAAAAGGTGCATTGGAACACATCAAGAAAAGTATCTAACGTCTGTCGCAATACGTTAAATCGACATTTATGAATATTTTTGTTATATACAATTACATTAAGGTCACGTTTTTGAAACAATTTGATTAATAATGTGCCATTAAAGTTGCTTGTAGTCCAAAAATTTGATATAATATATATATGAGTTGTTATGTTAAATCGTCATAAGGGAGTTGAAGTGTATGCTGACTGATTATTCGGTCCTTATTTCCGAGTCATATGACGGCCAGCATAAACTGTTGACCGAGGAACTGAAACGCAATGGTACAAAGGTCCATATATGCGGTGATACTGAAATAGAGCTTGAGATAGGTGCTGTAAAATATACTCCTGACGTTATCGTTATTGACTGCTGTAAGCTGGGATATAAAAAGCTTCTGCATTTTCGTGAAATACTTCATGAAGATGACATTCATCCCATAATATATAACATCTACACCTATGATGACACAGAAACGATCCGTATTCTTCTCGATTATGATGATATTCTGCACATACTTATGCCATACGACGCTAAGAACGTATGCCACTATATGCTTGACAAGCTAAAAAGGATACCTGTCGATCCTGATATCCTTAGACAGAATATTTCAAAGGAGATACATAGGATCATAACATCAACGGGCATAAACCGAAAGCATTCAGGATATGACCATATCTACTACATGATATTCCTTATTATATTCAAATATAACGGTAATAAAGTACAAATAGGCGAACTTTATAAGGACATTGAAAAACAATACGGAAAAAATACTGCAGCTATTGAACGCTCAACAAGAAGTGCTATAGTTTCAGGCTGGGAAAAAATGAAGCCTGTGGATAAGCAAATGCTTTTTGAAAGTTGCCTTGCTAACGGAACAAAGCCTACAAATGCAATGTACATAAACACCATAGCTTTATATATAAAGCATTTGTATAACGATCAGTTGGAGATGTATTACAAAAACAAAAACGATCATACATAGGACGATCCCCAAAGTGCATACCTATTATAAAGGGTATGCACTTTTTTTGAAAGGGGAAGGTTTCATGATATGTAGTTTTTCAAGCTTACGAAATAAAGAGGTCGTCAATATGCGAACAGGACTGAAAATAGGCTATGTTGATGATATAGAAATGGATACTCAGGGAGCGAATATAGTTTCACTGATCGTCTATGGCAAACCAAGGGCTTTCGGTATTATGGGAAGAGATGAGGATATTATCATAAAATGCTCGGATATCGAGCTTATCGGCGAAGATACCATACTTGTAAAATTCAACGATAGTGCAGTATGCACAAAGAGCAGAACTGTAAAAATCGAAAATTTGTTAAAATAAATTGTCGAAAGCTCTTGAAATGAAATAGAAAATATGATATAATATTAAAGCAATTCGCACGGACAGGTTTTTGCCGTTGGTCCTGCCATAAGACAGGTGAAAGCAAGTAAAGCCGTCCGGAGGATAAAAACATCTGCAAAAGCAGAAATCTAAAACCAAACAGGAGGTTACTACAATGGGAGTAGTATCAATGAAGCAGCTTCTTGAAGCTGGTGTACACTTTGGTCACCAGACAAGAAGATGGAACCCTAAAATGGCTCCATACATTTTCACAGAAAGAAACGGAATTTACATCATCGATCTTCAGAAGACCGTTAAGAAGCTTGAAGAAGCTTATATGTTTATCCGTGACATCTCAGCTAATGGCGAAGAGATACTTTTCGTAGGTACAAAGAAGCAGGCTGGAGATTCTATCAAGGAAGAGGCACTGAGAGCTAATGCACATTATGTAAATGCAAGATGGCTCGGCGGTATGATGACAAACTACAAGACGATCCAGCAGAGAATCAAGAGACTTGAGCAGCTCCACACAATGGAAGAGGACGGCACATTCGACCTTCTCCCTAAGAAGGAAGTTGTTAAGCTGAAGCTTGAGATAGAAAAGCTTGAAAAGTTCATGGGCGGTATCAAGAACATGAAGAAGCTTCCAGGCGCACTTTTCGTTGTTGACCCAAGAAAGGAAAAGATCGCTGTAGCAGAGGCTAAGAAGCTTGGCATACCTGTAGTAGCTATCGTTGACACAAACTGCGATCCTGACGATGTTGATTATGTTATCCCAGGTAACGATGACGCTATCAGAGCGGTTAAGCTTATCGCTGGTTGCATGGCTAACGCTATAATCGAAGGCAGACAGGGTGAGGACGCTGAGTCCGCTGAAGAGGCAGATAAGGTGGAAGAAGCTGACGAGGCTGCTGAATAAGAGCTGAAATTTCAGGCAGGCATTTATAGTATATTTGTCTGCCTATTTCGATATAAAACACTAGGAGGAATAATAATGGGTAAGGTATCCGTAGCAGAGATCAAAGAACTTATGACAGCAACAGGCGTTGGCATGATGGACTGCAAGAAGGCTCTTGTAGAAGCTGACGGCGATATGGAAAAGGCAGTAACACTTCTCCGTGAAAAGGGACTTGCTACACAGGCTAAGAAGAGCGGCAGAGTTGCAGCAGAGGGTATCTGCACAGCTGTAGTTAAGGGCAACGTAGGCTGCGTTCTTGAAGTAAACATCGAAACAGACTTTGCTGCTAACAATGATGAGTTCAAGGCTTTCGTTGCAGCAGTTGCTGATACAGTAATCGAGACAAACCCTGCTGACGTTGACGCACTTAAAGCAACAAAGATCAGCGGTGGTGACAAGACAGTTGAAGAGACACTTCAGGATCTGTTCATCAAGATCAGAGAGAACATGGTAATCAGAAGATTCAAGAGAATGGAAGGCATTCTTGTTCCTTACGTTCACGGTGCAGGCAGCATTGGCGTTATGGTAAAGCTTGATTCTGATATAGCAGCTGACAATGCTGAGCTCCTTGCTGCTGGTAAGGACTGTGCACTTCAGGTTGCAGCTATGAATCCTGCATATCTGAACAGAGAGGCTGTTCCTGCTGACGCTCTTGACAAGGAGAGAGAGATCATGCTGGCTCAGATGGCTGAGGATCCTAAGATGGCTAACAAGCCTGAGCAGGTTAAGCACAAGATCATCGACGGTAAGATCGGCAAATACTATTCTGAGAACTGCCTCCTTGAGCAGGCATTCGTTAAGGATGATAAGGTATCTGTTGGCAAGTACGTTGAGTCTGTAGCTAAGAAGCTTGGCGGCAAGATCGACGTTGTTGAGTACGTTCGTTTCGAGAGAGGCGAAGGCGTAGAGAAGAAGGAAGAGAACTTCGCTGACGAAGTTGCAGCAATGACAAAGTAATCTTTCTGACATAAATGAAAGTCCCTCGGTGGTTAGCCGAGGGACTTTTTTATGGACTTTTGATTGTAACTTGTCAAGTTTTATTATACTGCGTCATTCGGCTATGCGGTATAATATAAATACAAGTTAATATGTCTTCAGTAGAGAGTGTCTTAAATATAAGATGCTCTCTTTTTTGTTGACCTTTTTCTTTTGTTGAGGTCAGCAACAGAGGAAAAATAAACTTGACAGAATCCTTTGAAAAGAGGTATAATGATAGAAAGGTAGTTGAAAATATAATGATAAATTCAATAGAAAAAACTATTGAATTGCCTATTGAGCAGAAACATACAGGTAAGGGCAATCCAAACGCTGTTCTTACTTTTGGTATTAGCTTAATAATTGCCAAAAGGATCTACTCGAAAAGCTTTCTGAGTTTGGCAGCAAAGTAATAGTCGATAAGAAAAGCGTTAATATGGCTGATCTTTCGGCGTTGACTGCTCACACAGGAGATGAGTTTGCATTGTTCACAAAGGGCAAGGATAGACTCATAATTCGTGGTAATTCCTTAATGGTAAATCTTGATATCGAACAGGCTAAAAAACTTGCAGCTCATGGCTATCGTTGGAGTGGTCATACGCACCCCGGGATAGATATAAACGTTATGATGCCGTCAACAGGTGATAAAGAGATACTGAAATGCTTCTCACAGAACAGTAGCGTTATCTATGATTCCAAAGGAAATTTCCGCACGTTTGAGAAAGGGTGATACTATGTGTAAGAGATTTGACGACTGGTCACAGGAAATAAAAAACTTTTGCGACAAAAATGGATATAGCTTTGAAAAAGCAAAGAGTCTTTCTCAATGCTGGGGTAAAGACGATCTGTTTTTACAGTATTTTGACCCCGATAGTGAAAGCGTTAGAAAAGGGTTGGGATTGCTTGACGAAACACCTATGCCTCTTGTTCTTTATATCAAGAGATTGCCTGATGGCAGACTTCTATTTAAGCAGACAGAACACACTAAAAAATATCTTGCGTAGTTTTTTTGTAGTGAAACTGAAAACTATCTAAAAATGTATTGGAACGAAAAATAAGATAAGAAGCGGCATCCTCTGAAAAGAGGGTGCCGCTTTTCTTTGTATATGAAGAAAAATGGGTATGAGTCCGAAAACCCATACCCTAAAAATATAATAAAGGAGAATATTAGGAAATAAGCGTTATTTCTTAGTAGTGACGCTCTTTGTAGAGGACCATGCACCATAGTACTTTTTACCCTTTACAGTTGTGTAGGACCTTACACGAACGTAATACTTTTTCTTGCCACTCAGCTTGGAAATGGTCTTTTTATCGGTCTTGTTGTTTGTAACAGTTACCTTTTTAGCTCCGCTGAACTTGGAATTTGTCGCATACTGAATTTCATAACCAGTAGCACTTCCCTTTTGAGCCCAGTCGATAAAGAATGATCTGCTCTTTGACTTAAGCTTCTGTATATTCTGCTTTGCAGGGTTTATCTTAAAGGTCTTAGTTACAACACCGCCATATGAGCCCTTGCCAGTAAACTTAATAGTAGCTGTGCCTACATTCTTATTGCTGCTGTATGAAACCGTGTAATCTCTGCCGTTTTTTAGTGTACTTCTTTTATACTTGAGCTTTGCTGACTGTGCAATAGCCTTACCGGTAAAACTCTTGGTAGAAATATTTGAGATAGACACAGAAGACATATTCTTGGACGCTGTTACCACGTTCTTTATAGGAGACCATTCTCCATAGTATGTAGAACCTCTTACAATAGTGTAAGAACGTACTCTTACAAAGTAATTGCGTCCACGATAAAGACCGCTTATTGTGACTGTATCCGGCTTATTTGCCGTAAGTCTCTTTGTTTCAGCGTTTGTAAAGCCATAGTTTGTCGCATACTGAATTTCATAACCAGTAGCACTTCCCTTTTGAGCCCAGTCCACAAAGAAACCGCCGTATCTGGTTTCAATCTTCTGAATGTTCTGCTTTGCAGGATTTATAGTAAAGGTCTTTGAAATAGAACCAGTATACTGTACAATTCCGTTAACGATCACGGTTGCCGTACCAACCTTCTTATTATTGATATATGATACAGTATAATCCTTACCTGCGACAAGTAATGTATCGTTTAGCTTTACAACAACGCCAGGCTTCATATATCCACCGTCATATTCATATATTGACGTTGAAAGCGTAGCGTCTGCTTCACTTATATCTATCCTAGCAAGAGCCGGTATTGTTGCCGTTTCAAGCCTTTCATGGCACACTGTACACTCTGTATGCATGGAGCCTGCTATACCCGGAGCCGCTTCCTTATCGATTATCCAATCACTTGACGTATGAGGAAGCTTTGTTATCTCCTGCTTTTCAGCGACATTTCCACAGATCGTACAGTATCTTACCTGTTCACCAGGCTCAGCACAAGTTGGCTGTTTTGTTATTATCCATTCGTCTGCAGGTGTATGAGCAAGCTTATCTATGGATTTTCTTTCAATGATCTTGTTGCAGGTAGTACAGTATCTTACCTGCTCACCAGCTTCAGCGCAAGTAGTCTGCTTTATTACTGTCCATTCGGAAGAAGGAGTGTGTCCCTTCTTAGGAATAATGGTTTTTGTATAATAATCGCAATTAGAACACTTTTTTTCAGTATATCCGTCTGTCTCACAAGTAGCTTCAACTGTATTAGTTATATACTTATGACCAGTTGGCTGAGTTTCGTTATCCTTGTAAGATTTTTTACATACAGAACAAGTGTGAAGTGTATATCCGCCAGTTGTGCAAGTTGGAGCAACAACCGTATCAACATACTTATGTCCCTGAGCTGCAACGTCTTCTGTATATGAGTCACCACACTTTGAACAAGTATATGTTACCTTACCACCGGTGCAAGGATTGGCTTCACTTGTTATCTTATATGAATGTCCCTTAGCTGGAATCGTTGCTGTTTCAGTATAATAACCGCAGTCCTTACTTGTACAGCTTCTCTTCTGCTCTCCGTCAGTTGTGCAAGTAGGGGCCTTTGTTATTTTCCAAGAGCCAAATGTGTGCTGATGAGCTGGGGTTATTTTAAATGTTTTGGAAATGGAGCCTGTATAGTTACCCATAAAGGTTACTTTTATAGTTCCTGTCCCTACATTTATGTTATCCGAGTAGGATACTGTATAATCCTTGCCTTCAGTCAGACGTGTATCATTGTCACTCTTAAACACATTGATCTTTGGCTTTATCTCTGAGCCGGTACATTTATACTGTCCCATTGAACCGTCGGCGAAGTTTATTCTTGAGCTCTTGCTTGTGAGAACAAGAGGATTGATCGTATAGTTAACGACCTTTGTACCGATATAATCACCCATACCGGTTATAACGACGGAAGCTGTTCCTGCATTTATATTGTTCGTATACTGAACCGAATAATCTGGATTATCCACATATGGGCTTGCTCCCCAGAGTTCTTTTCCTTTATAGTATACAGTAACATTCTCTGGCTTTTCCTCATAACCGCTATATACAAAAGAGTCTTCAGAAAGAGTTACCTCAAAATCATTTGCATTTGGTGGGGCAACGTCTGTAAGCTTATACTTTACGCCGTTTTCTTCACAATACTTAGCGCAGGCACTGTTGGATGTGCAGTAGACCATTTTGACATCTTCAAAGCAGTTGTAATTGAAAGTCTCAACCGAGTCCGGAATGGTTAGAATAAGATTTTTACAACCAGCAAACGCCAGCTTGTCTATTTCCTTCACCGATGCTGGTATATACAAACTTGTCAAACCAGTGCAATCCATTAGTATTCCATATGGAATTTTGGTAAGATCTTCATTTAGTACAAGTGATGTAAGAGAAGGATTGCTATGAAATGTGGCATCTCCAAGTGATGTCCCTGTTTTTAGAATAAAACTGGAGACATTAGTATTTGCAAAGCTTCCCGTTCCGTAAGATACTATGTTATCAAGATTAATGTTAGCCAATTTCTCGCAACCGGCAAATGCATGATCTGGAATACAAGTTATTTTATCATTAAGAGTTACCTTTTCAAGACTCTTGAGGTTATAAAACGCTCCTTACTGCGTTTGAATCTACGAACTCTGTTTGTTCAACTGCAGTTACTTTTACTGTTTCACCGGTTAAAGGATTGACAGTTTGTGTTGGAATAACTACGTCATTATAGTCCCACTTAAGACACTCAGAAACGATGTAATTACCATCGCTGCCTGTTCTGTATACGAACTTGCCGTCTGAAAAGCCAGTATCCTTGTAAAAGTACTTGTATTCTGTTGCCTTAAAGAAAATAATATGCTTGGAACCCATGCTTACATCTGCGATATATGATGTTCCGTCAACGTCTATTACGTTGTTAACGTGGTTCTGAGCACCAAAGCTATCACTGTTAGCACTTGTTCTAACGTGGCATCTTATTCCTGCTGCTTCACATAAGTTGTATACGTTGAGTGCCGCTGTAACGCAGTTCTCGGTTGTGCCGTCCATTTTGGAAGCATAACTCAGAATGCTTTTTGTCTTGGTCAGCGTATCCTGATCTTTTATCTGTTCAATATATGCATTAGCTGCGTCGTCCAGATATTCACTATTCGATGCAAATACAGCAAACGTATTATTTGAAGTTATAATAAGAGAGGCAATAATGCCTGCTACTATCTTTTTAATATTTCTTTTCATAATTACCCCTTTCCGCTTTTTTAGCAAATTATTATATATGTGAAAGACCTTAATTGTTGTTTTCTTTCTATAATTAATTATAGCGTAAGTTAAAAACATAGTCAAATTTCGAGCTTACAAAAACGACTTTCTATAAAATTTCGTTACAAATGCACAAAAATCAGCGGTCTAAAATATACTAGATGTACAAAGCCTTATAAAGAGTAAATCTATATATCGGTCGAATTATGTAAAAATAATTTTTATTTATTTCCGTTATTTATTGATTCTTTTTGATTACTTATATGTAGGTTTGTCAATCATATTGGACACTATTATTAAGAAATTCGATAGGC
>NZ_QTWZ01000014.1:0-74031 GCF_003461385.1 Ruminococcus sp. AF17-1AC
TCGCCTATCGAATTTCTTAATAATAGTGTCCAATATGATTGACAAACCTACAGGAGTTTAAGTGAGGAGTGAGGAGTGAGGAATGGCAGCGCTGCACTTTGCAAGATAATTAATTATTGATTTTGGCGTTAGAGTACATAATAACTGTATTAAGTCCAGACCTTGAATGAAGCTCAAGTTTTCCATATAAACAAATCGGCAACTCTCTGTTATCTTTAAATCGTCTATCTGGACCGCCCGACTTATTGACATATCTCCACGTTTTATCGACTATTTGAGCGTCCCTAGGTACGTTTCCACTCTCAACAAAACGTGTTGTATATTTATTTGAGGATATATCTGAATAATTCAATGCACCAATCTTACTTCCTTGCATAATAAAGAGCTTATCAGGCATAAATAGCAAGGTTTCATTTCCAGCCTTAAAAGAGGCAACTTGAATGTTAGCCTTAAACGGAAAAGGCGCTTTCGTTGAGGTTTGACAATCTGTTCTATTAACTGTGTTACTAGCACCAGAAGTGTACTTTTTATCAATTACTTTGCTAGTTTGCATTATTCGCCAAACTTTTGTACATTGAGTAATCTTAATCATTGGTTTCATTCGCTCATCTACAATGGATTTTTGATCTTCATCAATTGAATAATCTAAATCAATAGTGCCTTTTGTTTTGACATAGATTTTTAAAGCGAGAAAAATAGCGGTAAATAGAAACATTGCGGGAAAAATAAAACCGCAAATAATAGATATCAACAATCCAATAGTTGATACTTTATTAATTTTTAATGTTTTACTTGCAGAAGCCAGCATATCTTCCAATCCCTCAGATACCATTGCAGTTGCTACATTATTTATGATATTTTGTGTATCATAATGATTATTGTCTATTGATTTTGGATATCTATTTTCAGACTGACTTTTGTTATTTTTACTGCTTTCGTGGACATATGAAATTCCTGTGCCGGGAATTGATGCTGTTGTTCTTTTAGTTCCTTTGGCGGTTTTAGTAACACGATATCCTTTAACACCCCAACTGTAACCAATTCCTGATTTGCTAAGATTTATTCTAAATCCTCCACCTAAATTTATGCTTTTTCTATACCTAAGACCCATTTTTTTCTCCTCCTATTTCTTGTTTTGAGAGTTGCTTTATGTTGGTGACCATAAAAAGATTTGTTGTTCTAATTCTGAAATTATTCTATTTAATACATATAGTCAAAAAACGGACAGTATAACGCTGTCCGTTTCAATTCTATCTCTTATTTGTCATCATGCGGCTCGGTGATAAGATCAAGATTGATCTCGTACTTGGAGTCAAGGGAGTTTTGTAAAGGTGCGTCCTTTACATATTTGTTTACAAGCGCTGTACTCTTTTCCACCGCCTGAAGTGTACCTGCACCTGCTACACAGCCGCAAGGACAAGCCATGCCCTCGAGAAGATAGCCGTCATATTTGCCTGCTTTCGCAAGGGTGAGAAGCTTGCGGCAGTCTTTAAGTCCCTGCGCTGATACTACCTTGACCTCACGCTCCGGGTCAAGCTTGTGGATAACGTCTGCTACTGCCTTTGCTACGCCGCCGCTTACTGCAAAGCCACGTCCGTCACCTGTACCCTCGCAAAGATCTACCTTTTCTTCATCTGTAATGTCTTCAAATGTTACGCCCTTGGCATTGAACATTCCCATGAGTTCTTCAAAGGTAAGCACAAAGTCTACGTCGCTGCGAATAGTACGTCTTGAAGCTTCAAGCTTCTTTGCCGCACATGGTCCGATAAATGCGATACAAGCGTCAGGATCGTCCTTTTTGAGCATTCTTGCTGTAAGTACCATTGGGGTCAAAGCCATTGAAATGTATGGGGCAAGGGTAGGGAAAAGCTTCTTCGCCATTACTGACCATGCAGGACAGCATGATGTCGCCATGAATGGCTGATGTTCAGGAACTTCTCTCATGAAGTCTTTTGCTTCCTCGATGGAACAAAGGTCTGCACCTATTGCTACCTCGACCACGTCTGCAAAGCCAAGCTTCTTCATTGCCGCTGTGAGCTTTTCAGGGCTTGCCTTTGGTCCGAACTGACCTACAAATGCAGGTGCTACGATAGCGATGACCTTCTTCTTTTTCTTCATTGCTGTTATAAGCTGGAATATCTGTCCCTTGTCTACGATAGCGCCGAATGGACAGTTTACAAGACACATTCCGCAGGATACGCATTTGTCATAATCTATTTTTGCCTTGCCCTCTTCGTCTGAGCCGATAGCGTCCATGCCGCAAGCTCTTGCGCATGGTCTTTCCATTTTGTTTATTGCATTGTATGGACAGACGCTCTGACATCTGCCGCACTTTATACACTTAGACTGATCTATTACTGACTTGCCATGCTTGATGGTTATGGCACCCTTTGGACAGACTTCCTGACATGGGTGTGCAAGACAGCCCTGACAGCAGTCGGTAACATGATAATGAGTTTCAGGACAGCCGTTGCAGGCAAACTTGATTATGTTTACAAGCGGTGGATCGTAATACTTTTCTGCGATCGCACTTTCTTCAATGCCGTCAGCCACAGACTTATGCTCCTCGATCGGTCTTAGGGGCAGACCGATAGCAAGACGGAGCCTTTCTTCAACGATAGCTCTTTCAAGGAAGATAGACTCACGGTAAACAGCCTTGCTTCCAGGTACTATCTTATAAGGAAGCTCTGCGATCTTTTCGGCATAATCGCCCTCTTCATAGGCAAGTCTTGCCACCTCTGTAAAGACTTTTCGTCTGATATCTGTTACTGAGGAATAGATACCTCTCATTTTCATATTTTTACCTCCTGCGTTGTTCTTCAAATTTGTGTCATACACTTACTATTGTACTATTTTTTCGGCTTTTGTCAAGTAATATATACTTTTTTTCATAAGGTATATTGAAAGTTTCGCATGACTTACATATTTGTCTGAAATAAGGTGCAGTAATAGTACGAAACGGCTCAAAAAAATAAAAGTATTTCTTTTTACCAATAGTTTTTCTGTTCATGAAAGTATGTGGCTTTTGCACAGTTTTGGGCAGGACGATTTATGCAAACAAATGATAAATGATTTAATTTGGCAACATTTCTGCAATTGTTGCATTTTTTATGCAACAAAAGGGGCGTTTTTCGGGATAAGTGAGAGATGTTTTTTGAGAGCCGTTAAGATATGGTGGTACATCTTTCGCAGAAATTAAAAAAGGAGGAACGATATGGCAGGCGAACAGAAAAGATTTGCGAGATTTTTCTTCTATCTGAGAAATCTTCGTGAAGCGGCTTTGCACACCGGTGCAAGGGCGGAGGAGGCTGAGGACAGGGGGCTTGAGCTTCTGCACTCGGCAGAAACGGAGGCGGAGCTTAAAAAGCTGGAGGAGGCTGACAGCGACACCCTTTCTTATGTGAAGCGAGGGCTTAACAGGATAGCTTTCGGGGCGGTGAATGACGCTGTAAAGCTTGTTTTTGACGCTGAGAACATGACGGCAAGGGACATCATGGGCATGGATCTTTTCAATGTGAGTGAGATAAAGATCAGCGGAAAGAACGTTTTGGAGATCAAGTTTTTTGACAGGCAGAAAGCCTTGGAAAAGCTCGGGGAGCTTGCGCCTCAGCTTGACGGCGGTGGTGAGTCGAAGCGACTTATCGAGAGCATTTATGGCAGGGACGGTGATAGCTTGTGAAAATAACAAGGCTGTCGGAAAATCAGAGGTTTGTTTTCAGATGGTGGACGGCACGGGAGCTTAGTGATTACGACGGGATAATCTGTGACGGTGCGGTCAGATCGGGCAAGACCTTTTGTTTGTCGGCGTCTTTTATGACATGGGCAATGACTAACTTTGACGAGTGCATTTTTGGGCTATGCTCAAAAACTATCGTGTCGCTGAAAAGGAATATCCTGCCTGCACTCAGAGAGTACATGAAATCCATGGGCATGACGGCGGTAGAGGTCACGTCAAAGAACTATATGGACGTGAGCTTTTGCGGCAGGAAAAACAGGTTTTACTACTTTGGCGGCAGGGACGAAGGCTCGCCCTCACTTATTCAGGGCGTGACCCTTGCGGGGGTGCTTCTTGACGAGGCGGCACTTATGCCCAGAAGCTTTATCGAGCAGGCTGTGGCAAGGTGTTCTGTGGCGGGGAGCAAGCTGTGGTTCAACTGCAATCCTGACAATCCTTACCACTGGTTCAAGAAAGAATGGATAGACAAGGCGGAGGAAAAACGTCTTATCTACAGGCATTTTGTACTGGAGGACAATCCGACCCTTGACCGGGCGGTGATAGAACGCTATCACAGGATATATACGGGGACGTTTTATGAGCGTTTTGTACTTGGCAAATGGACGGCGGCAGAGGGGCTTGTTTACCCTATGTTCGACGAGGAGAAAAACGTCTTTGAGGGGGATATACAGTGCGAGCGGTATGTTATAAGCTGTGATTACGGCACTGTAAATCCTTCAAGCTTCGGGCTTTGGGGCGAGAGTGGTGGTGTGTGGTACAGGCTCAGGGAGTATTACTATGATTCTCGACGTGAAGGTATGCAGAAAACTGACGAGGAGCATTACAAGGGGCTTGAAGAGCTTGCCGACGGGCTTTGCATCGAAAAGGTCATTTGCGACCCCTCGGCAGCTTCTTTCATACAGTGCATACGCAGGCACGGAAAATTCACTGTCCAGCCTGCAAAGAACGACGTTGTTTCGGGTATCAGGCTTGTGTCAGACTGCATAAAGGACGGCAGGATAAGGATAAACCGCAGGTGCAGGGATACGCTTCGTGAGATAAATCTTTACCGCTGGGACGAAAAGGCGGGAAAGGACGCACCTGTTAAAGAGAACGATCACGCCATGGACGATATGAGATACTTTGCGGCAGAATGTCTGGGACGTGAAAAGGACGATTTTTTTGTACTGACAGTTGAGCATTAGTACAAAAAAGTGTACAGAAAGAAAGGAGAGAAAATGAGTATTTTCAGAAAGAAGGTCCGTGAATTTGTGCCGAACACGGCAGGCTCTGACAGAGAGTCGGGGTTTCATTACAGGCTTGCGCCTGAGGGGGCTTTTCAGCAGGAGCTTTATGACGCACTCAGGGCGAACGTTCCTGTTATCGACGCTTGCTTCGGCAAGATAGTAAGGCTCACAGGGGGCTTTAAGGTCACGGCTTGTGACGAGAGGGCGCAGGTGGAGCTTGACAGGTTTTGCAGAGAGGTTTCCGTGGGGGTGTCGGGAAAGTCCATTTACACTTTTGCGGATATGTATCTGGATTCACTGCTTACATACGGCAAGGCGATAGGCAGGATATATGCAGATTACAGGACTGGAAAGGTCAAGGGGATATATGTTGGCGACCCGACTTTGTACAGAGTGCGTGAGGGCAGGAACGCTTTTGAAAAACGTATTTTTTACATGGAAAGCGGTGAGGAGATACCGGTAAGAAGTCCTGAAAAACTGCTTTACACGGCGCTCAATCCTAGTCCTAAGCACCCTGACGGGGTGTCCATACTCCGTGGATTGCCTGCGCTGAGCGAGATACTTATGCGAATTTACGAGTGCATGGGGCAGAACTTTGACAGGGTAGGAAATGTGCGCTATGCGGTGACTTATCACCCTGAGGGGGAGAGTGACAGGGCGAGAGCCAAGGAGCGTGCAGAGCAGATAGCTCAGGAATGGAGCAGAGGCATGAGGGCCTCACGAAACGGCTCGGTGCAGGATTTTGTGGCTGTGGGTGATGTGGACATAAAGGTCATTGGTGCTGACAATCAGATGATAGACACGGAGATACCTGTCAGACAGCTTATGGAACAGCTTGTGGCGAAGCTTTCAATACCACCGTTTTTGCTTGGGCTGAACTGGTCAACCACTGAGCGAATGTCTGCACAGCAATCAGATATCCTCACAAGCGAGCTTGAATATTACCGCAGACTGCTTGAACCTATACTCAGAGAGATATGCGAGGCGTTTTTAAGGCTTAACGGATATGCTTGTGGGGTGGAGATAGATTGGGACAACATAAATCTTCAGGACGAGGAAGCGTTGGCGAAGTCAAGGCTTTACAATGCGCAGGCTAAGGCGGCGGAGCTTGAAAACGAAAGGGTAGAGAATGAGAGAAAAAAGGAGGAAATGCAATGAGCGAAACAGTATCAGGCGAGGAGCTTGAAAAGATAAACGGCTATGCGAGAGAGCCGCTCACGGAGGACAAGGTCTTTGTTTTCAGGGTGGCGCTTTGTGACAATGACATTGACAGAGATGGTGAAAAGTTTTCATCAGGCGCTTTGGAGAAGCTTGCGGAGCTTTTTAAGGGCAGAACGGGTATTTTCGACCATGACCCTAAAAGCTCAAAGCAGACTGCCAGAATATTTGACACTTGGGTGGAAACTCTGCCTGAGAAAACTACAACAGACGGAGAGATCTACCGCAGGCTTATGGCAAAGGCTTATATGGTGCGAACAGCTTCTAACGGCGACCTTATAAGCGAGATTCAGGGCGGAATAAAGAAAGAGGTATCCGTTAGCTGCACCATGGGAAAGAAGCTTTGCTCTGTATGCGGAGCGGATTTGTATAAGGGCGGCTGTGACCATGAAAAGGGCGGTGAATACGGCGGTAAGCTGTGTTATCACATTCTTGACGAGCCGCTTGACGCTTACGAGTGGTCGTTCGTGGCAGTGCCTGCACAGGTGAACGCAGGGGTAACGAAGCGTTTTGCCTTAAGGGAGAAGCATGAAAGCACCGACAAGAGCCATGAGCTTGCCCTTGCGAGGGAAGCTTTTGAAAAGGACGTTTTAAGGCTCAGCTATTTCTGCAAGCCTTTTATGAGTGCAAAGCGTGTGAAAGAACTTGCGGAGCTTATGACAGTTACGGAGCTTATTGACTTCCGTGGCAGGCTTGAAAAGCAGGCGGCTGAGAATGAGGAGGTCTACAAAGCCGAAAGGGAGAGCTTTATCACGGGGGATTACAAGATGTAAGGGACAGATGTGAAAGGGGGCGATGACAATGTGGAGGTAGGGGCTTAAATGCCAGAATGTGATATCATCACTGTAGGGGCGGACAGTGTTCACCCGAAAAGACAAATGGTTTTCGATGATACGAAAATCAGTACAAAAAATCGGACAAATTTAATTATCGAAAAGGAGAAAATAATATGTACAACAATATCAAACTTGAAAAGGGACTTTATTCTATCACAGGAAAGACATTCACACAGGCGCTGGCTGAGCTTGATCCTGACGCAAACTATGAGAACACCGAGCTTAAAGGTCTTGACGCTTTTGAAAGACAGCTCAAGCGTTTTGACATCAAGGTAAAGGGTGCAAATTCTGACAGAGTGGAAAAATTCTTCATTTCCACTGAGTCGGCAGTGCTTTTTCCTGAGTACATAAGACGCACTGTCAAGCAGGGCATGGACGAGGCTTCTATCATGGGCAAGGTAGCGGCGGCTGTTTCATACACTGACGGAGTGGATTTCAGAGGTCTGAACGTTACAAAGTCGGGTTCAACTGACGTTGTGTCAGAGGGTGGAAATGTGCCTATCACAACTGTCAGACTTAGCACCTCCAGTAAGACTCTCACAAAGTTTGCAAGACGTCTTAACTGTTCTTTTGAGTCTGTAAGGAAACAGAAGCTTGAAGCTTTCGGCGTGGTGCTGAGAAACCTTGGGGCGACTATAAGCAGAGATGTGAACAGCCTTGCCATGACTGAGATAACAAGAGGTATTACAGCTCAGACTCTTATTGGCAGCGAGCTTACTTACGCTGATCTGGCGGCTTTTTGGGCTTCCATGGGCGAGTTTAACATGACGACCATGATCTGTACTCCTGATGTTATGGCTAAGATCCTTGCTATGGACGAGATGAAATACTGCATTGGCGACTATATGGCAGGCGGCACAGTTCAGACGCCATATGGTGTAACGCTTGTAAAATGCCCTCAGCTCACAGGCGGTATTGCGGTGGGCATCGACCAGAGCAGTGCTGTTGAAATGGTGCTTGGGGGAGATGTTATCGTGGACTACGATAAGCTTCTTACTAATCAGTGCAACGAAATCGTTTGCTCTGTGCTTGCAGGTTTCTCCGTACTTACGAGCGGTGCTGTAAAGACGCTGAAAACTACAAAGTAAGCTGAGAGGATAATGAAAAAGGGACGGTGGGCGGGTATATTTTTTTGAAAGGAGCAGGAAAATGGCAATAAGCAAAGACAATGTAAAAAGCGATTTCATGGAGCTAAGCGGACTTGACAGCACGTCGGCTGAGGTGTATGCAGGGCTTATAACGGTGTGTGCTGACGAAATGGAAAAGGCTGTTGACCAGGAGCGAATGGTCGCTGAGGGCGGGACGGCTATATGCGAATTTGCGGCGGCAGCGGAGGTCTTTTACAGATTTATTTGTCTGAAAGCCGCTGAATACAAGGTCATGTTTACGGCACAGGGCAAGGCGGTGGAGGCTTTTGACGAGGAGAACAGGATAAAGGCTGCAAGAGAGCTTCGTGACAGCGCAGTTTCAAGGGCGGAAAGATTTTTCTCAAAGGACGGCTTTGTATTCAATGCCGTTATCGCATATTAGGAAGGAGGACGAGCCATGACAGTCTGGACAGAAATGGCGGCAGAGATAAAAAAGATACTTGACGGAGCAGGCTTTACTGCAATGGGTGAATACACTTCGGCTGACAGTCTATTGCACAGTGGGGAAGCAATTGGCTTCTATGGGCTTAAAGGCTATGATGTGGTAGATGAAGTCATTGGGCAGGGCGGCAAAAAGCTTTACACTGAGTATATATGTCATATCGACCTGCGGCTCATGGGCAAGGCAGGAAAATACGATGACATGGAGGAGCTTCAGGAAAAGTGTGAAAGCGTTATGGCGGAGCTTGCAAAAAGCGACGTTCTGAATGTAAAGAGCGCAAAGCTTGGAAGCGCAGTTCAGACATTGCCCCTTCATAGGCTCGAAAGGCAGGCAGAGCTTAGTATCGGCATTTGCAGTGAGGAGGATATAAGTGAGTAAAAAGGGAAAGATAAAGCTTGACATCGGCACACGTTCATTTTACATGGACGGAGTTAAGCGAAGCGGAGGTTACATTCAGGAGGAAACAAAGGCTGTAAATGGTATTTTGCGAAATATCTCAGGCAAGGCGGCGGAGATATTTCAGTTCAGCGGCAGGATCGCTCCGTCGGACAAGGCTTACGCTTGGGCTGCTCTAAGCGAGAACGGAGGAAAGACGATCAATTTCACGGCAGACGGGGTCTTATACAGCGGATACATACTCTCAGAGATAGAAATGGATTTTCAGCCTGACAGGATGATCGGAAGCCTTATGATAAAGCTTAGGGGGGCGGAATAATGGCGAAGATCTACATCAGGTTTGAAATTATTGGCAGTGGCAATTTGGACTATAGAAACATTGTTTCAGCAAGGCTTGTGAAAGACCGCTATACGCCATACAGTGAACTTAGAGCGTCTGTCGTTCTGAATAACAGCATAAATCTTAACAATATCAGGCGTGTGGCACTTTATATAGGCAGCAGGCGTATGCACTACGGTCCTGCGGATTACATCAGAACAAGGGTGAGAGGCGGAAAAACTGTTCTTGAACTTATAAGCCGTGGGATAACACTTATGCTGGGGCAGAACGAGCCTGAACCCGGGGTATGGTCTAAGGTGAGTTTGACGGATATTATGAAGAGCTACAGCCCCTCAAGTGAGATAACCTACGAGAGTGGAACTAAAACTGTGAACTATGTGAACATCAAAGAGAAGTCTACACTGTGGGAGGCTATCGGCGTATATGCGGTCAAGGCTTACGGCAGGCGTGCATATATCAGAGGGGACAGGCAGGTCAATGTGTCGCTGAGTATCCTTTCGGTGAATATCGGTACTCAGCGTATTATTGAATACGGCAAACAGCTTGATACGAGAACGATGCTGTCAAAGATATATATGAAAAACGTGGACGGGGAGTATGGATATAGCTATTCAAGCGGTAAAACTATACCACATGGTATCACCAGGGAGAAGTATTATGGTCTTGATAAGCAGTGGCTCAATAATGTGGATGCCGGGCTTAAAGATAGGATAGAGTTTGCAGAGAGGGAGTATTTGGTGGAGCATATCACATATGAGGGGTATTGCGGTGAGGATATCACGGATAAAATAATTTGTAAGGGATATGGCGTAAATGGAAAAAGAGTGAGCAGAATGGAGATAACGGTCAATAGCAAAGGTATGCAGACGAAGCTTTTATGTGAATAGAAAAGAGAAGTAAGGAATGAATAGAGCAAAAAAACAGCGTACAGAAAAAACTGTACGCTGTTTGAAGTTTCGTATTAACCCTTTACGCTTCCCAGAGCAACACCACGAATGATGAACTTTGAAAGACAAAGGTAAACAATTACTACAGGGAGGATAGCAAGTACGATGTACAAGCTGAACATTCCCACGTCCTTTTCCTGTGGTCCTGCATAACGCATTGCGTTGAGTACCAGAGGGATAGTGTACTTACTCTTTGATGTAAGAATAAGTCTTGGCATAAAGTAGTTGTTCCAGTTTGTTACGAATGTAAAGATGATCTGAACTGCGAATGCAGGCTTGAGGATAGGAGTAACGATCTTGTTGAAGGTCTTGAACTCTCCGCAGCCGTCGATACGGGCGGCTTCTACGATCTCAAGCGGAAGTGCAGACGCCATATACTGCTTCATGAAGTAGTATGTAGCCGGTGCTGCGACAGCAGGAACAATCAGCGGAATGTAAGTATCTGTCCAGCCGAGTTTGTTCATGAACTGGTAGAAACCGATAGCTGAAGCCTGTGTTGGAACCATCATTACGATGAGAATGAACATATCTGCGAACTTTCTCAGCTTGAACTGGTAAACGTGTGTTGCATATGCTGTCAGTGCTGAGAAGTATACGCTGAGCAATGAAGCACAAGCTGATATGAACAGTGAGTTAGCCAGTGAACGCCATACGCTTCCGTATGCTACGGCTGTTGAACCGCTGAAAAGGTTCTTGAAGTTTGTTGCGAGGAAGTGGTCAGGATACCACCTGATACCTGCCTGTGATCTGCCTCGTGTTGCGTTGATTATCAAAAGATAGAATGGGAAAAGTGAAACAACGACCAAAAGAACAAGGACAACATAAGCTATTATCCTATGTATGATAAGACCAGTACTATTTGTCTTTTCACCAACTATTTCAGTACTTCTTGGCATTTCAGCTTACCCCCTTTTCTTCTTTTTCTTCTTTCCGTCATGGTCAGCAGACGCAAACATAAGTGCAAGTCCGATAACAGCGGAAACGATAAAGATTATTACGCAGAGTGCAGACGCCTTACCGATGTCGCCCTGCTTATTTGCCTGGATTATCATTACGACGGTCTTAAGTTTTCCGTTAGGGTTACCCATATCCTTTGTGAGGAGGGCAGGTACGTCGTACATCTGAAGTCCACCGATGAGTGATGTTACAAGAACATATGACATGATTGGCTTGATGAGCGGAATTGTGATCTTCCAGAATGTCTGGCTGGAAGTTGCACCGTCGATCTGTGCTGACTCATAGAGTGATGTATCAACACCCATGATAGCAGCCATAAGAAGAATTGTTGTATTACCATACCAAAGTATGAAGTTGATGAGTCCAACTACACCTCTTGATCCCCAAACACTTTCAAGGAGCGGTACCTTGATAAGATCATAGATAGCGCCGCCTCTGCTGAACAAGCTGTAGAACAGAAATGCAAAAGCAGATGCCATGATTACGTTTGGAAGATAGATAACAGCCTTGAAGAATCCCTGAGCCTTTATCTTAAGACGAAGGTCAGTGAACCATACTGCAAGGATAAGAGAGATAACGATCTGTGGGATAAATCCTACGATCCACATGATGATCGTATTCCAGAAAGACTGAAGCAGATCACTTCCTGATGTGAATATAGTTGAATAGTTATCGAAACCGCAGAATGTCGGTGTTACTTCGACAGCCTGTCTTGTCCAACCACCGCCGATAGAGCCCTGATCCTTAACATAGTCCGTAAAGCTGTAATAGAAAGTCTGGAACAGAGGATATAGTGAGAAGATGATGTAAACTACAAAGAATGGGATAAGGAAAATATATCCCCACTTGGCATAGCTTATGCTTTTTCTCTTCATATAAGTATACCTATTCCTTTCGTGAGATTAATAAATAATAGGGGGGGATATCCTCCACCCCCTATATTTAATTAGATACTGTTTTTTTATACGATTAGAAATCGCAAGTAAGGTTACCATAGAGGTCTGTGATGTTCTTCTTGAAGTTCTCAAGAGCAGCCTCATATGAATCAACTGTGCCGAGGAAGTAGTCCTTCATAGCACCCTGGAATTTCTCGTTGCAGCCCTGGTCATAAGCAGAAAGCTTGTTCTCGAGGGAGATCTTGTCAGCAGCCTCTGTAAGAAGTGCAAGGTGATCCTGTCCGCCGAGGAATGCGTTTGTATAACCGCCGTCGATAAGCTCCTTGATAGCAGCCTTGTTGTTTGTGTAGTCCTGCTCGCCCTCAGTGATAGCCTTAGCTACGTCCTTGTTGCAAGTCATAACCTTCATGATATCAGCAACGATATCCTGGTTATCGGAGTCGATAGCGCCGCAGATCCATGTACCGCCCCAGTAGTAAGCCTGTGGGCCTGAGCAAGCCTTCCAGAGACCATAACCGCCGTTGCCTTCCTTAGCGTTTGAACCGTCAGCCTTGATTTCTTCGTCAACTGTGTTTGGAAGAAGTGTGAAAGGAATGCCCCATGTTGAGAAGAAGTAGCCGAATACGCCACCGTCGATCTTCTGGCCAGCAGCCCAAGCATCGTCCCAAAGGGAAGTCTTGTTGTTGTAGCCCTTGTCTGTGTATTCCTTAGTCTGATCAGCCCAAGCCTTGATCTGTGGGTCAATTGTGATCTTGTTGTCTGTTACCCATGGGCTAGACATATTGTTTGAGAAGCATCTGTATGTATCATCGAAACCGGATACCATCTTGTAGCCCTTGTCAGCCATCTTCTGAGCTGTTGCTGTGAATGTATCCCAATCCTTAACAGCTTCCTGAACCTTCTCTGGATCGCTTGTGCCGAGAACGTCCTCAGCAATCTTTGTGTTGTAGAGGAACAGACCTGGAGTTGCCTGCCATGATACACCCTTCAGCTCGCCTGTCTTTGTATCTGTTGCAACGTCCTTTGTGTACTGATACATCTGTGACATATCGTCGTCTGTGATGCCGAGGTCCTGAATAGAAAGTGCAACGTCGCCGTTAGCATACTTCAGAGCGTAGTCAGCTTCCATAAGGAACATATCTACCTTCTCTGTGCTGTCCTGCTGACCCTTAAGAGCCTCGTCCAGCTTTGTCTGGTAAGCGTTACCTTCGTTTTCAACCTGTACCCAGTTCAGCTTAACGCCGTTGATTGTTGCGATCTCCTTAGAACCATCAGCAAGCTCGTTGTATGTAAGCTCGTTTGATGTGCCCTGTGGATAGTACTTATCAAGTCTTGACTTGAACTCTGTGTTCCAGCAGTAAATTGTAAGAGTCTTCTTTGAATCCTCTGATGAATCTACACCGTGGAGTTCAGCTGTGTTTACTCTGTCTTTGTCCTTGTTGATACCTGTGCCGTCGCCAGCCTTTGATGTTGTGCCGCCCTTAGCATCAGGTGTTGAAGATGAATCTGAGCTGCCGCAAGCTGTGAACATTGAAGCTGCCAGACAGAGGCTCAATGAACCTGCAAGTACTTTCTTAAGATTTGCCATAATAATTTTCCTCCTTAAAATCGCATTAGTTTATTTGATTTGCTCCGCAGCATTTCTGCGGAAAATTAATGCCTTGAATTAATTGATGTCGCTTACCGAGCCGCCTTCCAGCAGCTTTCCGTCGACTGTTATCACCTCTTTAAAGGTGGTCTGTGGGTTTTCTATCAGTGATACCAGCTGTTTTGCGGCTGTTACACCGATAAGGTCTGTGTCCTGAAGATAAGTCGTAAGCTTTGGAGAGAGAAGCTGTGAATAAGCTATTCCGTCGTAGCCCACTATCGAGATATCCTCCGGTACTGAAAGACCCATTTCCTTGACTGCATTAAAAGCTCCCATTGCTGAATAATCATCGGGCATGAAAACGCAGGTCGGTCTGTTCTCTCTGCTAAGAAGTTCTTTTGTCAGCTTATAAGTCAGATCAGGGTTGTGATAATCACCGTTAAGTATCCAATCGGGATCAACTGAAATTCCTCTTGTCATACAAGCTTTATAGAAGCCTGCCAGACGTCTTTCGGCTACTGCCGATCTGTTGCCCTGGATAAAAGCGATCTTCCTATGCCCCATCTTCGTCACATAGTTGATAAGCTCTTCCATACCTTTTTCATTATTGGACATGATCGCTGTTCTGCAATCGAAGATGTGGTCGATCGTGACCACTGGTATATCTCCGTTTATCACCTCGTACACGTCCTGCGACGTAAAATCCGTACAGGCAATGATAACACCGTCAACATTGCGGTATTTGCAATGTTCGTATGTAGACATTTTCTGCTTGCCCACATCTCTATTTATAAAGGTTATATCATATCCTGCTGCTTCAGCCGTAGTCTTAAAGCTGTCAAGCACCTTTGCGAAAAACTCATGGGTAAGACCGCTTCCTGCTTCGTCGAGATACATGACCCCGAGATTATAGGTCCTGTTGGTCTTTAAAGCTCTTGCCTGAGAATTTGGGAAGTAACCCATTTCTTTGGCGGCTTTCATAAGTCTTTCTCTTGTTGCCTCGCTTACGTCCTTATGGCCGTTGAGGGCTTTGCTTACGGTTGCGACGGATACTCCGCAGCGAACGGAAATGTCTTTTAAGGAAACCAATGATATTTCCGCCTTTCCGTAGATTTTAAACGTTTACGCTTGATGTTTTCCATGAAAACTTATTTCAAACGTTTCCGTTAATAAAAATATACAATATTCTCGGCATAATTTCAAGTCTTTTTTCGCATTTTTATGCCCTCTGTAATAAATTATGGAGGTTTAGCCAATTTTTCAACTTTACTTTTGTGCATTTTAACAACGCTATTTGGACAATTGTAATCGATTTGTTACGAAGAAGCTGACAGACCGATCAAAAAGCTGCGAAAATGCACTGCGTTTTCTGAGGGGTATATGAAACCGGGCTGTGTGGTATGTGAAAAATGTATATAAACATTTCTTTTGTATTCGATTATGTTATGTGAAATTACAAAAAGTATTAAACAGCCTGTTCATTAAACGTTTTCGGATAATAATTGTTGAAAAGTGTGCTGTGACATATGATATTGTTAAAATATTATCCTGATATGAAAATATGATAGTCATTTGATCGGAAAAGTTGGAATATTCGGTGTTTGCGAAGATATTTCTGAAACGTTTAAGCATATTTCAGCGTTTTTTTATTGTGCAAAATAACGATACGGAAAGAAAACGTATTTATTTCATACATTATATTCAAAAGGTACATATGATATGACTATTTTACAGGAGTTTTGCAAAACTTTAAAAAAATGCTTGAATTGATGTTGACAAAGGTGTGGTTTTGGTGTATAATAATCAAGTCTGATATGCTGATATGGCTCAGTTGGTAGAGCAGCTCATTCGTAATGAGCAGGTCGTCGGTTCGAGTCCGACTATCAGCTCCATCGCAGCGTGGTTTGCAGTTTGCCCTCCGATCCATTTGTATGGGTCGGAGGGTTTATTATTACGTTGCTGCGGAGGACATGGGGCAATGAAAGATGTAATAGTACAGAAAAAAGGACTGCTGCGGTCAGGCGGCAGTCCTTTATATTATTCTTCGATCTGTTTGCCAAGAAACATTGCGGCGGCTTTGGCGAGCATGGATTGTTTATCGGTACAAAGCTCGGTATCGTCGGTAGCCATGAACGCCACTGCGCCTGTTATATCGCCGTTTGTGAGGATAGGGGCGACGGTGAGGGCGTGGGTATTGATACCCTCGACAGCTCTAAGCGGCTCGGCTGTGGTATCGGTATAGTCAAAGGTTTTGCGGTTTTCCAAAAGCTCCTCCAAAGCAGGGGACAGGCGGCGCTGGGAATACTCTTTCTTCGGCACGCCTGACACTGCCACGACGTGGTCCTTATCGAACACCACGGCAGGCGCTCCCCCAAGCTTTGAGATGACTTCCGCTGCCTGAGCTGCGCCCTCGGACATTTCGTTTATGGCAGAATACTTTTTGAATATCACTTCGCCGTCGGGGTTGGTGTAGATCTCGAGGGGGTCGCCGTTACTGATAACGTTGACACTAAGATTCCTGCCTCTGCTGTCCGTTACAGCAGCTGCAAGCTGTCCGGCTGACTTTCCGATCTTAGTGCCTTGATTAAAATTTTCGGCTGATCCATCTGCTCCGACTGTCACAAGCTGCTGCTCTGTAAGCGTGCCGTATTTCAGCAAACAGTCGATATCCGCTTTGAGATGAATTTCAATTCTGTTTTCAAAGACCACTATCTTGTCAATTATAAAATTCAGGTCGTTCTTGTCAAGAGCGGGCTTGTTAATGATGTCATCGAAAATCTCCAGCACGGTTCTGGCGGTGCGGTTCACTCTGACAACGGTGTTGTGCTTGTCGACTGCAAGCTGCATCTGATTTTTCAGTCCCTCGATACGCAGAGTAAGCTCGTCTATCATCTCGGTGTAGGTCTCCTCGATTATCTCCGCACGGTCGGGGTGTTTCATAACATCCCTCGCCTGCTGTCGGGTGAGCATTTTCATTTCCGCCTTTGCGTCCTCTATCTGCCCCTTTATCACGTCAACGGTGGACTGACTGCTTTTCGTTTCAAGCTGTTCTTTAGCAATGGACTCCTGCAAACGGTCGATCATCTCTGCGGAGTTGTCACGCACCTTTTTGATATAGCTTTTCAGCAGACCGTCCAGCATATCAACTCTGGTATGGTGCGAGGTACAGCCTTTTGTTCCTCGCTTGTGGTAGGTTCCGCAGGTGTAGGCAGGAGCAAGATCGTTACGGCTCATTGCGAACATGGGTGAGCCGCAGTCTCCGCAGAAAAGATAGCCCGAGTACACATTGTCGTACTTTTTCACTCCCCGATAGTGAGAGGTCGTACGCTTCTTCAGCTGCTCCTGAGCCAGAGCGAACACCTTGTAATCGACGATAGGAGTGTGATTATTTTCAAATACTATGTGGTCTGTTTCGTCCTGCTTGACCTCCCCGCCGTTTATCTTCTTACGCCTGTACTTGCCCTGACGGAGCGTGCCGATATAAAAATCGTTCTGCAATATCTCGCTGACGGTGATGATACTCCACGTCTGCTTTACCTCACGCTTGCACTCCTCGCCTTTAGCCTCCCTGCGCATTTTTTCGCACATTCTAGGCGTGGGAATATGCTTGTCCGTAAGATAGTTGGCAATTTTTTTGTATCCCCAGCCGCTGTTGTACCTGTCAAAAATATCTCGGACAACCTCCGCCGCAGGTTCGTCAACCTCGAACTGCATGGTCTTGTTGTTTATCATAACGTAGCCGTAGGGCACAGCGCATATCCACTTGCCCTCCTCCTGACGGCGTTTGATGACCGATTTGACCTTTTTGGACGTATCGGTAACAGGCATTTCATTGATAAGAAAGCGGAACTGAATTGCCGTCCAGTCGTCATAGGTAGGATAATCAATGTTATCGCCAATCGAGATAATCCTCATTCCTGCGTCACGCAGATCTTCCAATTCCACCAGTCCCTTGCTGTTTCGTCGGGAAAATCTGGAGAAGTCCTTGATGATCAGAATATCGTACTCTAATCGAAGCATTTTCTTTCGCAGCTCCTGATAGCCCTCACGCTGTTCAAACGTATATCCCGATCGGTCACGGTCCTCATAGAAATCAAGCGTGCTGTCTGGAAACTTGCGTTTCACAAAGTCGGCTATGATAGCTTTTTGGTTTTCTATCGAGGTGTTGTCTCTGTCCATTTCCTCGTCGACAGAAATTCGGCAATAGCCTGCTATGCTGTACTTTATGCTCATTGTTTCACCCTTTCAATGTTGATTATTTTTTCGGTTCGGTTTTACCTTTGCGAATACTTACAATGTTGTCAGAAATATTCGTTTTAATTTATATCAATATTGTATCATATATCTTTCAGAATTGCAATAGGCAAAGGCAATAAATATCCGAGTGAAGATTTTATGACTTTGCCGCAATTTATGTTTTTTTACGTCAGTTATGTACGGTGCGCCTGATTGCGCACCACAAATCATAGGCAGAGGTTGTGCTCTATCAATCCCTCCGTGCAGTCAAACAAGTCGTTGTCCCCCGACATAAATACGGCAACCTTGTATTTTTTATCGCTGTACTTGTCTGCAGTATTCTGCACGAATTCGCTGATACTATCGTCCTCCTGCTCCTGATTTGTCAGCCAGATCTCTACGATCCGCTTATTTTCACTGACGTTAATTTCCAATAGGCAACACTCCTTTTGATTCATTTTTGACTTTGGGATTTAAGTTATTCAATTTTGAAAAATGCGGCAATGTCCTTTGATTTTCTGTTACGACTCCTGAAATCACACCGATTTTACGTGATTTTCAGTACTTACGACCCCTGAATTCTTCAAACCTCGAATTTATGACCCCATAAAAATTATGCACAACAATTTTGCTGAAACTGCGTATTTTCGGCACTTTTGCGGTCAGCTTTGCTGTCCGCTGTGACTGCATCGGGGGCTTACGACCCCGATGCTTTAACTTGCTTTACAATATTTCGATTTGCTTTAACCTCTGCATATCGGTGATCGTGCAATACTGACAGGAGCAATTTTTACCGGACTTTCATTCTCTCATCAGAAATCACCGTTAACCGCCTCGGACGTCGCACACATTCGGCGTGTATGGGCTTTAACCAACATAGGTGGGGCAAGGATACCGCCGAGAATCGGCAGGCTCACACGGGCGAGATTTCGGCGTTTCTTGCCGTGCGCAGTTCGTTACTCACCGCAGAGCATTCAATCAAGCGACTGGTTTCGTTACTTACCTCATCACAGAATTCAGCGTCTATAATATCATCTTCTTTCATAGCCTTTTCATAAAATTTCGATATCAAATCTGCCGCCTTATCAGGATGGTCCAGACAGTAGTTCCAGAACTGATAACATTGTATTTCCATTAGCTTACGCTTAAGCTTTTCGGGATTGCCGTCGCACTCCGCAAGAACCTTCGGCGTAACATAAAATCCGTACTTCCTTATCGTCGGGAGCACCTCGTCGCATATCCAAGCACGAAACTGTCTGCCGATCGGTAACCTTGAATTGAAAATCAGCGAATACAGATCTCCCTCGCTGATATAATTCTTCACGATAGTTTTTAACGGACTTTGCGGATGCGGAACAGTAAGCTTTATTGGCTCGTCGCAATGGTCTATGATAGCTTTTCTCGGATTGTGATATCCGAGAACCTTTGCACACTCCGATGCGGGGAAGTACAGCTTTCCGTTAACTTCAACACACTCAAGCTGACCGAACTCTGTGTCCGCAAAAGGATTACCATCAATTATCATTAATTTTTTCAACTTCATAAAAATTCCTTTCCATAGCAGAAAAATGAAAATCGCAGATGCGCAATTTGATATTCCGCCTCCATTTCGTTACGCACCTACCAATACTTATCTCTACTATACATTCTTTCTTCTGCTATATTAATATTATTAGTATGTTATATTAAAGGTATGTCTATGTGACACGGAGGGTATCGCAATTTATGTAATTCTGACCGCGTTGCCAATTCGTTACATACCACATTGAATTTATTTAGACAACAAAAAAGCTCGCACATATTTCAAGTTCACGATTAGTGCAAAAGGATATAATTATCCCGTTGCTATCAAAATCGTGCCTTAAATATGTACGAGCATTAAGCTCTAAAAGTATTTGCCGATATGTTTATGTAAGTAAAAGGCACTTATTTATTAAATTGTAATTTTATGTTAAATGCTGTTGTTTCTATTTGATATTATAGCATTAGAACACTCGTTTGTCAAGGGCTGATAAAAAACTTTTTGGCACTCCAATATTTTTATTCTCGGAGAGCGCTTTGTTTTGAACTACAAGTATATCACACAATGCTACAAAATTCAGTAACCAACTTAAAGCATAAGCAATAAACCTTTAAAATGGACTTGACTTCTCCCTAAAACAGAGTTAACATACGACAAAATGTGCAGTATACGCCGAAATTATCTTATAATATACCACTATAAGAAAAAAAAATCAATCCACGGATTGACTAAAACTGACAAAATTTACTGTATGTTTTGTACAAATTCAACGAACGAAATCTCACAATCTGTATATTTAATTGCAAAATATCAAGGATTTTAGGCTGTTTTTAACTCTTTTTTCTTCTATTTCTGGTCAAAAATCTCGTCAAAACGGGTGTATACTTAAAGTACATATTTTAAGGAGGTTTCGCCATGTCAAGACGAGGAAAAAACATATTCAAACGCAAGGACGGTCGCTGGGAGGGCAGGTATATTTCAAGTTACATGGAAAACGGTAGAGCAAAGTATTCGTCTGTTTACGCTTACAGCTATGTGGAATGTTCGCAGAAACTACAGCTTGCTAAAGTTGATTTGTTGCCGAAAAACGATCCGATAACGGTATCAGAACTGTTCTCGGTATGGCTTGCAAGTCGCAAAAATAGCATTAAATCATCAACCTATGTCAGTTATCGCACTATGTATCAGAATTACATCGCTGCGCCGTTCGGAGATATGCGTGTTGGCAGAGTGACTTCATTTATAATCAATCGCTATGTGTCCGAACTGTTGGAATGCGGCGGAGATGACGGAAAAGGGCTTTCATCAAGGAGCGTGCAGGCAATTCTGATCATGATGAAATCTGTATTCGCATACGGAGAAACTGAATACAAGCTAGATGACCCTGCTAAAAATGTATCGCTGCCAAAATCGGAACATAAGGAAATTGAGGTTTTTACAAGCGTTGAAATGGCAAAAATCCGTCAAAATGCTTTGTGTGATGACTGTCAAATACTTGGCGTTCTGCTGTGTCTTTATACGGGTCTGAGAATAGGCGAGATATGCGCTTTGAAATGGCAGGATATTGACCTTGTAAATCAGGTAATTCATGTATGGAAAACGCTCCAGCGGATTAAAAATCCGAGCGGAATTAGTCCTAAAACTATTGTAATAATCGATGAGCCTAAGAGTGCAAAGTCTATCCGTGATATTCCTATTCCGACTTTTATGCTGTCGCAGATTGCTAAAATCAAACGAAATGTCAATCCTGACTGCTACTTCCTGACTTGCTCTTTGAATTATACCGAACCGAGGACTTATCAGTACAGGTACAAAACTTTTCTGAAACACATTGGTGTAACGTATAAGAATTTTCATGTTCTGCGGCATACCTTTGCTACGGAGTGCATTCGGCTTGGGATTGATGTAAAGACGGTCAGTGAGCTGCTGGGTCATGCAAGCGTGAAAATTACTCTTGAAAGATATGTGCATTCCAACATGGATATGAAGCGTAAACAGCTTGAAAAACTGTATGCTTATGTTTAGCTTTTCTTTTTTATTTCTGGTCAGAATTGTGGTCGGAAAGCTCCGCAAAGCCTTGATTTATCGGGGATTGCGGGGCTCTTTTTCTTATAGTGGTATATTATAAGATAGGTATAGACACTTAGATTTATTCAAGTGAAGGAGCTTTATTATGTTTTGCAAAAAATGCGGAAAGAAATTATCAGACAACACAGTTATTTGTCCCGTTTGCGGAGAACCTACGGGAATGCAGCCGACGCCTTTCCCTCAACCAAAACCTACGGGAATGATGCCGCCGCCTTACACTCCACCAAAACCTACGGGAATGATGCCGCCTTACACTCCACCACAGCCACCCATTCATCCGGATCCTGCCACTCAGGTGAGTTATTGCCGTAAATGCGGTGCTGCTTTGCCTTATTGGCAGACTCTATGCAGCAATTGCCAAGCAGGTCAACTAACCGGGCAAAACCCGAAAGTAATAACATTTATGATCTCACTCTTATTATTCTATATGAAAGGTGAGATTAGAATGGAACAGAATTTTATTAAAACCAAACTTCCGAATGCGATTTTATTCATACCATTTGGCACTAAACGAAAAAGTATTCCTATTAATCAAATTTCATCAGTCAATTCAAATTTCTCATTGAATCCAAAATCCTTTATTTGCGGACTTGTTGCTTTAATTGCTGCCATTATATGCTTAGGTGGATCTCCTGCATGGGGAATTATATTGTTATTACTGGCAGCATTGTTTATTATAGATTCTTTTACAACAATGCTTGTCATAGAAAAGACATCGGGAAACGTAGAAGAAATTCCATTTTACATTATGGAAAAAACAAAATGTGAAAACATTGAAGAGATGATAAATCAGATTATTTCTCAAAGAATGTATTCAACCATGCAAAATAATTTTTAGGAAGTGACCAGCTATGTTTTGCAAAAAATGCGGAAAGAAATTATCAGACAACACAGTTATTTGTCCCGTTTGCGGAGAACCTACGGGAAAGCAGCCACGCCCTCAACCACAGCCACGCCCTCAGCCGCAGCCTGCTCCTGCCCCTCAGGTGAGTTATTGTCCTAAATGCGGTAATGCCGTTGCACCTAATGCGGAATTCTGTCTACATTGCGGATGTGTTTTAAATAACTTCAACCCTCAAGATGGAGGATTTGCAGCAATAATGAAAACTAATAAAAAACGTAATATACTTATTGCTATTATATTAATGTTGTTTATTGTTATAATTGCTTTTATTTTATTCAGGATATTTGAGAGCAACGAGAGTAAGATTCAAGGAAAATGGTTGCTTTATTCTGATGGTACCGAATTGGTAGATAAAGAAGATCAAGTGACTTGGGAATTTACCAATGGAAGGTTACTCATTTCCGGTGCTTATTCCGAGGAAGGCTACTACTCAATCGATGGTGATACTCTTGAAATATATGATGATGATTATAGAGTAAGTAAGTTACTTGGACATTCTAAAAGGTATGTAATTGAAAAACTTTCCTCCAACAAATTGATTTTGAGGAAAATAAATACAGATAGAACGTATGTTTTTAAGAGGTTATAACTATGATTTGTAAAGAATGCGGCAATAAAATAGATGATAACTCAACTTTTTGCAAATTTTGCGGATACAAAGTATCTGCGGAATCATCTTGCCAGAAAGCGTATTTAAATACCCCAACCGAAAACAGTTCTGCAATAAAGTCTAAACAAGTGAAAAAAAATATTATAATATCACTATCCTCTATTATAACTGTATTAACTGCTATAGTTTTGATAACAGTTATTATTAAAATACATAATAAACAAGAAAATATTGTCACGGATGACGATTTATCAAAAACAGAGATTGGATCTGGTGTTACTGATAATGCTATTAAAAGCAAATCAGCCAAATCAATAACAGATTCTAATACAAACGTTGAAATAGAGTCTGAAAAAACAGACTCAAATAATAAAACCTATGAATCGATTGAATTCATTGGAATCGATAATTATGACGACTGGTCAGCTGCAAATTTTTATGATACTGACGGAAACGAAGTAGAGTATATCGATAACAAATACTTTTCTGATTTCGAAGAAACAGGTTGTTCAATAACTGTTACTTTAAAATATCTTAATACTGATTATTATGTATTTGCACCCAAAGATGCTGTAGATTGGAATGCTCTTTATAAGCTTGACGGGAATTACATAACCGGTGTACCTACGGCAGCAGATGCAGTCAGCATTAATAATGAATCATATACTTTTCCAAATGAGATCAGTAATGACATTATTGAAAATACAAGAACATTTATACAATCAGACGGTTTTTTCTGTTTATTTGACTTTAAGCCTGAGACAGTTTCTTTCAATCTTTCTGCAAAAGCCATATCTTATCTAAAAAACAACGCTACTATAAACGATGACAATACAGAATATGGTGGGATAGTATTTCAAATGTACGGATGTATTATTACTGATTTGGTAATTGATGTGCCTCTCTCAGTTAATGATGTAGGTATGATTATAAAATCAAACCAGTAAATATTCTAATTATATATAACAAATTTAGGAGGACTTATTATGCCAAAATTAAACCAAAGAGATTTCAATGACGAACCGGTAAAATACGTTACGGAAAAACACGTTGCCTGTGTTTTTCTATTGGATACGTCAAGTTCAATGAACAGCAATGAAGCAATAAAACAGCTTAACGAGGGACTCAGAGTATTCAAGCAGCAGACCCTATCAAGTCTTGATACCCATGCAAAGGCTTGTATTGATGTGGCTGTTGTTACGTTCGACAGTGATGTCAAGGTAATTCAGGATTTTGCTCCGGTAGAAGAAATGGAATTACCTGAACTAAAAGCATATGGAAATACTGCTATGGGCAAAGCCCTGGAAACTGCAATGGATATGGTCACGATGCAAAAAAATAAATACAACTACGCAGGAACACCTTATTTCAGACCTTGGATCTTTTGCGTAACTGATGGTGGTCCAAATGATGATTACCGTGAGTCAGCTGAGAGATTAAAGTGGATGGAGAATAACGGAAAGGCGATTGCATACTGTGTTGGCGTGGACGGTTTTAGAGCCGATATTATGAAACAAATATTTGATCCAAATAATATATACGGATTAAAAAATTGTGATTTCACTGGGCTGTTTAAATTTGTTTCATCCAGTCTGGATGCTTTGAGAAACAGTACTGAGGAATCCGGTTCGTTAAATATTCCTGCACCTGATACAATGTTTAAGGTTCCGCTTGATTGAGCCTGCGGAAATTTTTAAAGATATGAAATAGATCGGAAGATACACTCTGCTGATAAAGGAGTAAGTTTGTAAGAATGATTGGATATTTTAAAATTTCGGCAATAGGAACAGCACATTTAGAAAATCCTGACGGTGTATGTCAGGATTATTCTGATGTGCTAAAGCTTGACAACGGATATACAATAGCTGTAATTGCCGACGGTTTAGGCAGTGCAAGTAAATCGGATATAGGTGCAAAAGTGGCTGTGAATTCATTCTTGGCTTACATAAATTTGCATATTAAAACCAAAAAAAGCGATAAGTTTTACATTGATCTTATATCACAGGCATATCAAGAAGCATATAACAACGTAATGAATACTGCCGAAGACATGAAAATAGATTTTTCGGAATATAATACAACCCTCACTGCTGCGATTTATAATGGTAAAAACTTATATTACGGTCAATGCGGTGACGGCGGTATTATCGTTTTAACGCCGAGCGGTAATTATGATTGTGCAACAGAAGTAAAAAAGGGAGAAGCATTCAATGAAACATATCCGCTCTTGGGCGGTCCCGACAATTGGTCCTTTGGAAAATATCCCGACGAGGTCTGTGCATTAACGCTTATGACAGACGGCATATTTGATATTGTGTGTCATCCTCTGCTTGCAAATGAAGCTCAAAAAATAAATATTCCATTTATCCGCCGATTTATGGACAGAAATATTCTTAGGGCAAATAACAAAACTGATTTTGAAAATCTGCAAAAAAGCATATCTAAATTTGTTTCGGGAAACGGCTTGCCTAATGTAACAGATGATAAAACTATCGTAGGATTGATAAACACTGATATTTTAGCAGATTTAAAAGACGAGGAATATTACAAGGAACCTGATTGGGATAAGTTAAACGAAAACATGAAACGCAAACTCCGTGAAGGCCGCAGACCTACTCCTATTGATATAAAAAAGCCTACAAATATAATCAAAGTAACTCCTACTGGTGAAAGCATAGTAATTAATGATGAATCCAGAAAGTTAAAGAAAAGATTACAAAATTCGTATAGAATCAACCGCCAACTAAGGAAAATCGTTTTGATACAGCTGATAGTGATATTAGTGCTTATTATTATTTGTTCTATCTGTATTGTTTTTTTAAACAAAGGTAACGTTCAGGATACATCGAAAAAGAGTATGGAATCTTCCAGTATAAGTAAGGATAGCGCTTACAACGGCAAACATACGCAGGGAAGCGCTATTGCGGATGATGATACTTCTGATCATGCAGATGATTCTACACAAAGCGATAGTATGGCGTCAAATTCTGAAAATGATAAAGCTAAAGATAAAGCTATAAAAGATGCTTTACCAAGAATGAAACAAGCTCTCCAAGAGGTGGGAACATCGACTCATTTTACTTATATTAATTCAGAAGCTGTTGATGAGCACTATAGTAATATAACGGGGGGTTCCAGCAGTGGCTTCTAATAATGATAGAAGAATTTATTACGATTTGAATAGCGGACAAAAATATGTATTGTTTGAAGAAAGCATTACTTCCGGCGGCGAGGGCAGCATTTATAATATAGAAGGTATGCCCGATTTGGTTGCAAAGATCTATCATGAAAAGAATCGTACCGAAAACAGGAAAAATAAACTTCTGGCTATGCTTGAAACAGATTCAAATGACTTGTCTGAATGTGCATGGCCTCACGCCATTCTGTATCAGGATAACAATTTTTGCGGATATGTAATGCAAAAAGTGTCAGGGTTAAGCAGCTTGATAGATTTTTACGTTTATGATAACAGAAAAAAATATTTGTGGTCACAATATGTAAAAGTGGCAGAAAATATTGCTGCCGCCGTGAATAATGTTCACGACAGCGGACATATAATCGGAGATCTGAACCCAAATAATTTCATGTTAGATGTGAACACTGGTCGAGTTATGCTTGTAGATACGGATTCATATCATATCAAAAGTAAATCAGGAGAAATTTTTCCATGTACTGTAGTTACTCCGGAGTTTATTCCTCCTGAGCTTCAGGGTAAAACTTTTGATGAAAATAATGCACGGAATATGTTTAACGAAAGCACAGACAATTTTGCTCTTGCAGTTATTATTTTCAGGCTTTTAATGAACGGCGTTCATCCTTTTTCATGCGTTGTTACCACCAAAGAATCTATGAGTAATTTCCAACCTGTAAAGAACATACAAAATGGATATTGTCCTTATTTTACAAAAAGTAATATTAATGGGAAAATAGCAAAAACGCGCTATTCACCTAATATAGGTATTCTTCCGAGAGATATTCAAAAGCTATTTGAAAGAGCATTTATTGAAGGTCAACAAAGCAAGAGCGCCAGACCGAGAGCAGACGAATGGTTTTACGCACTTGATTCTTTAAGTCAGAGATTGTGCAAATGTACCGACAATCCAAAGCATGAATACTTTATAGGACTAAGCAGTTGTCCTTGGTGTAAGCTTGACATGGAAATAAGAAATAAATCAAAGCCAAATCCGGGAGATTTGAAAATTGACGACGGATGGGAGGAATTTCGCAGGAAGCAAAATAAAGAAAAAGCATCAAAAGATGAAATAAATAGGAAAAACGATTATACTTTTATTTTCCCTCCTACCTGTCCAATATGCGGAGCATTATTGGTTAATGGAAAATGTTTATCTTGCAACTCCACACCTAAAACAAACCCTCAATCAAAACCTCACTCCACACCTAAAACAAACCCTCAACCAAAAACTCACAACGAAGACAAGGAAGCGACAAGAGCATTGATAGCTACGATTCTCATAATATCATTTTTTTTAATACTTGCTTTGATTGGTATTTATTCAGATGAATCCTCCCCAAATTATGCTGAAAATGTTACTGATACATATAATTATTACGATGATACTATCGACAGCAGTTTGTATAAAACAAATTCGATTTTTACTCCGATGTCAACTATAGATAAAAATGAATTGTCAGAAAATAAACAAGAAATATCAATTGAAAATATAGAAACTAATGTTGATGAAATATCGGCTTACGCTGAGATAGACTTTGACGAGGAGGTAATTTGGGATGTTCCCGAAACTATCTCTTCGTATGAGTCGTCTACAATACCTGCACCTACCCTCAGTTTTAGTGTTAATATTTATGATATCGATATATCTTTTGATTCGGACGCAACGGTTTATGACCTTATCGCAGAAACGGATTGCGATAAAGCTTATGTAGATCCATTTTCTAAAAATGGTATTGACTTTTATGATAAAGAAAACGGTCATGCGACCGTAAGCCTTTTCTATGCAGCTCCATGTTCAGGAAATCTATTTATAAAAAAATCAAATGGTGAAGTTTTAAAAAAAATCCCGATAGATATAGCGTGGAAAGACTGTGAATTTGTTTCAAGTAACGAAGATATTATAACATTTGGTGATGAACAGTTTGAAATAAAGTCTACAGGCAAGTTAACGATTTCTTATATTTATGGTGATGATGTTGTAGCAGAAAAGGAAGTTGAAGTAATTTAATACATATTAAGGCGTTGATTATAGATGATTAATACAGGAGTGAGATAGTTTATGTATTATGAATGGTTATTTTTTTAATAAAAATGGTACCTTTATAGCATACTGTTATCCGCCGGAAGATTCCTTTTTATCATGTCAAATTCCGAAAGGAAGCGCAAAATTCGTTTATACGGCATTTGACAAACCCGAAGACGGAACGAGATCGCTTCTGACATTAAAAAATGATGAGCAATATATTATAAAAATTGATTATAAGACAAAAACGATAGAAGTATATACGGAAAAAAGGAAAAATACTCAACAAAGCCACAATTTCAAAGTAATTCATAGGAAGTGACATACAATGAATAAAAGATGCCCTAAATGTGGGAAGCTGCTAAATGAAGATGCGAGAAGCTGTAATATATGCGGATATAAATTTAAAATTAATATACCCTACGATCCCAACTACGATCCCATTGTTATGAGGAAATGCAGCAAATGCGGCACCGGATTTACCATTCACAGCTCTAACCCAGGAAAATTATGCCCCAATTGCATGGAAAATAGGTCTAAAATAAATTCTTCCCGGAAGAAAAATCGTGTTGGGAAAATAGCTGCTTGTGTTTTTTCTGTTGCAGTTCTGGGAATAGGAGCTTTTTTTGCATATAAATATCTATCCTCAAATAAACCTACTGTTCAACAAGTCCAAACCGCTTATGAAAGCTATGAAAAGGTAAACTCTACTTTGAGAGATATAATATCCGATCCTGATTATAAGAATGGATCAGAGAACGACAAAAAAGAAAAAATCGAAAATGCATTAAACTGTATGGTCGAGGAATCAATGATCAGCGACATTGACTACAGTGAAGATACTATGATTTATGAATATGTCTATAACGATGGCTCTTTGGGCGGAGTAATGCTGGAACCTTTTGACGAGAGTGTTAATGGAATAGCAAAAAACTATGCCGATATAGATCAAAACGGTCAAATCAAAGCAATCGATAATAAAGTAGCCTTTGATTCGGAAAAATATTCATACAGCAAAACTGATATGAAAGCAAAAGTAATGTATGGTCTTGGATACGATGATATGCTTGAATTGTTAAATCAGCGTTCAGATGTGTGGACAAGCGAAAAGCTTTTAACAGATATCGACACAGATTGTACTGTTGCAGATTTTGCAGAGGAATTGGCTGGATATGATTTTATTGATATTGAAGAGCATGGTACACTTTATAATGATACTCCTATTATATGTACAAAGGAAGTTGTGACTGAACAAAATATCGGAGAATATTTTGATGATATAATTAACGGTAATATTATTCAAGTGACATATGATGACGATAGCTCCGGAAATACTTATTACTGTATTATGCCGTCCTATTTTACATCTCACTATAAAAATAACGAGCTTGAAGGATCAATAGTATTTTTAGGTTCCTGTAAAGCATACATAAACGATAAGCTTGTGAATGCATTCAAAGACGCAGGAGCATTAAGTGTAATTGCAAATACAGAAACAGTATATACATATTACAATTACTATATTCAGGACGCATTTGTTTATAGCTTAATGTGCGGAGACAGCATAGACGAAGCCCTTGATTTTGCAACAGATATCTGGGGCGAAAGTGATATAGAATGGGCTGATATGTATCTAACCGATAATGAGATCAAGCCAGAAGTTGCTACTCCCAAAATTGCAATAGGAGGTCAAAATAAGCTTGTTGAAGTAAATGAAAACACATCTCAACAAACGCCGGAATTCGTTGAAGAAATATTAAGCTGGTCGGAAGAACATGAACCTATGGACAGCGGTACCGGTTGGCTTGATTCATATGAAATGTATAAAGGTTATATTGGTCATAATTATGCTGAAAAGGATGAAATGTGGTTCCAGGATCTAACCGGAGATGGGGAACCTGAACTTATTATTGGCGGATATGGACTTATGATCGGACAGGAGGAGCAAAAATGCTTCACTGTTTATGAAAAAGATAATGGAATTATTGCAACGGGAGAAGATCTCTATACCGTATGGAGTAGTAACAGAAGTGATTATGGACATGATGCGTTTACCTTTACTCCATATAAAGATTCAAACGGAAAAATAATATTGGCAGACGGACAATTTTATGCATACACAGGTACAGATCTTCCTGAAGATGCAGGCGCATATACCTTAAATGAAGTTGTTTTAGGAGAGAACGATAAAAAAGTAAGGTGTACCGAGAAGATATACTTTAATTATGACGGTGAAAATAAAAAGTATTCTTCATTTAAAGTAGGAAATGATGAAACTACATCAAGTGAAGTCATTAATGCATATAACAATTATTTTGCAGATAAAACTCCTTTAAAAGCGTCAGTTAAAACTATAAAAAAGCTGGATTATCTAAAAATGACTCAGGAAGAACGTAAAAAGGCATTGACTGAATCTTATTATGCTTTTAAATATACCGAAGATAAAAGCATTAGGCCTCCGCTTAAAGATATGATCGATAGTATTCCTAAAGACAGTTCTGATAAAAAGGACACCGATAACATAGAAAAAAATAAAAATCCCGACGATGGTAAGAACACTGATGTTAAAGATATATACAGTGCATATCTTGACAAATTATCGGAATTAAATCAACAATCTTCCGTAGAACCCGCTTACGCTTTATTTGACATAAATAGAGATGGTACAGATGAATTGATTTACATATATGATATAGCAGCAGCAGCCTCAAGGTTTCATGTATATGAATATGACCCTGATGATGGATCGGTAGTATCTACAGGTGATAGTGATACTGGCTGGGATGATCTGTATTATTCAAAAACGCTCAATTGCCTTGTAAATTATTATTCTCATGGTTGTGATGTTAATGCAAATACACCCAGTGGAATAATAACCTTTCTTACAAAGTATTCCTTGTCTAATGGTAAATTAACGTCAGAGGAAATTTATAAAGGAGATGCACTTGAATTTTCTGAGAATGAATATTCATATTACAATTTTTACGAAATAACTATTGAGCAATGTAATGGCTGTACTATTGATGATTTAAAATCAAATGCCGAAAGAAATAAATTTTGATTGATACGGGTTGAAAAATATAAAGGAGGTCGGTAATATATGGACTTAAGGAATTGCACAAAACAAGAATTGTCTCAAATGCCTTATGAATATGTTCGTGAAGCATATTATCAGCACAACCCGAACGCTGTATGGATATTAGGAGTATTTTTTCGTCACGGAAAAAATGGTGCACCTCAAAACTATGAGAAAGCAAGACAGCTCCTTGAAATAGCTTACGAATATGAAGGTGCAGGATCGGGATTTATTTTGGGGAATATATATGAAGAAGGACTTGGAACAACTGTTGATCTAAAAAAAGCAGAAGATTATTATTGTGCATTTTCTGAAGAAACGCATGATCCAACCGGATACTCAGCCGCAGCTTTTTTATATCTGAAAAATGAAAACTTGCCGAATAGAGATGAAAAAATTCCGGAGTATCTAAAGAAAAGTGAGGCATTAGGCGGATGTCCATTATCAGATACGCTTATTGGTCAGTTATATATTGCAGGTACACCAGACTTTCCGAAGGATATTAATAAAGCTGTATTTTATCTTGAACGTTCAAAAAATTATAAAATACTTGGTGATTTATTTTCAGATGAAAAAAATATTGAGCCAAATTATAAATTAGCAAGCTATTATTATGAGCTCGGAATGTCGGATAATATGGATTGTTGTGCAAAATATGCATTTTTAAATTTATATTATGGTTCTATAAATGAATCGTGGACAAATGTCCCAAAAGGTATATCAGTAGCAAAAAAATATTTAAAAACCAATAATAATTATGAAAGTTCATTTTTTATTTTAAAAGCAATGTTTCTTTTTTTTGATAAAGCGAAAAATATTGAAGGTCTTGAATTGTGTACTGATTATTTATATATTATTGGTGAATGTAATAGTGATTCTGAAGATAAAAATCAATTATATTATTCAATTATTGATTCATTAAGTGATCTATATATAAATGAAAACCATACGGATAAATTAGATGGTCTTTTATTAAAGCTTTCTAAAATGACTGACGCTTATCCTCAGATTGCTGAAATCACATTTTATTTAGAAGGCTTATTATGTTATAAACACGGTATCTTTTGTTTAAATATAAATGAGATTTCAATGGCTTATGATTCTTTTGATTCAGCATATAAACTTGGGTTTGAAGATGCAAAAAAATTTTTGATCAGATTCAAAAGGGATATTTTCGGAAAATTAAAATTCAGATAGGGAAATGATAATTATGGATTATGTAGAAATGAATAAATGCGGTTCCTGTAAGTATTATACTTATGAGGGGGAATATAAGAAAGGCTATTGCAGTTGGTATAAATCTTATTACTATGCAGATGACTCGTGTAGCCATTGGGAAGAGGGAAACATATCAAGCACCGGAGGATGTTTTTTAACAACAGCTTGCTGCGAACATAAAGGCTTACCTGATGATTGCTACGAGCTAACAACATTAAGATCTTTAAGAGATCATTATATGAAACAGTCTGTTTTCGGAAATGGGTTAATAAAAATTTACTATGAAACAGCACCTGCAATTATAGAAAAGATCAACAAATTAGATAGAAAAGATGAGATTTACAATGAAATCTATAGTAAAATCGTTTATATCGTAGATCTTATTGAAACTAAAAAATACGACGATGCTGTATGTGAGTATGTACGTATGATGTTTTGGGCAGAAAAATTATGACTCGTAAAATTAATAAATAGTATACTAAAAGACATTTTCAATATAGTGACGTATCCATTAGGTCCTATTTCGGTTCTGAAAAAACAACTGTGTAAATGCGTATAACACCCAAAATAAAATCAATACTATATTTGCAGCCAAATAGGGCAACGCTGAGGAGCGACCCTATGCAAGCTGCGAGATAAAACGGTGGAAAGCAGCGGCAGCAATGTCGCTGCTTTTCGACCCTCTGAAAAAAAAGTCTGTAAAAAGTCAGTCAACTGTGGTAAAATAGAAATAACACAGGAGGCTGATTTTTTATGGGAAGAAGAAAAAGAGAACCAATGAGTGAAGGAAAAAAGAACATCATCGGAATGCTGCTCAAGGAGTATGATATCCGGTCAGCAAGGGATATAGAAGATGCTCTGAAGGATCTTCTTGGCGGCACTATACAGGAAATGCTTGAGGCAGAGCTGGATGAACACTTAGGGTACAGTTCATATGAACGCTCGGACAACTCCAATTACCGTAATGGAAAGAAAACAAAGAAGATACGTGGAAATTTAGGCGAAACCGAGATCGAAGTACCACAGGATCGAGACGGAACATTCGAGCCTAAGGTCGTAAAAAAGCGTCAAAAGGATATTTCAGGTATCGAACAGAAGATAATATCGCTGTACGCAAAGGGCATGACAACACGCCAGATAAGCGATACCATCGAAGATATTTACGGATTTGGGGTCAGCGATGGTATGGTATCCGATATCACAGACCGTCTCCTTCCGCAGATAGAGGACTGGCAGAAACGTCCGCTTGATGAGGTTTATCCCATTGTATTTATTGATGCTGTACATCTATCTGTACGAGAAAACGGACAGATAAAAAGCTTGCAGCGTATGTTGTTCTTGCTGTCAGTCTTACAGGACATAAGCAGGTATTGTCCATACATATCGGTGAAAACGAGAGTGCAAAGTACTGGCTTGGCGTTCTGAACGAGCTAAAAAATCGTGGCGTAAAGGACGTCCTCGTGATATGTGCCGATGGTCTTTCGGGTATGAAAGGAGCCGTAACAGCGGATACCGCCGTCTGAACAAACAGAGAAGCGTATTTCCGAGCGATACGGCGCTGTTGAAGGCTCTGTATCTTGCAACTCATAAAATAGCGAAAAAATGGACTATGCCACTGAGAAACTGGTGCAGAGTTCTTGGTGAGCTTGAAATCATGTATCCCGACAGGCTTGGCTGAGCGAGCCGCTGAAAATCAGCCTGATTCCATTGCGCTGTGCTCCACTCCATCAGGCTGATTTTCAAAAAGAACCTTGACAAATTACAGTACCCATTGTATACTGTAAAAAATTAGAGTGGCAAATTTTATGCCACTCCCAACTAATGTTTTTATCACAGTTGATTAATTTACAGAGATTTTTTCGCAGAGCCAGCTTCGCTCACAAACGGTAAAAAATGCGTGTCTGCACTATCCGTCCGGTTTCCGTTTTACTTTATGCACAACCTATCCGTCAATCTCAAAAACGCAAGCAGAAAATATAATAAAAACGCACCAATTTCAAAACGGAGTTGAATTTTTTTGCTGTAGCATAAAAACACAACCGCTGTACTTCATAATAATTAAGAACACTGCTTATCATCCAAAGATCCTATGTAATACCTCTACTACATCATCATTTTTAAGTCCATAGCTTTTCAAGGAATTGCTGTCAAATGGGTCTTGCCCCAACAAGTCAATAAAAGTATCAATATCTAATTTAACTTTTGCGGGTAATTCAGATACGCTTTCAAGCATTAGCTCAGCTGTTATTCGTAAAATGTCCTTTTTGTGCTTCTTTATATCGCTCGAATCAACAGCTTCGCCTTTCTCTTTCATTTGTTTCAAGTCAAGATATGCCTTTGCCTTGAACAGAATAAGATATTCAGGGCGAAGAACAGACAGGCCGTTTCTTACAACTTTTCCTTCCAGCAAAGCTTTATAATACTCATCATCAAGCAGAATTGCTGACAGACTTGAAACAGAATCATCTATGTGTATTGGTGTGATCCCTGTCATTTTACGAAGTTCAAAATTATTCCTACAAAACAGTTCTATCATTTTAGGATAGGTATCATCTTCAGGTTTATCAAATCTGTAAAACTGCGGCTTTTGTACACTTGTTGTCTTATTTCGGTATCTCCCGTTCTGAATAAATTTCCAGAATCTTTCTCCAAACTCAGGCGTAAGAGCCTCGACTATCAAAACCATATCCAGATCCCTTGTTGCTCTGAAAGTTGCGTCATTGCTTTCAAATATAATATCACAGGGTGCACCGCCTATAAGCACATATTGTTCTTCGTAGTCGGCAAAATAGTTTCTGAAAGTATCTAATCCTTTTACCACACATATTCCTCCAACATCTCGTTTATAGATTTCATTACTCTTTCGTCCTGCAATTCTTCATCGGTCAATGACAGGGATGCGCTTAGTGGGTCTTGTATCGGCTTATGGTTATAGTCAATGAAATAGCCCACTTCAAGAACTGCACAGCCAATAGCTTCTCCTTTTCGAACTTGCTTCAGCTTTTTTACCCCTGTGTCAGATAACTCTTTTTTTGTCACCGCATAGGTAGTGTAAGCATTATCAGAGAGCAATGAATACTCGCACAGAGCAGTGATTCCTGCCTTTTTGTCTAAATATATATCATTCGGAAACTCGTATCTTCTAATAACAGGGCTTCTAAGAATGTGCTGAAGCTGTTCCCACAGCTGCTTTATATCAGACGGAACGGTAACAGCTCTTGCTTTGCCCTTTGTATCAAGGATATTGACATTCAGATATTCTATTTCATCAAAGCACCTGCTCGCAGACGTTTTGGATACGCCCAGCTTTGTGGCAGCTTCTGATACTGTTACCTTGTTCCACCTTTCATAGATTGCCATAAGTATTAGCTTTTGCGTCAAGTACGAAATAATATCAACAGGTGCAATATCACGTTCACCTGAATTAGACAGCAGGCAGCCTATAAACGGCAAATAAACCTGCTTGCCTTTCAGTACAAATGGGATGCCGTCCTCGACAAGTTTTTCCTTGATATAAGGGGTGGTCGATTTAAGAAATATTGCACAGTTAAGTCCTGAAATATTCTGAACTTTAGCTCTGTCCTTTCGGAGCGCAATAAGACCAACATCGCCTTTTGGTTGAATTGCAAGCCAGTCTATTCCGTTGATTTCAACATCAAATAGATCGTATCTCCCTTTGAAAGCAAGCGGCAATCGGTCGTATAGGTCATTATTCTCTTTTATTTTAACGTTTTGTCTTAACGTTTTTTTTAGGTATTCTCTCATATGCTCACCTTTTAAATCTATAACGTAATTTAAGTTACAGATTTAAAATAACACATTCTTATCAAAATGTCAAGCTGTTTATAGTTTTTGCTTTTAATTTATTTTATGTACAGCCTGTCCGCAATTCTCAGCAGACACATACAGCATTCCAGTTCGTAGTTCAACGTTGTCTGTAACGGGTCGCCCTCACGGATACGCATGGTGCGCCTTATTTCTTTAGGTATGACAACTCTGCCGAGATCGTCGATCCTGCGGACAATTCCTGTTGCTTTCATATTTATGACCTCCGTTGTTTTTTCAAAATTGCAGTAATATTATTTGCAGAGGTGGGGGATTTATGCAGGAAAAAAGCAAATAACGTGACTTGCGGTCGTTGACAAAGGTTTTTTTGTTGGGAGATATAGCCTACACCATGTAATAGATCGCACGAAAAGACCCAAAACTTGAAGCTCGGGACATGTAACTATTGAAGAGAAGACATATAGATATCAAAATACATTTAAAATGTCATAATAACATTACAATTTTTACACGAATATTAAAATTATGATATAACTTCTGGCCATATAGTGCTACGATATAGTTGCAAATAAAACTAGAATCAGAAAGGACGGTTAAAAATATGAGAAGATTTAATGGCTATATGCACGGCATCGATATCGGAGGCTGGCTGTCACAATGCGATTACAGTAAGGAACATCTTGATAATTTTATTACTGAGGAGGACATCAAGCGTATAAAGGGCTGGGGCTGCGACCACGTTAGAGTGCCTGTGGATTATAATATCTTTCAGGACGAAAACGGCTTTATAGAGAGCGGCTTTGACTATGTTCAGAAGTGTATCGATTGGTGCGGAAATAACGGTATCAATATGATACTTGACCTCCATAAGACAATGGGCTTTTTCTTTGATAAGGCTCAGGCTGAAAGCGGGTTCTTTGATAACGCTGAGCTTCAGCAGAAATTCTATGACCTTTGGGAAGAGTTTGCAAAGCGTTTCAGCAAATATTCTGACAGGGTCTCTTTTGAACTTCTCAATGAGGTAACTGATCCGAAATTCAGTGCAAAATGGAACGCTATCGTTGAAAATGCCATAAAGCTTATCAGAAAATATAGTGCTGATATAAATATCATTGTGGGCAGCTACTGGAACAACTCTATTGATTCAATGAAAGACCTTGATAAGCCTTATGACGAGCATATTGTTTATACTTTCCATTGCTATGACCCATTTCTTTTCACTCATCAGGCTGCCTATTGGGTAGATGAGATGCCGAGAGATTTCAGGATCGATTATCCGGGAAGCGTCCCAAAATACAGAAGTGAGGTAAAGCGTCTTGGTCTTGAATATATGCAGACATACGAGGAAGTCAAGACAGAGAAATTTACGCCTGATTATTTTATGGGAAGATTTGCTGAGGCTGTAAGGGTCGCAGAGGAAAGAAATGTTCCTATGTATTGCGGCGAATACGGTGTTATAAATCTTGCATCTGCTGAAAATACTCTTAACTGGTACAAGGATATAAGCAGTGCCTTTGAGAAATGTTCTATCGGAAGAGCGGCTTGGTCATACAAGGGCGTTGACTATGGTTTTATTGACGGACATCTTGACAGCGTTCTTGATGAACTTGTAAAGTATCTTTAATAGATCATTTCTTAATATAACTCCATTTTTGGACAAGCTCGGTCACGTTTGCCGAGCTTGTTTTTTTATTCTTAGTTTCATAAATTGATGTTTGCTCATAAAATTCTATTTACGATAATTATTTGATATAAATAATTAAATATTGATATAATAGTTTTAAAACAAAGCGTATAATATAAACATAATAATTCATAGTCACTTTCTTATAATAACTTCCGAATAAACAGACCTGCTTGAATATCAAGTGGGTCTGTTTTCATATATTTATAATCTTTCATAAATTCGATATTAAACACTTTTATGATATTTATGTTACGTTTTTGATATAAACAAAACGTTTACATAGTTATAATATATACAGAAACAACAAAATAAATTGCTTTTAGCGAAAAATTTTATTGAAAAATAGGAGGAAAAGGTTATGAAGATCAAAAAATTTGTAGCAGGTCTTTCAGCAGCGGTTCTCGCAGCAACAATGATGTCAGTTTCTGTTTCGGCAGCAAAGCTTGGCGATGTTGTTCACCCGTCAGAGGAGGACACGAAAATGAATGACTCATATTACTCTATCGGAGCAATGGGCTTTTATATGGGTCAGGACTGGACCTGGAATCAGGGCGACTGGGTAGGCATCGATGATGCCGGCAAGATAACTGTTGAATATAAGATAAGCAAAGTTATCACCGACAAGACAATGTCAGGCAAGGGAACTCTTGGAGATATGGGCGTTATGGTGGCTAATCTTCCTGATGGTGTTTATCCTGTGGACGTTAAGATATCTGACGCAAAGTTCGTTGCCGAGGACGGCACAACAACGGTTTTTGATTCGATTAATTCTATCACTTCATTGGACGAGGACCCAGAGGGTGGAATAAGAATACATATCAGACCAACTGACGAGGTCAATGATGAAACAGGCGAGGTAACAAAGAAAGCTTGCCCTGAGGTCGCTGGCTGGGAGAAGGAAGGCGCTTTCAACGGCGGCACACTTTCAATGACGCTTGATTTCGGTGTTGCAGCTGCTGAGGGCGGAGAGTCAAAGGCAGATACTTCAAAGGCAGATTCAAAGTCTGATACTTCAAGCTCAAAGGCTGATACATCAAAGAAAGATGTTTCTTCATCTAAGGCAGATGCAGGCAAGACTTCTGCAGCAGCGGCTACATCTTCAAAAACATCTGACGATACATCTAAGGCAGCAGAAACAGGTGCGGCTGTTGGCGGAGCACTTGCTGTTATCGCTCTTGCAGGCACAGCAGTGATCGTTGCAAAGAGAAGAAAGTAATATTCGGAGGTATGGCTATGAATAATGCAAAAAGAGTTTTGACATTTGCCCTTGCAGTTTGCTCGCTTTCAGCATTTGCATCTTGCGGAAGTTCAAGTGATTCATCAAGCAAGGTAGTTGACAAAAAGCTTAAGGAAGATCAGCAGCAGATAGTTCAAAGACTTGCTGATGATATGAAAGATGTGAGAGATCTCAAAAGCAACGAAATAAAGTGGTTTTCACATTGGGATATCAACCCTACTGAGGCAGAGGACAAGGAGATAGGCGCTGACCTTGCTTTGTTCAAGACAAAGTATAATGGTAAGATAAACTGGGTGCAGACCACTTGGGACACTAAGTTTGACGACCTTGCGGCACTTGTAATGTCAAATGATTCACCTGATTTCATCGGTGCTGATGATATGGACGTTTTCCCTAAGGGTGCTATAAAGTCAATGATAGAGCCTATCGACGATTATATCGATCTTTCAAAGCCTCTTTGGACAGACATAAAGGGTGCGACAGATCAGTTTATGCTTGGCGATAAGCATTATGTGAGCGTTATCAGAACAGACCCTGCATATGTTTTTGTATACAACAAGCAGACAATGGAAGATAACGGCTATGACGATCCTGCTGAGCTTTTCAAAGAAGGCAAGTGGAACTGGAATACTTTCACAGAAATGTGTCTTGATTTTACTGACGCTGAAAGCGATAAATACGCTCTCGACGGCTGGTATTATGAAAAGGCTTTGCAGCAGTCTTCAGGTGTGCCGCTCATCGGTATCACAGACGGCAAGCTTGTAAATAATATTTCTGACCCTATGATAGCAAAGGCTCAGAATATGATGTATGAGCTGCAGAAGAACAATGTTGTTTATCCAAAGCACGAGAATAACTGGAAGCTCAGAGGCGACGCAGAGGGCAGCGGAATGGCAACAGGTCTGACGCTTTTCTATCCTATCGGACTTTGGGCACTTGAGAATGCTCCGTCAACAACTGTAAACTATGGCGATGTATCAAAGGGAGAGGTAATGTTCGTTCCTGTTCCTTGCTCAGCTGATAGCGATAAACAGTATATCCCTTCAAGAGTACACGGCTTTAGCATTGTAAGAAACGCTCAAAATCCTGAGGGCGTGGCAGCTTTCCTTGAATGCTGCCGTTATGCAGAGCTTGACGAGGCTGCACATCAGATAACCCTCGATCAGTACAAGGACGATTACGGCTGGACAGATGAGATGCTTGAAATGAGAGAAACTATCTATGATCTGTCTGCACAGAATCCTGTATTTGACTTTGAACAGGGCGTATCTGCCGACCTTAACTCTATTTGCGATACTGCAATAAGAGGAACAATGAATCCGCAGGAGTCAAAGAGCTGGTCACAGGTCGTTCAGGAAAATGAAAAGGCTATAGATTATCTTATCGACGAGGCTATGGCTTCAATGAAAGAGGCTAAATAATATCTAATTATCAGAAAAAAGGGCGGCAGGGTGATTTGCCGTCCTTTTTCTATAAATATGAAGCTTTACTTGTGTCTGTAAATATGATATAATAAGCTAAAAAGCAGGGGGTGAAAGCTATGGAAATAAACAGAGAATTGTCTAAGCGGCAGTTTATGCAAAAGGAAAATGACTATCATCATTCACCATATGAAACGGAACTGGAATTTTACTCTGCGGTGCGGGCGGGCGATCTTGAAACGGTCAAACGTTTGTATACGCCGCTGGATACAAACGGAAAGGGCAGGCTCAGCAAAGACGACCTTAGAAACGTCAAGTATCATCTTGTCATAACCATAGCTATGCTGTGCAGGTTTTGCATCGAGGGTGGACTTGACCCGGAAACTGCATATACCATAAGCGATATATACATTAATAAATGTGATGAATGCCGCAATGAAGAAGGCGTTATGGCTGTACACAAGGAAGTCATCGTTTATTATACAAAGCAAATGAAAAAGGCTGCGTCACAGAACGTTTACTCAAAGCATATCCTTATGTGCTTTGACTGCATTTTCGATAATATTTACAAGGGCGTGACCGTCAATCAGATAGCTGACGAACTGAACATAACGCCACAGTATCTTTCAAAGCTTTTCAGGGAGGAAGTTGGCGTAAAGATCTCTGATTTCATTATGTCAAAAAGGATACAAGCGGCTGAAAATATGCTGAGATATTCTGAATATAGTCCGCTTGATATAGCCAATTATCTTGCTTTCAGCTCGCACAGCCATTTTATTGCCTGCTTTAAGAAACAGACAGGACTTACGCCGAAACAGTATAGAGATCAGTTTTTCCGTGCAAACTGGAACAAGCATAGCACAAGCAGATCGAAAATTTAAGTTGATGTTAATAATCTGATATTTGCATTACTTTTCTGATATAAATATCACATTTGTTGATTTATAATACTTATAGAAGATAAAATTCTGATATTTATTCGGAGGTAATGAAAAATGAAAAAAGTTTTGGCTATGTCGATTCTCACAATGATAGTTATGTCTATGGGTGGCTGCGGTTCTTCATCTGATAGCAGTTCTTCGCAAGATGTCAGCAGCAAGGCGGAAACGGAAAGCAATTCTCCATACACGGTTGAGGCAGATTTCAGCAAGGGTGCGTCAAATGATTTTTCCATTTCAGCAGGCTGGTCAAATGGTGATCCATTCAACTGTTCGTGGAGTGAAGATAACGTAACTTTCAATGACGGAAAAATGCAGCTTACCATTGACAGTATGGGCGATTCCGAAGCGTACAGAGGCGGCGAGTATCGTTCAAAGGAAAACTATGGCTATGGACTTTATGAGGTTTCGATGAAAGCCATAAAGAATGACGGCGTTGTATCATCGTTCTTTACATACACAGGTCCATCGGAGGATAATCCTTGGGACGAAATAGATGTTGAAGTCCTTGGCAAGGACACAACAAAGGTGCAGTTCAATTACTACACCAATGGTGTTGGCAAGCACGAATACATGTATGATCTTGGTTTTGACGCTTCTGAGGATTTTCACACTTACGCATTTGAGTGGAAAGAGGACAGCATAACTTGGTATGTTGACGGAAAGGAAGCATACAAGGCAACGGAAAATCTGCCTGTTACGCCTGGTAAAATAATGATGAATGCGTGGAACGGCATTGGCGTTGACAGCTGGCTGAAAGCTTTTGACGGAACAGTTCCGCTGACGGCGGAATATGAGTGGGCAAGGTTTACGGCAGAAAAGTAAAGTGATCCGCATATTATGCTTGCTTTTATGTTTTGATTTTTTTGGTTAATGATATTGATATTTGAACCGACCCCATTTGCTAGGTCAAAAAGTCTAGCGAATGGGGTCGGTTTATTTTACAAAGACAAGCTCATATATTCACTCTTCTCATGAGCCTGACTATTTATGATTTCATGAGTATATTTCTGTATAGGGGTGTTTTTTTGCTATAATTTTCATTTATATTCTCACATCTCAACTTCTCGGTTATACGCCTCAGCACCCTCGACATACAGCGTTCTCATTTCTTCAAACGAGTCGCTTGGGGATATGATAACGCCGTCTTTGCCGAACTTATTGAAATAGTATTTGACTTGAATAGGCGGGGAGATGAACTCGTTGACAGCGTTGGGCTTGGGCTTTTCATTGCCTTTCAGTATGGGGCGCTGATAGAGTATTTTGCCGAACATTTCAACGCCTTTTTCGGTGAGGTACACTTTGGAGATATCGCTCTCATCACTGCCAAAACGTGGGTCGCTGAGTAGGTGCTTCACGGACTTGACGTGAACCTCTTTCAGACGTTCGTATTTGGTGACGGAGGAGTATTCCTTTTGGCTGAGCTTTTCTGCAATGCTTAGTCCGCTCAATCTGCTTATGCGATAGCTGTCGGCTTTGAACTCTTTGCCTGCGCTTTTTTCGTCGGACAGGCAGACTAGATAATTATACATCTTATATTCGTCGCTGACGATACGGTAGGGGATAAGCCTTATGCGGCGCTTTTCACGGCTGTACATATTAGAATATGCGTAAATGAAGCTGTAATATCTGCTGCCGTTTTGTTTGATGACTTCATTTATTTTTATGATATTGTCGGCGAAAATGAGCCTTTCACGTTCGCAATCTGACAGCAGGGCATAGTCCTCATACACGGCTTTCAGAAATCTTCTTAGGGTCGAGCTGTACACCTTGTTTTCATAATAAAGGTCATCACTGCTCAGTGTATCGTAAAGGTCACGGCATATGCTGAGCCTTACTCGCACTGCATTTTCGGTCTTGGTCTTTTCGTATTTTGCAGAGAGCTTTGAGATAAGATAGCCTTTTATTATCTCCTTGCTTTTATCATCAAGGCCGTCATCGATCTCCTCGATCTGCCATTCTACGAATGCGTTCAGAAGTGGGATACCGATATATTTATAGTTATCGTCACTTTTGTATTTTAATGATGCGATATATGCTGAATCAAATATACTTGTGAGAAATGAGGACATTGATACGCTGCCGTTAGGGGAAAGGCTTGTTTCAAATATGGACTTGTCCTTGATAATGACGGAATATGCAGAGGGTGAGAGGGGTATGGATTGCACCTCTGCGATATATGGTACGCCGCCCTCACGCTTGGGCAGAAATGTGCTTGGGGGTATGAGCATTTTTATCACCTCTTGTATCCATTATATCACAAATGTACTTTTTGTCAATATCACAGAAAATTATTTTGCTGAAATTGTGATATAAATGCCGTAAAAACGTGATAAATGTGCAAAAACATAGATAAAAAAGTTTTTGGAAATTACACTTTTGTTGACGATGATAAGGTGGTATAATGTATACAGAACAAAGGACAGGAGGTGATAAAAATGGGAAAGACGATCCTTACGGCTATCATTGTAGCTGTACTTGACTGCGCTATCGCAGCTGTCAAGGAGATTGGGGAATGAGATGAAATAACAACAGACGGGAGGTGATGAAAATGCTTTATGTAAAACAGCCACTTTCTATTGACATTTGTGTCTGAAAATGGTATAATATATATGTTAAAGCGTCGATAAAATAAGTTTGGTGTTTTATCACAGAATATCATTGATTATTTTGTCAACTTTGACCTACTATACTGGTGCGAATTTGCACTAGTCTAAAACGTATATGGCTTGAGCTTTCTTAGAGTGCTTCTACTACACTGGTGCGAATTTGCACTAGTCTAAAACTTTCGTATACATAAGGTATAGACTTGAAGCGCTACTACACTGGTGCGAATTTGCACTAGTCTAAAACTATCGTCAATAAAAGATGCATCCTGTGTGCCTACTACACTGGTGCGAATTTGCACTAGTCTAAAACGCTAGTTCCTGTACTTGCATTTGGAGTGTCCTACTACACTGGTGCAAATTTGCACTAGTCTAAAACGGTCAAAACACTGCACGTCATATGCCTTGGCTACTACACTAGTGCGAATTTGCACTAGTCTAAAACTAACCACCTAGGTCACCAGCTTTGACATTCTACTACACTGGTGCGAATTTGCACTAACTGGCAAAGTTTAATATTAAAACCAACAAATAAAAAAATCCCTTAACGCTCAATGCGCTAAGGGATAACTAATATAAGGAGTGATATTTATGGCAAAAAAGAATAAAATGAAGCCTAGAGAGCTGCGTGAGGCTCAGAAAAAAGCCAGACAGCTCAAAGCGGCTGAGATAAATAATAACGCTGCTCCTGCGATCGCTGCCATGCCTGCTGCAGAGGTCATTGCACCTGTGGCAGGGAAGAAAAAATCCTCCGTAAAGGCGGCAGGAATGAAGTCTATTCTTGTCAGCGAAAATAAAATGTACATAACCTCTTTCGGCAAGGGCAATTCTGCTGTGCTTGAATATGAGGTGGATAAGGTGGATAATAATGACTACAACCAAACTCAGCTTTCCTCTAAGGGCAGCAGCAATATCGAGCTTTGTGGTGTAAACGAAGTAAACATCACTTTTTCCAGCAAGCATGGCTTTGAGAGCGGAGTGGAGATAAATACTTCAAACCCTACTCACAGAAGCGGTGAAAGCTCGCCTGTAAGATGGGATATGCTGGGGCTTAAATCGGAGCTTGAAAAGCGCTTTTTCGGCAAAACTTTTGATGATAATATACATATCCAGCTTATTTACAACATTCTGGATATCGAAAAGATACTTGCGGTGTATGTAACGAATATCGTTTATGCGCTGAACAATATGCTCGGTATAAAGAAGTCTGAAAGTTATGATGATTTTATGGGGTATCTTTCTGCAAGAAATACTTATGAAGTTTTTACTCACCCTGATAAAAGCAATCTTTCCGATAAGGCAAAGGGTAATATCAAGAAAAGCTTTAGCACGTTCAATGACCTGCTGAAAACTAAGCGTCTTGGCTATTTCGGTCTTGAAGAGCCAAAGACAAAGGATACAAGAGTTTCGCAAGCTTACAAAAAGCGTGTTTATCATATGCTTGCAATTGTGGGGCAGATAAGGCAGAGTGTTTTCCATGATAAGTCAAGTAAGCTTGATGAAGACCTTTACAGCTTTATTGACATTATTGATTCCGAATACAGAGAAACCCTTGACTATCTTGTTGAGGAGCGTTTAAAGTCCATAAACAAGGACTTTATCGAGGGCAACAAGGTCAATATCAGCTTGCTTATTGATATGATGAAAGGCTTTGAGGCTGATGATATCATACGCCTTTATTACGATTTCATTGTGCTTAAATCTCAGAAAAATCTCGGTTTTTCTATCAAAAAGCTTCGTGAGAAAATGCTGGAGGAATACGGCTATAGATTTAAGGACAAGCAATATGACTCTGTGTGCTCAAAGATGTACAAGCTTATGGATTTTCTGCTTTTCTGCAACTACTACAGAAATGACGTTGTCGCAGGCGAAGCTCTTGTGCGCAAACTGCGTTTTTCAATGACCGATGATGAAAAAGAGGGGATATATGCTGATGAAGCGGCAAAGCTTTGGGGCAAATTCAGGAATGATTTTGAAAATATCGCCGACCACATGAACGGTGACGTTATCAAGGAGCTTGGCAAGGCTGACATGGATTTTGATGAGAAAATTCTTGACAGCGAAAAGAAGAATGCGTCTGACCTTTTGTATTTCTCCAAAATGATATATATGCTCACATATTTTCTTGACGGCAAGGAGATAAACGATCTTCTTACAACGCTTATCAGCAAGTTTGATAACATCAAGGAGTTTTTGAAGATAATGAAAAGCTCTGCTGTTGATGTTGAGTGTGAGCTTACGGCTGGCTACAAGCTGTTCAATGACAGCCAGAGGATAACCAACGAGCTTTTTATCGTAAAGAACATTGCTTCCATGAGAAAGCCTGCGGCTTCAGCGAAGCTTACGATGTTCCGTGACGCACTGACTATACTCGGTATAGACGACAAGATCACGGACGATAGGATAAGCGAGATTTTAAAACTTAAAGAAAAAGGCAAGGGCATACATGGTCTGAGGAATTTCATAACAAACAATGTTATCGAGTCCTCTCGGTTTGTATACCTTATCAAGTATGCGAACGCTCAGAAGATAAGAGAAGTGGCTAAGAATGAGAAAGTTGTCATGTTTGTTCTTGGGGGTATCCCTGACACGCAGATAGAGCGTTATTACAAAAGTTGTGTGGAATTTCCTGACATGAACAGTTCTTTGGAAGTAAAGCGCAGTGAGCTTGCGAGAATGATAAAGAACATCAGCTTTGATGATTTCAAAAATGTGAAACAGCAGGCAAAGGGCAGAGAAAACGTGGCTAAGGAGAGGGCAAAGGCTGTTATCGGGCTTTATCTTACGGTCATGTATCTGCTGGTGAAAAATCTTGTGAATGTCAATGCAAGGTATGTTATTGCGATACACTGCCTTGAACGTGATTTTGGGCTGTATAAGGAGATAATTCCTGAGTTGGCTTCAAAGAACTTGAAAAATGACTACAGGATACTTTCACAGACGCTTTGTGAACTTTGTGATGATCGTGATAAGTCGTCGAATTTGTTCTTGAAAAAGAACAAGCGGCTGCGCAAGTGCGTTGAAGTTGATATCAATAATGCAGACAGCAGCATGACAAGAAAATACCGCAACTGTATTGCTCATCTTACTGTAGTTCGTGAACTGAAAGAATACATAGGAGATATTCGTACAGTGGATTCTTACTTCTCCATTTATCATTATGTTATGCAGCGCTGTATCACGAAAAGGGAAGATGACACAAAGCAAGAAGATAAAATAAAGTATGAGGACAATCTTTTAAAAAATCACGGCTATACGAAAGACTTTGTAAAGGCTCTCAACTCGCCGTTTGGATACAACATTCCGAGGTTTAAAAATCTTTCAATTGAGCAGTTGTTTGACAGAAATGAATATCTTACTGAAAAGTAGCGTAGTGTAGATACCGCCGCTCTCTTGGGGGACAGGAGGCGGCGGTGATATTCATTATCAGCGCCATTAGGGGAATAGTCCCAATCGTCTGTATAAGCGATAACAACAGTATCGTTCTTAAAGTCAACTATAGCGCCAACACCATATGTAGTGATAAGCTGAGTTTTTCTTATATCTCCAACGGAGATCTTTTTGTCTGAATATGTTGATATGCCATTCTTCTGCATAATCTCTTATTCTAGGCTCGATACTTTCGACACGTTCAAGCATGGTTCGTTATATCTGCTCTATATCTTTATCATCAGCAGTTTTTCGACGATGGCAGCAAAAATCCAGCACTAACGCAGAAGATCGTGGACAGCGTATCGAGGCTTTCTGAGAAGGATCAGAAGCTTGTCCTGGAGATTTCGGAGAGGTTTGGGAAAGATTGAATCGATAAAGTGCCTTAATGCTAGTCATAAGGCACTTTTGCTATGTGGAGCATACAAAAAAAGAGTTACGCTTTTCGATTTCTCAAAGCATAACCCTACTTGTTTAGGTAATACAAAAACTCCCCCTGCGGCGTTAAATTCTGATAATAAAAAAAGCCATGACGGACAATGCCCGTCACGGCGAGTGACTGGTCGAGGTGACGGGACGTTGAACAGTGGGTTCAAGCCTGCGTTTCGACCAAAATAAAAAGAGTTACGCTTTTCGGTTCCTCAAAGCATAACCCTTTTTACTGGTCGAGGTGACGGGACTTGAATATATGAAAATATGAAACTTTTAATTTCATAATCATTGATTACTGTATCGTCTGCATACAACTTCTTCACACCATATGCCACCTTGATATATCTGATTTTCTTTCAAGCGACAAGTTGGTGTCGCACACGAAGTATAACCCTTATTTTAGCACAAAAACGCTTATCCAACCTCACTGCCTTTTTCAAGGATTTCTTGGTCTAAAAGCATTGTGTTTTTACGCTGAACGTCCTTGTATGAATGTGTGTAAATTTGGATTGAAGTATAAGAATCTGAATGTCCTAAAAGGCTTTGTAAGTCTTTCGGTGACGCACCATTTTTCGCAAGTAAACTTGCAAACGTGTGCCTTAAAACGTGCAGATTGCGGTATGGAATATCTGTACTCTGCATAAATTTCTTGTATCTCCTGCCAATGACTTTTGGCAGCATAGCAAGTCCGCTATCTTCTTGATACAGAACGTGTCCCGAATCAGTCCAATCTGGATTTTCAGATTTACGTTTTTCATGGTTCTCCCTTGCCTTTTTCAAAAGTTCTACTGTCCTTGTATTTTCAACGATCTGCAACTCTCCAAGTGCATACTCCTGCTCAACTTTTAGCTTAAATTGTTTTACTGTACTCAGCAAAGTACCAGCAGGAAAAGTCTTTGACTTTCTTTTTCTTGTGCCGTCCGTTGTGTTTACATCCCACGTCAGCTTGTATTTTTTGCTTACTCCGATTCCTATTGTTATCAAACTAGCCATAATATTTTTCTCATATATAAGTATGAGAACTACAACCCACAACATTATTGCAGGCTGTAGTTCTATTTCGGTTGTTATTTTACTTCATAGATTACCGATTCCCCATTGTCCGCCGCAGAAATAAAATCCTGCAACGCTTTCTCTGAGATACGGTGAGTCCTATTAACTCTTATGCTGGGCAAAAAGCCATTGTTTATTAGTTTGAGAACGGTGTGGTACTCAACTTTTAAAATGGCTGCAACTTCTTTTACTGTATATACTTCCATAGTCAAAACTCCTTCGTGTCAAGTTCAAATTGTTCGTCAAACGGCAAGTCGCTGCCCTCAACCTTTATCCTTTTTGGAATAGGCGTAGGTCTGCTGTCCGCCATTGAGAGAATTATTTCTCTTTTACTACCCTTGTGCTTTTCAAACAATATTCCCAAGCTATTGAGGGCATTTCTTTCTGAATTTAGTTTTCTTGATAGACTTGATTCTGAAAGCGGAAGATCAAAAGCAATACCTGCACTCTTTGCATATTGCTCAAGGTCATAAAGCAAATTTCTTGCCGTTCCTCTCCAACTGCCATTTCTGTTTCCAAGAAATCTTAGTAACAGGGCAAACAAAGTGTCCGATGAGTTACATCCTTGGACGATCTCTGCATTGCCATTAGAGTATTCGGTAATGAATGCCTGTGGATCAAGCCCCATAGCCTTAGTGAAAGCAGCTCCATATTGAACAAAGTCAGCCATTCTTGGTGCGTTTTCAATGTGCGAAAATTCATTAAGATAAAGCAATCCCGTTTTTATCGTGTTGAATATGCTTCCTAACAGCTTTGGCTTGATATTGTTAAATTCTTGCCATATCATAGCTTCTGTTTTTCTGTCACTTATAGTGACAAGATATATAGGATTGCAACGCTCTGCAAGATCAGGCTTTGACACGATATCACCAATACCAGTAATGATCATTTTTGCCTTTAGAGATATAGACACAAGATTATTATCACTATACAGCATTCTCTTGCTTGTATAACCTCCTGTGCAGGCAATAGCGAGAAGGTCGCTTGCTTTGCGGTTTATCTTGTCAGAATTATCGAATACAACAAGATAATTATTTGAAAGTGCAGCCGCAAAATCATCTTCTTTGGATGGCACAGAAATTACGTCAACAACAGCAGGGTCAACTAAGGACTTGATCTTTCTTGCCGTAGTCGTCTTTGAGGTGCTGTGAGAACCACTTAGCAGCAGTATTGGCGTATTGATATCAGGAATATAAAAACAGAGCAACTGAGCAATAAATCTCAGTAAATAGACTCTCATCTTTTATATTAAACACTTGTCTTATCATATTGTGCATCTCCCTTGCTTGCGATGAAAGATCGGGAAATATCTGAGGACGCATACCGCTGTCTTGATAAAACAAAGCGTTAGTGCCTGTGTATTTGCCGGCTTTGCCGTCTTTTATGCTTATGATATTTTTCTCTGATACGGCATAAAGAATGCAGTTATTTCTGGCAAACATAGAACTGATATTCTCATAACTGCATTTAACTGGTTTGCTGCCATGAGAATACCTGAGTTTTGAGCAATGTTCAGCTCAACATTTTGAAATTATTTATATTGTGCTGTTTTATGGGTTCACAAAGTGGAGAGAGTCATATTTTTATCGGTATCCTATTTCGTATCGTTTTATCAAAATCAGATTTTGATTGAAAAAGCAAGCCATCTGCATAAATATCTAATACTCTGCCCAAATTTTGATTAAACTTAGAAAGGTCATTATTAAATATACTCGTTTCCATTTCAGTGAATGCTGACATAACTATGTTTTTTCTTAACTGAGTTTGTTGATCCAAATAGGACATAAGTTGTTTTCTTTGTTCACATAAATTTTCGTAAGCGTCTTTATAGAACTGAAACAGGCGCTGGATTTCCTCGGTGCTTCTTAAGATCTTTATGGTTTCTATTACACTATTGTAAATTGAGGTACTTATGGTATATGCTATCATTGAAGCAAGAGGTGCAATAAATGGACCAACTACTGGTATTGAAGCGGTTGCTGCACCAACCACATTACCAACTATTACAGAAGCTGTTAATCCTGCTGTTTTTTCTCCTAATTCTTTAACTAATCCTGCTCCGTCAATATCCCCTTTTGCATAACGATAAATTGACTTTGTAAGCTCAACAGTTCCTACCACTGCGATTGCAGGAGCTGCACCTTTACTAAAAGATTCAAGTGCCGATGCAACTGTGTTGTTTGATACAGCAGAAGCCAATGCTCCTGCTCCTGTGGACACTGCTGTGGCAGTAAAGCCTATAGCATAAGCTGATGCTGATGCTTTTGCTGTATCAACTACGGTATTCTTAATGGCTTCTTCCCATTCTTCATTACCCTTCAACGCCTCAACAATGTTTTTTGCACCATTGAATACAACGGCTACTTTGCCAGCAGTTTTCATAGAATCCATACCGGCACTATGACAATCTTTGGCAGTATTTAGTATCAGATCCTTCTTTTTATTTGCAATGAGTTTTTTGGAATCCTCGTAAGTCAAATCTGACGCTACAGTAGTTTTGGCAATATTTTCGGCTCTTTTTGAAAGTTTCATATTTTCCTGGTAGCCGTCCATATCTCCATTTGCCTTACATTGTTCGGCTTTTGCTTTATAATCTCTTGCAGCATCTTTTGCCAATTTACGAACGTCCTTGACCTGATCTTTCGGTACGATTTTTTTTACGCCATCATAAGTATCCTTATCCATCAATGCTTTAAAAGTCTTTTGTGGCAATTCACAAAATTTAGATTGGTAGCCTACTTTTCCGTCATAAAAATCAGCTGATTGGTCTATGCCGCTTTCAGAAAGTTTTGCATTCGGCTCTTTACCGTTTTTTATTTTTTCAACATTTCTGTCATGAACTTCTTTTCTTTCTGCAGCACCTCCATGCTTTTGTTTGTCAGAACCTTGAATATGATCTGGATCAAGGCTTTTATATAGTTTTATATGCTCATTATTTATCTTTGCGTGCATATTGACAGCATCCATTGTGGCACTTGGTAAACCTGCCTCAATAGTTTCAAGAGACTTGCTTTCTCTTTCTTCTGCTTCCTTTTTAAAGACCTCATATTCTTTGATTTTATCAGCAACAATTTCCTCGTTGGTCATTATATATCGCCGCCTTCTCAATAATTATTTTACGTTTCTTTATTCTTTCTTTTTGTGCTTTATGTAATATGGAATACTGTCATTTACTGTACCTTTTGCAAGTTCAGCTATGTCATCATCAGTCATCTCTTTTAATTCATTTAAGTTACTAAACACTTCTGTAAGTGAGTTATGTATAGTAACTGCTGAATTTGTAGCAGTGGTTTCAGAAAGATCATATTTAATAGCTGCGTTCGCAAATACTTCTTGGCATTTGTCTGTTATTTTTTCAGCAAGTTCCTTATATTCATTGCCAAAACTATAATTATGTACAGTAATAAGTTTGCCATTTTTGTAATCAGTTTCACTGGATGTGATATATGCTGAGAGTTTGTTATTAACAGCAAATATTTCAATAAATCTCTCATATTTTTCTTCTGCACTTTGATCAAAGAGTTCTCCTTTATGAGCCTTATTGACATTTTTCAAAGCGCTTGAAACTGCACTATGTGCTACTTCCTTAAATGCGTGTTCAGGTATTTTGCCGATATTTACTCTGCCCATAGTTATACTAAACGATAAACCGTTGTTGTATTTTTTGCAGAATGCAACTAATTCTATGTTAGTAAGCTTTTGGGATAACTCTAAGTATACTTCTTTTGCTATCTCGGCTTTGATATCATAATTGAACTCATACTTGTCCAAAGCAGAAACATATGCCTTTTCACAGCTACATATTAATCTTTCTGCTACTTCTTTGTATGGATTACCAAAGCTGTAATTATCAACTGTTTCGTATTTACCGTCGATCTCTTCTGTTGTTTGTGAAACAATATAAAATCGTAGATCGTTGTATTTATGGAATATTTCAGTAGGCTTTAGCCGTTCTCTTTGTCCTTCATCTTCCTGCAAACCTGTTATTTTAGGAACTTCTTTAACGACCTTCACAAGTTCTTCGTTTATATCTCCGTCCTCTTTGACTATCGGCGTTACTATCATTCGGTTCAAACCATATGCAACGTTAACGCTCGTCATAAGCAATTCTTGGCTATCTTCGTCCCAATCGTCATAGTTGTTGCCATATTTTCTTATAATTTGATTTATGCTGCTTGTAAGGTTTACAAGCATACCATTAAGCTTCCATATGATCGCTTTTATTTCATCGCACTTCTGAGAAGTGTCATTCAAAAGTGCTATTTTTATTTGTACCTTTTCACAGTTTGTCTTTTGCTTTTCAAGTTGTGCCTTAGCTAAACTTGTTTCATTGCATATCTTGTTGTATTTGATTATTTTGCCAACGACAAATAATCCACCACCGATAGGTGAAAGCAATGAAAATTCTGCGATATTTTTAGCTATTGATACACCACTAGTCTCTTCCTTTCGGAAGTTTTGTGCAGCCTTTTCAATCTCCAAAAAGTTATAACCGCCATGCTTTGAAGATATAGCTTTAAATTTCTCATATGTGAGATTAGATATATTGTTGAAAAGATCGCTGTAATCCTTTATGGTCTCTTGTTGCACAGTTGTTTTCAAATCATTTAGTTTTTCTATCTTATCATTTAAAATATTTGCCGCAGCCTGATATTGTCCCTGTGTTTCTTTCGCTAATTGTTCAATTTGCCTATTAACAGCATTAAGTTCATCTACGGCATCATTATTTACTGATCGTGCGGCAATATTTACAGCTCCGACTACTCCTCCTATTAAACCGGCAACAATAAATGGTATTGGCATTATAACTCCTCCTTCAATTTCCTACAAGCTTCGTAATTAAGCTTATAATAATCATCTTTTCTAATATTGTTTTTGAAAATCAAATCATATGCATCATCTACTCGACAAAATATTGGTCGTTGTGAGTATATTGTACATAGATTATCTTGACCAAGATATTTGCAGATTCCTGATTTTAAGCGCATATCCTTAAACAAATCTGAATTAGGTAGGTGGCGGCAACATAAGCCGCATTTATCACATTTAAACATTGTTTATAATATTAATGAGTTCGCTGTTGATAGTATAGATATCTTTTACGGACTTTTCAAAACGCTTCATTACTGTTGCAGGAATGCCTGATATTTCTGAGAACGTACTGATACAATCATATTCTTCATCTTTGATGAGTTGATCAGCATATACGATACCTATCAACTCAAAAGCAATCATTCTTTTTTCTGATTCAGAGCTGATTTCACAGATATCTTTCATAAGATCGTCCATATTGTTATATGCGACCTTTTCCGAAAAGGGAATACCCATTTCATCGCAATATGCCTGCAACATAGTCACTTCTCTTTCATCAACGTCATTATCGACGTTTATAAGATATACGCACAGCTCTCTGAACATATCCTTCTGCTTGGAATTCAACATACTTAAAAACATAATAAGATCCTCCTAATAATAGTTTCTCATAATTTTGATCTCTGCCAGCATATCCTCCACCAGCGGTTTTGGCTCAAGGACTTTTACCCACGAGCCTTGGGAGAGCAGGTACATTATTATCCCCCTGCCGTAGTTGACCTCGGCAGTTATAACACTCTTTGTGCCGTTCTGCTCAATGATTTTTGCGGTGGGCAACCTGTCAAGAACTGCCTGCAAAGACAACCCCGAAAACTCAAAGGTTATCCGCACGTTGTCCCCTGGAAACATAAACTGATTTTTCTCACGCAGGTCGCCCTCGTCAAAGCTGTGCTCACGATCAAGCTGGAAATTTTCCCTGTGCTCAACAATATTTTTTATCCTGTCAATGCGGAAATACCTCGCCTTGTACTGGGTATCATCTGCCGCATATGCGATAAGATAAAAATAATATTCGCTGAACATTATCGCCGCAGGCTTCAGCTTCCTAACAACTTCGCTCCTGTCCATTTTCAGATATGTTACCGAAATGACCTTCTTACCATCAATGCACTGCACAAGACGCCAAAGATTGTTTATCACGCTGTTGCAATCAGAGCGTACCTCGTGATAATGATATATCTCCCTGAGGATCACCTCATCAAGAAGCTTTCGGTCATTGGCAGTGGTAAACTTTCTCAGCTTAGATACAATGAATAGCATATCTTCTTTGCTGAAACAACGTGCCCCGAGTATCACTTTTACCAAGGCAAAAAGTTCCTGATTTTTCAGAAACTCGTCGCTTTTAAGTATGTAAGCCCTGTCCTTGTGCGAATATGTGACCTCGGCATTTTGCATAAGCTCCCTGTGTTCCGCAAGAAAATCGTTTATCCTTGCAACGTCACGACTGACACTCTTTGATGATATCCTATACTCCTCCGCAATAAGCCGATTAGGCACGACCTCGCCGTGCAAAAGCCGATAAAATATTTCAAGTACTCTGTCTAAACGCTCATTTTCCATTTTATTACCCCTCTTTCTTACAATTATACCACATTTGATTTTGAATTTGTTAAGCTGGCTGCTTAGTATAACGTTTTCGAATAATATTTTTTTATTTTAACCAAAAATGTCAAATTATCGGTGCGGCAAATCATCGTATTTTGTCGTTTTATCTTGCTTTCAGTATAGCATAATTGCCAGACAAAGGTATGTCCGTTTAAAATTAGTTTACTTTTACATTATAACCCTTTATAGCGGTATATGTCAAGAAATAATACTAGTATAAGCGGTAATATCGTCACATTATATATATTATAATAGGTATAGTGATACAAATCGACGAAGGGAGTAATAAAATGACAGAAAAGGATATCAGCAACAGAATTACGCAGCTTAGATTGCAAAAAAATGTGTCCGAATACAAGATGAGCCTTGCACTCGGACACAGTAAAGGGTATATCCAAAGCATATCATCGGGTCGGACAATGCCGTCCCTTGGTGAATTTCTTGCCATTTGCGAGTATCTTGAAGTCACTCCGAAGCAGTTTTTCGACGATGGCAGCAAAAACCCAGCTCTCACACAGAAGATCGTGGACAGCGTGTCGAGGCTTTCTGAGAAGGATCAGAAGCTTGTGCTGGAGATTTCGGAGAGGTTGGGGAAAGATTGAATCGGTAAAGTGCCTTAATGCTAGTCATAAGGCACTTTTGCTATGTGGAGCATACAAAAAAAGAGTTACGCTTTTCGGTTCCTCAAAGCATAACCCTACTTGTTTAGGTAATACCAAAACTCCCCCTGTGGCGTTAAGTTCTGATAATAAAAAAGCCATGACGGACAATGCCCGTCACGGCGAGTGACTGGTCGAGGTGACAGAACGTTGACCAGTGGGTTCAAGCCTGCGTTTCGACCAAAATAAAAAGGGTTACGCTTTTCGGTTCCTCAAAGCATAACCCTTTTTACTGGTCGAGGTGACGGGACTTGAACCCACGGCCTCTGCGTCCCGAACGCAGCGCTCTACCAAACTGAGCCACACCTCGAAATACCACTGTAATATTATATCACACCCATCAAACCTTGTCAAGGCGTTTTTTTCTGTTTTGTATCCTCTTTGCTTTTTTTACTGCATTGACCTTTGGCGTATGACGAATTTATTGAAATCATTCTCATTGTAACTTATTTTCATTGACATACGCCTTGCGTTGTGATATTATATATATAAAGGCGTTCTCGTTTAAAAGTTTTTGTATGAGGTGATGAAATCGATGAATATGAAGAAAAGAATGTTGAGCATTGTCCTGTCTGGCGCAATGGCTGTTTCTACTGCTGTGTCTGCTGGATCGTTCAGTGCCTTTGCCGCGGCGCAATGTGTTGCGTATTCAGGCTCTAATGTGAATGCTCAGGACTATGTGCAATGGTCTGACACAGTGAAATCTTACCTGACAGTGTGCGACAACGGCAATTATATGCGTGTCCAGTCAGGCGCTATCGAGGGCAAACTCCTTGTGGAATATTACAGCTCTGATTTTGAACCGCTCAGCACTAAGCTTATCGACAATGAACTGCCGATCTTTGGTGCTTTCTATGACTCCGGCAATAATTATTATGTCCTTAGCGGTCAGGAAAATCCGAAACAAAACGACTCCCTCGAGGTTTTCCGTATAACGAAGTATGATAAGAATTGGAACAAAATAAAGTCCTGCGGTCTGTATGGAGCTAACACTACAGTTCCATTCGATGCAGGCTCGGCAAGAATGACCCACAGCGGTGACCACCTGCTTGTCAGAACTTGCCACGAGATGTATAAGTCAAGCGACGGAAATAATCATCAGGCTAATGTTACCATTGAAGTGGATATGCCTTCAATGACTATCACTGATTCGTATACCGGCATCATGAACGTTGATTATGGCTATGTTAGCCACTCCTTCAATCAGTTTATAAAAACCGACGGCAACCATATAGTCGCCCTCGACCATGGTGACGCTCATCCACGTTCTGCCGTTCTGGTGAAGTATAATTCTGATTTTACTACAGGCAAATTCTTCCCAAGCTATTTTGAACAGGTCAGCAATATCGACGTTGTAACATACCCTGAATATACCGCCGGTCACTATAACTATACAGGTGCGGCTATAGGCGGCTTTGATGTGTCATCATCAAGCTATATAGTGGCACAGAGTACAGTTGACCTTGATTATATCAATACGTCAAAAACACGAAACGTCTATGTTTCCGCTGTTTCAAAGGACCTTTCCATAAACAAGCTCAATAAGATAACTTCTTATGCAGAGGGTACAGACTCAGCTTCTGCTCCACAGCTTGTGAAGATAAATGATAACAGCTTTTTGCTGTTGTGGGCCAGAGATACAAAGGTAAGCTGTGTGAAGCTAAACGCTGACGGCACAGTAAACGGTAGTATACACACCTTTGAGGGAAGCCTTTCAGATTGCCAGCCTGTTATCAAAAACGGCAGAGCAGTTTGGTATGTTTACGATAAAAATAACGTGACCTTCAACTCCCTGAACCTTTCAAATCTTGACGATATAAAGACGGTTGACGTCAAAACAGGTCATGACTACGAAACAAAGTACGCATCAAAAACTGATGGCACTGTAACACAGACCTGCAAATCTTGCGGTTATGTGAATAAGTTCACAGTTCCGACCTCTACCACTGTTTATTGGCGCACAGACCTTTCGAATACGACCTTTTCAAGCGTATTGAGCAAAACTCAGTTCAGTGTGGGCGACAGCATTGATTTCTGGCTTTATGACGATACAGACTACACAGTTGAATTTTCTGATCGCAGTATGGTAAGTGTAAATAAGCTTGAAAACTATGCTAATGATATCAGACGTATCACATTCAAAAACGGCGGTTCACTCACTGTAAAAATTTATCCTACATACAATCCGTCTGTAGCAAAGACATACAAATTCACCTGCGGATGCACGAGCCACACATACGGCAGCGCTGTTGTCACAAAACAGCCGACCTGCACATCAGAGGGTACAAAAACAAAAACTTGTACACAGTGCGGAGCAACAGTAACAGAAACAATTGCAAAGCTTTCCCACAGCTACACAACCACAGTTGTTGCACCTACTTGCACTACTGACGGCTACACTCTCCACAAGTGTTCTGTTTGCGGTACTTCATACAAGGACAACACAACAAAAGCAACAGGTCACAGCTTCGGAAATTCTGTTGTAACAAAACAGCCGACCTGCACATCAGAGGGTGCTGCTATAAAGACTTGCACAAAGTGCAATGCGACAGTTACAGAAAAGCTTCCTGCAAAGGGTCACACCGCAGTTACCGACAAGGGCTACCCTGCTACTTGCACCACCGCAGGCAAAACAGACGGCTCACATTGCTCAGTTTGCAATACTGTTATCAAGGTTCAGACAGTGATAAATGCCACAGGTCACAAGTCAAGCGGTTGGATAGTCGACAAAGCGGCTTCTATCGGAGTTAAAGGCTCAAAGCACAGAGAATGTACGATCTGCAAAAAAGTCCTTGAAACGGCTGAAATTCCTGCACTTTCAAGAATTAGCATTTCAAAGGCAAGCGTGACACTTTCCACTTCGACCTACGCATATGACGGCAAGGCAAAGAAGCCTGGTGTAACGGTCAAGCTAAACGGCAAAACTTTGAAGAATGGTACAGATTACACAGTTTCCTATTCAAACAACATCAAGGTCGGAACAGCAAAGGTCACTATCACAGGCAAGGGCAATTACACTGGCTCAGTTTCTAAGACCTACAGTATCAAAAACAACTTCAAGAAAGCCACAGTTTCGGGCATTTCCACAAAGGCTTTCACGGGCAAGAACATAACTCAGAGCATTACTGTTAAATACAATGGCAAAACGCTGAAAAAAGGCACTGACTACACAGTTTCGTACTCAAGCAGCAAAAAAATAGGCACTGCCACAGTAAAAATCGCAGGAAAAGGCTCTTACACAGGCACTATCACAAAGACGTTCAAGATAAATCCTGCCAAGCAGGAGATACAGAAGCTCACGGCAAAGAGCAAGGCATTCTTTGTGGATTGGGCACAGAAAGGCTCGGCTACCGGATATGAAATTCAGTATGCTACCAACTCAAAGTTCACAAGTGCAAAGAAAGTTACCATAACAAACAACAAGACCGACAAGACCACTGTTTCAAAGCTTTCAGGCAAAAAGAAATACTATGTTCGTGTTCGTTCGTACACAACTGTAAAGGGTACGAAGTATTATGGTGCTTGGTCGGCTTCAAAGAGTGTTACTACTAAGAAGTAATTTTATATGAGAACAGCGTATCGCAGGGGACTGCGGTACGCTGTTTTATTTTTACTTTGATATTGCAGTTCGAGGCCTCAAAAATTATTCTTTTCCTAGTCTTTCAGAAACTTCAAGCACCAATCGTTGGTCTTTTTCCGAAAGTTTCGACCCTGCACCCAATTTCCGTCTTACTTTGGGTAGGACGGATTTTTTTGTTCCCGGTGAGATAGAATTGCGTTATGATAAATTTTGAAATCACTCGTCGTGACTGGCATTTTATGTACTCATGTCCCTTGTGCATATGTGCTAAGCCCACAAGATCGCAATTGTATGTAATGTCGAAAAGGTGCATATAGTCTTGACAAAAGACCGGACGTCTGTTAAACTTATCCTAAGCAAAGACCGGGGACGACACCCATAGAAAATAACAGCGTCGGAGCTAAACGCAAGCCTGTGTAATACAGGTGCTAATTTAATATAGCTGTGCAAGGGGGAGATACCCATAGAAAAAAACGTTATTGTTACAGACATAAACGGAAAACGAATCGGAGCTACCTATCCCAAAAGGGCTAAGGGGCTTGTTAAGAACGGTCGGGCAGAGTATGCAAGCGACTGTGAAAAATGTACTATAAGAATGTTGGATACTCATAAGCCGACCGTGGATGTTACGGAGGTAAATAATATGAGTAAAGTAATTGATTTTGATCCTAGAGATTTTAAGGCAGATAAGTCCTGCGAAAACAATGTCATAGCTAAATATTTTGTGACCGATAAGGACGGCGAAAACGTTATTGCCTATTCTATTGGAAACTGGAATTGGGATTGGACGCAGATATGCTGTGACAAAAAGCTTGAGAAAAATACCGACTATGTTTTCAGATTTGTGATAGTCGGAGGCTATTGCAATACGTGCAATGAAACTTCTCGTTTTGAGATCGTGCCTATGCCAGACGGCAGCTTAACCGATGAAGCTTACGAAGACAGATACACCTACGATTTGGCTCAGAACAGATATAAGCCTGTTTTATGCAAAAAGACCGACGAGGGTATGCTGAGGCTTTTTGAGATACCTTTCAGCTCCTTTGATTGCGAGGATTTCAGGTTTGTATTCATTGCTATGCACGCTGTTGCAACGCTTTATGCGCCAAAAGAGTTTTCAGCTTATGCAGACCTTGAAGATACGAATTTTGACCGGCTTCGTGAGGAGATCAACAGCAAAAACAGCGAGGATAATTCTGCAAATGTGGTGATGGATTTCACAGGCGCTCATGTCACACGCTCGACTGTCACCGATCTGCTGACAATGGCTCGTTTTGGCAAAAGTGAGAATGTTTGTATTGATTTTACGGGAGCTGTCATAGAGGACGATAAACCGGACGATATTCAGGCTGATGCAGATGATACCGGGTCTGACGATATTGCTGTTGAGCTTATGGACGTTGCAGACAACTGAGCTTCGCAGGAAGATATACTTTACTAAGATATTATGATTTAATACAGCTAAAAGAGGCAGAGAAACCCATTGATCGGGTTTCTCTGTTTTTTGTTTTAACACAGAAAACCACCCACAGCCAAATCAGCTGTGGGTGGCAATATTATTTTAAATATACACTATTATTTATTTTCCCAGCGCTATCTTGCCCATTGCGTCTGCCTGCATGATAGCGTCATAAAGCTCGATAGGCTGTACGTCGCCTGCAAGATTGTGGATAGTTTCGCCTGGGATACAAGCGTTCTTTGCGATAGTTTCTACCTGCTCAGGTGTAGTTACACCGATCTCCTCGAGTGTGACAGGAAGTCCTACTTCAAGGCAGAAGTTCTGTACCTCTTCAAACTCTTCCTTTGGCGCACCCTCAAGTACAAGCTGAACCAGTGTACCAAGGGCTACACAGCAGCCGTGGTCTGCGTGCTTGATTCCCAATGATGTTACGCCATTGTAGAACGAGTGTGCAGCCGCACAGTTTACGTTGTCTGCACCAACACCTGAAAGATATACGTTAGCCTCGCAGATAGCTTCAAGGGCAGGTGTAACTGCGTGTACCTTGCAAGCCTCAACTGCCTGCTTGCCGTATGTGCGGAGAGTGTCATAGCAAAGTCTTGCAAGTGCCTGTCCTGCTCTTGTGATGCCTGTGCCTTCAAGGCTTGCGGACTCTGTTCTTATGGAAGCTCTGCCCTCAAAATATGTACCAAGTGCATCGCCCATGCCTGCAATAAGGAACTTTACAGGTGCGTTTGCAATAACTGTTGTGTCTACCATTACTGCGTCTGGATTGGTAGGATAGAAAAGATATTTGTCAAAGCTGTGGTCATCATTGTATATTACTGACAGACCTGTGCATGGCGCATCTGTTGCCGCAACTGTAGGCACGATAACAATGTGCTTGCCTGTGTAGTATGCTGTAGCTTTTGCAGTATCAACTGCGCTTCCGCCGCCAACTGCAACTACTGTGTCGATGTTGTCAGCCTTTACTATCTCTTCCATTTTGGCTATCTCGCCCTTGCTTGATATACCACCAAATACTTCATAGCGTCTGTAATCGTCAAGCTCGCCAAAGCTTTTCTCTATCTTGTCATGACAGGCTTTGTAGCCACTGTTTGAACATACAAACAGCCACCTTTTGCCCATATAGCCCATTTCTTCATGAAACTTAAGTGTAGCATCTCTGCCCTGAACATATTTGAGCGGCTCACGCATTGCTCTGAGTCTTCCCATCATAATAAATTACCTCCGATTTGTTTGATTTATTAACTTTATACGGAATTCTCTCCGTATTTTCAATTAGATTATAGCATTTTGCACAAAAGATGCAAGGAACATTTTATTAATGGTATGTGAATTATTTGTTGTGGCAACATTTGAAAATGCAAAGCTTGGAGGACGATAAAACAGAAAAAGCGGAGGCTCTTTGCGAGCTTTCCGCTTTTTTCATATGTTCAGCATTACGGAAGCGTAAAACATTCCGTCACCGTATTCAAATTTAGCTACGCCATTGTATTTGGCGGCAATGTTCTTGACAGACTCTGTGCCGATCCCTTTGCCTTTGCGTTTTGAGGAAAGGAAACCGCCTTCTGGGTCGGTGAGGATAGTTCCGGTGAAGGTGTTGTCCACCGCCAGGCAAAGGGAATAGCTGTCAGCCTTTGCTCTTATTATTATTTTTTTATTCTTTGCACTGTCAGACACGCAGCCGTGGATGGCGTTTTCGATAAGATTTCCGAAAAGCACAGAGAGGTCGGTTATGTCTATTTTTATATCATCTGGTATGTCAGCGCTCACCTTGTATTCAATGCCGCTGCTTTCCGCTATTTGAGCAAAATATGCAAGAAGTGCGCTTACAGATGTGTTTTTGCAGTAAATGTGTTCTGATATATCGGGCATAGAATCCCTGAAAGCGTTGAGATATTCCGAAAGCTTATCATATTCGCCCTTTTTCAGAAGCTCCTGCATAAGAGCGATATGATGTCTGACATCATGCTTATAGCGTCTTGTTTCTTTTATCTTATCCTGCAAATAGTCATATTGCAGGTTCTGCATTTCAAGCAGGTGGTTATTTTCCTGAAGCCGCAAATTTTTCTGTTGTTCGATGACCAACCGTGCCACGATGTAATACACCAGAAATGCTCCTGCGTTTATAAAGAACAGGGCTATGGTGTTCTTTGGCTCCAGAGCAAGCTCTAAGCTGCTTTTCGCAGAGTTGCCGTAGAGAGTATAATACCATATTATATAGAACGTAAATGGGATAAGCCAAAGATAGCGCCACTCCAGACCTGACGGCTCTCTTTCCACCGCAGGTGTGTAGACCTTTTTCATGTAGATAAAAAGAGGCCCCCATACCACGGCTTCTGTCATAAGCATACAAAGGGAAAACGACCAGCGGTATGATTCATAGGCAAGTGACGGGAACAGAATGCCCTCCAGACATTTTGAGGTAATGACGATAAAGCTTGCGTTATTTGAAAGCAGAAGCAGTGTGAAGCCTGTTTTGCCGACCTTGACCTTCACAGCGAAAAAGTAAAAAGCCGCATAGAGCAGGGTGCTGACTGCACTTAGCAGACCTGCATTTGTGCTGAAAAATGCCGCCTGCCAGCCTAAAAAGATCTGCACCAGTGAAAGAGCCACAACAAGTCCCACAGTAGCTGTTTTGGAAAAGCGAAGCCTATGCCGGAAGGGATAAAGGGCAAGCACCATAAGTGGCAGAAAATTCAGAAGGGAATATATGCCCACTTCCACAAGGCGGTATAAAGGAGGCATTACTGCTCACCGCCTTTTCGCAGATCACTGAAGCGAAACTGAGCGAAGGCGTCTAATGTTTCTCTGGATTTTCGGCGACTTATGGGGATATGTGTGCCGTCGCTCATTATGAAAAGGTCGCTTTTTTGCTGGGCTATCTCATAGAAATTCACGATGACGCCTTTGGTGGAGGTGTAAAAGTATGAATGACTGCAAAAAATGCTCTCGATCTCAGCGAAAGAATTTCTTGAAACTATGCTTTCACCGTCTGTGCAATGGATAGTCACGATATGTGACGCACAGTCTATGTAGATAACATTTCTGAGTATCACGTTCTGACCGTCGGGAAGCTTAACGGAACGCATACGATCAATTTCATCAGAACCGATCCTGTCAAGCATGGCTTTTACTTTGTCAGCCTGAAAGGGCTTGCAAAGATAGTAGCAGGCGTTGAGGTCGTAGCTTTCGCTTGCAAACTCGTTGCTTGAAGTGCCGAATGCGATATGGACGCTTTTGTCTGTTTCACGAAGCTTTTCTGCGACCTCTATCCCTGTCATTTTCCCCATGAATATATCAAGCACCACCAGATCATAAGCTCCCATCTGCCAACATGACAAAAAGCTTTCTCCGCTTGAAAACGTATCTATCTGACAGCTGTGAGCGGTTTGTTCGGAAATATATTCATGAAGAAGTGCAAGGTCGTTTTTATTATCGTCTACCAATGCCACTCTCATACTGTAAAAATCCTTTCTTATACATGATTTCTTAATATATAATAACACATATCAAAGCAAAATTCAAGCATTATTCATTTATTTTGTTACCGCTTGTGCAGATTTTTGACCGTTTGTGCTAAATTTATTGACAAAGTGTGTAGTCTGTGTTAAAATAATCATGTAAAATTATGTTCTGAGTAAAAAAGAAATATCAGCAACAAAAAATATTATGGAGGAATTAGAATGAAAAAGAAAATTTTAAGTCTTTTGGTGACGGGCTGTCTTTTGTTTGTGCCGACAACGGCATTTGCAGACGACAATAAGACGGTAATAAAAACTGTTGACGACCTGTTGGCGTTTTCAAAAGCGGTAAACAACGGAGATTATGACAAGAATAAGGACGCAGTTGTTGTTCTTGAAAATGACCTTGATTTGACGGGAGTTGTATGGACGCCTATCGGAAACGTTATCGGTAAAAACGGCTATATTGAACATTGTTTCAGCGGTAAATTTTACGGAAATGGTCATACTATTTCAAACATTGATTTTACGTCTATTTATGGTAAAGACGTGTTGGTCGGTTTCTTTGGCGATATCGAGGAAGCGGAGGTATCAGGTCTGACTATAGAGGGAAGTATTGATGTGACAAATACTGATAACGACTATACTTTTTATGGCACTATTGCAGGATTTGCAGGTGATTGTACTATTTCTGATTGTGTGTCAAACGTATCGTTCAACAATAACGGCAAATATGTTTATGGCTTAATGGGCATGGTAGGTCAGGCAGACGCCACAACTTTTGAGTATTGTGAGAACACAGCAGACATAACTATCTCAGGCGACAGCGGAAGTCTTTATGTGGGCGGTATAGTTGGATATGCACAGAATGGAACGGAAGTCCGCTATTGTTCAAGCACAGGCGATATGGTATATGCTGCACCAGACGCCGGCGGTATCGTAGGATGTTTGTATGGCGATTCCAAGGTCATAAACAGCTATGTTACAGGAAAACTCACGCCGGTTGGCAACGGAACCACAGATGTAGGCGGTATCGTTGGTTCAGTAGCCGGCGGTTCTGTAAGTGATTGCTATTTTGCAGGAGAAATTGACCTTTCACAGTATTCAGCCAGAAAGCCATATACACGTTTCGGCGGAATAGTGGGAAAAGATTCCTCGTCTACACCTGACTTTAAAAACAACTATTTCACAGAAACAGAAGATGTTGAAGCTTGCGGTTCAAATAAAGAAGCAGGCAAGGCTAAAGCATATGACTATATGACAACAAAAGAATTTTATGACGAGCTGACAGCTGACGGTGCAAAGTATCAGTATGTTGAGGGAAAAACGCCTGTCCTGCCAACTAAGGAATATGCAGTTGATTTTGAAGTAACACCTGCTGACCTGAAAAATGTTGTAATAAAGGTAGACGGAAAAGAGATAACAGGCAGCACTGCAATGCTTACAGCAGGTACTTACACAGTAGAGGTAACTGCTGACGATTGCGAGCTTCTCAGCAAGGAAATAACTATTTCAGCAGATATCGCAACACATACACAGGCTTTTGAACTTGCATACAAGTCAGCAGACTATACAGAGCTTGACAAGGCAGAAAAGGCCGCAAAGGCTCTCAACAAGGACGATTATGAGGATTTCTCAGAAGTCGAAAAGGCTCTTGCCGCTATTGACAGAACAAAGAACATCACAGAGCAGGCTGAGGTGGACGCTATGGCGAAGGCTATAAACGACGCTGTGGCAAACCTTGTAAAGAAAGCACCTGCTTCTTCACAGCCTGACAGCGTAAGCAGTTCCGATGCTTCGTCAGATACGAGCAGTTCCGCTTCCGACAGCTCATCTTCTGACAGCAAGTCAGACAGCAGCTCAAAGGCAGCTTCAAACGCTTCAAACACAAACCCATCGACCGGTGTTGCAGGCGGAGCATTCGCTCTTGCACTTCTGAGCGGTGCGGCTGTGGTCATGGCTAAGAAGAAAAAGTAATATATCTATTAAATGGATATATAAAGCAATTAAGTGGGACTTTCATACATTATTTGTTTAAATGGATACCGCTTGTGCGGATTTTTGACGGCTTGTGTCAAACTTGTTGACAAGTGTGTGGGTTGTGTTAAAATAATCGTGAAAAATTATGTTCTGAGTAAAAAAGAAATATCAACCCCGAAAATATAATGGAGGAATTAGAATGAAAAAGAAGATTTTAAGCCTTTTGGTGACGATGGGTCTTGCGGCAAGCTTAGTGCCTGTTTCTGTTTTTGCTGACGGTACAGAGGTCTGGGACGGCTCTGTAGCGGAGTCTTTTGCAGGAGGAAAAGGCACAAAAGATGACCCTTATCAAATAGCTACCGGCTCACAGCTTGCGTATTTTGCGAAAAGAGTGAACGCAGAGGAATATGGTGAAAAATATGCAGACACATACTTTGAGCTTACAGAGGATATCGACCTCGGTGGAAAAGAGTGGACTCCAGTAGGAGAAACTGTGGCGGATCTTATTATGGGTGGTCATGAATATTTTGTTTTCTCTGGCAACTTTGACGGAAATGGTTATACTATCAAAAATCTTACCATTGGAACAGAAACATCGCCATACAGTGGCGATGTATGCGGCTTGTTCGGTGCGACCAGCGGTACTATCGAGGACGTAGTTCTTGAAAATGTTTCTATAAACTATGTTGGCGGAAATCACAGCAGTGGATATGGCTTCCGCATGGGAGGTGCGCTTGTAGGTTATTCTATGGGCGATATAGTAAATTGTACTGTTATCGGTCTTGACATGAAAGCAGGCTCTGACGGCAGCTATGTTGCTCTTAACAGCATAGGCGGATTAGTAGGCGTTCAGGACGGCGATACAACAGTAAGCCACAGCCGTGTTTCCGGAAAGATAGAGGAATCAACAAAAAAGGGCAATGTTGGTGGCTTTGTTGGTACGCTCGCAAAAGGCTCATCTGCTAAATATTGCGGTGCAGACGTTTCTGTTGAGGTAACAGGAAATGGTCGTGGTATCGCAGTAGGTGGCTTCGTTGGAATAGGTAATGGAGTGACAATTGATGAAACTTTGATAGAAAATTGCTATGCCACAGGCAATATAACAGGTGCAGAATATGCAGGCGGCTTTGTTGGAAACATCTCAGGTCTTAACATTAGCAACTGCTATGCAAAGGGCGATGTAAGCAACTGTTTTGTTGGTGCGTCATTCATGGGTACTGACGCTGCAAGCAATAACTATTATGGCACTGTAAAGAATTGCTATGCAACAGGTCTTGTATCTGATATTTCTTCTTCCGCTTATGCTTTTGCAATGCAGAGCACCATGGAGAGAAGCAAGTTTGAAAATTGTTACTATAATGCAGAAAATACAGCAGATGCTGCTGAAAGTGCATTGCCGTACGCCATAGATGATATGAAAAAAGACGAGTTTGTTGATAAGCTTGGCGGTGAAGCCTGGACAAAGCTTGAGAACGATACTCCTGCCTGCGGTGCTGAGCCTGCTGACTACAGCAATGTTTATGAAGTGCTGGGTAATATTCCTGCCGACCTTTCTATCTACACAGATGAAAGCGTTGCAAACTTGTACAGTGCAGTTGAGGCTTTAAGAGGGTATAGAGATCTTGCACAGCAGTCAGATGTTGACAAAATGACAAATGATATAAACGACGCTGTTGAGGCACTTGTTTACAAGTCAGCAGACTATACAGAGCTTGACAAGGCAGAGGAAGCCGCAAAGGCTCTCAACAAGGACGATTATGAGGACTTCTCAGCAGTCGAAAAGGCTCTTGCCGCTATCGACAGAACAAAGAACATCACAGAGCAGGCTGATGTGGACGCTATGGTAAAGGCTATAAATGACGCTGTGGCAAACCTTGTAAAGAAAACACCTGCTTCTTCACAGCCTGACAGCGTAAGCAGTTCTGATGCTTCGTCAGATACGAGCAGTTCCGCTTCTGACAGCTCATCTTCTGACAGCAAGTCAGACAGCAGCTCAAAGGCAGCTTCAAACGCTTCAAACACAAACCCATCGACCGGCGTTGCAGGCGGAGCATTCGCTCTTGCACTTCTGAGTGGTGCGGCTGTGGTCATGGCTAAGAAGAAAAAGTAATATATCCATTAAATGGATATATAAAGCAATTAAGTGGGACTTTCATACATTATTTGTCTAAATGAATACCACTTGTGCAGGTTTTTGACCGTTTGTGTCAAAATAGTTGAAAAATTATTACTGTTCTGCTATCATAATTATAAGCAGGGCGGTTTTATAACGCAATGCAAATATGATATGAAATAGTATATTTCGGGAGGATAAAATATGAAAAAGACAAGAATTTTTAGCACAATGCTCGCAACGGTCATATGTATGGCATCTTTGCCTGCAATAAATGCTTTTGCGGCAAATCAGCAGAGAACTACAACTCTTGACCTTACAACGTCAGAATTTCAGAACGATCAGAAAAATGAAGACGAGGGCTGGAACTGGGACGCTGATACTCTGACGCTTACTCTTGACAATGTAGATTTTTCTACAGGAAATAAGTCGAGTATAAAAGTTGACGGCTTAAAGTCTACAACGATACTTTTCAAGGGTGAGAACAAGCTTGAATCATCAACAACTATTATTGGCAGGAATGATAAAGCCTCAAAAGATACTGGTTTGACTTTAAAAGGCGAAGCTAAAGAAAGTAAGCTTAGCCTTGTTGAAACAGGCAATCTTCCTTCAATGGATCAGCCAAATATCACCTTTGAGTCAGGTACAGTTGATATTCAGGGCGGTGCAGCCATTACTTTGTATACCATAAAAGTAATGGAAGCGGCTGTGAATATTGATACAACTATGGCAGACCCTGAAGATGGTTGGAACGATGGTCTGTATGCTAACGGTTCTATCGAGATATACGGCGGAGAGGTCAATGTTAAGGCTGGAAGAATAGGTCTGTTTGTTGTTGGCATAGGCGCTCCTGAGCCTAAGACAGGCTTGATCATAGAGAACGGAAAGTTAGATATCAATGGTAAACTTGCAGATATCTATGTTGGTTCAGGCAATACTAAGAATGCGGTAATTTCCGGCGGAGATATCACACTCGGTGGTGACATAGGAATTTTCCTTAACGATTGCGAAAAGTGCGAGATAAAGGGCGGTACATTCCATACTGATGAATGTGAAAAACCATTCGCAGTTCATAGAGACAGTTCGGCTGTATTTGAGTATGCAAAGGCAGATTATACAGAGCTTGACAAGGCAGAAGAAACTGCAAAGGCTCTTAATAAGGACAACTATGTGGACTTTACAGCCGTAGAAAAGGCACTTGAAGCTATCGACAGAACTAAAAACCTTACACAGCAGTCAGATGTTGACAAAATGACGAAAGACATAAACGATGCCGTTGCAGCACTTGTTTACAAGTCAGCAGACTACACAGAGCTTGACAAGGCAGAGAAAGCCGCAAAGGCTCTCAACAAAGACGATTATGAGGACTTCTCAGCAGTCGAAAAGGCTCTTGCCGCTATCGACAGAACAAAGAACATCACAGAGCAGGCTGATGTGGACGCTATGGCAAAGGCTATAAACGATGCTGTGGCAAACCTTGTAAAGAAAGCGCCTGCTTCTTCACAGCCTGACAGCGAGAACAGCTCTGATAATTCTTCTGATATATCAAGCAGTTCTGCTGTTGACAGCTCTTCTGCCGACAGCAAGGCGGCTGACAGCAAGTCAGACAGCAGCTCAAAGGCAGCTTCAAACGCTTCAAACACAAACCCATCAACAGGCGTTGCAGGCGGAGCATTCGCCCTTGCTCTTCTGAGCGGTGCGGCTGTGGTCATGGCTAAGAAGAAAAAGTAAATTAGATCTCCCCTTATGTTGATATTTCGGAGAAAGGCAGTTCCTTGAGGACTGCCTTTCTCTGTTTGCAGGAAAGCGGCGGCTGCCTGCATAATTCAGGGCGTTTTTTTGCAAAAAAACATAAAATGCAATTATTTTATATCGATAATGCAAAACGGTCTGCATAAGCCTGAGCTAACCCTTGACAATAGTCAATATCTTTTATTATCTATTTTATACCACGAAATTACATTTATTCATAAAAAATCGTTATAGATTTAAACGAAATGTAAAAAATCAGCTCACAAAATCTGCGTTTACCCTTGCAATTCAGAAAAATATGTGGTATAATTATATTGCTGTAATAGGAGCACAGCATGAAATGCTGGCAGTGTGTTTTCAATTGTCAGATGAATTTCTGTATAGCTTATGCTTTATAATAAGGAAAGAAAATGAATGCGTCAGCGTGTGCTGTTTCATTATAGCGCCTATTAACGATATTTTTTTGAAAAGGAGTTATTGCAACATGTCAAAGATCGATTTGAGCAAGTACGGTATCACCGGAACTACAGAAGTTGTTTACAACCCTTCTTACGAGCAGCTGTTCGAGGAAGAAACAAAGCCAACACTCGAAGGCTATGAAAAGGGTCAGGAAAGTGAGCTTGGCGCAGTAAACGTTATGACAGGCGTTTATACAGGCCGTTCACCTAAAGATAAGTTCATCGTTATGGACGAAAATTCTAAGGACACTGTTTGGTGGACTTCTGACGAGTACAAGAACGACAACCACCCAGCTTCACAGGAGGCTTGGAAGTCTGTTAAGGAACTCGCTATCAAGGAACTTTCAAATAAGAGACTTTTCGTAGTTGACGCATTCTGCGGCGCTAACAAGGATACAAGAATGGCTATCCGTTTCATCGTTGAGGTTGCTTGGCAGGCTCACTTTGTAACAAATATGTTCATCAAGCCAACTGCTGAGGAGCTTGAGAACTTTGAGCCTGACTTCGTTGTATACAACGCTTCAAAGGCTAAGGTAGAGAACTATAAGGAGCTTGGTCTTAACTCTGAGACAGCAGTTATGTTCAACATCACAAGCCGTGAGCAGGTTATCATCAACACTTGGTACGGCGGAGAGATGAAGAAGGGTATGTTCTCAATGATGAACTACTTCCTTCCACTCAAAGGCATGGCTTCAATGCACTGCTCAGCTAACACAGACAAGAACGGTGAGAACACAGCTATCTTCTTTGGTCTGTCCGGTACAGGTAAGACAACACTTTCTACAGACCCTAAGAGACTTCTTATCGGTGACGACGAGCACGGCTGGGACGACAACGGAGTATTCAACTTCGAGGGCGGCTGCTATGCTAAGGTAATCAACCTTGATAAGGAATCTGAGCCTGATATCTACAACGCTATCAGAAGAGATGCTCTTCTTGAGAACGTAACTCTTGACGAGAACGGCAAGATCGACTTTGCTGATAAGAGCGTTACAGAGAACACTCGTGTATCTTATCCTATCGACCATATCAAGAACATTGTAAGACCTATTTCTTCTGCACCTGCTGCAAAGAACGTTATCTTCCTTTCAGCAGACGCATTTGGCGTACTGCCTCCAGTATCTATCCTCACACCAGAGCAGACACAGTATTACTTCCTCTCTGGCTTTACTGCAAAGCTTGCAGGTACAGAGCGTGGAATCACTGAGCCTACACCAACATTCTCAGCTTGCTTCGGTCAGGCTTTCCTTGAGCTTCACCCAACAAAGTATGCTGAAGAGCTTGTTAAGAAGATGCAGAAGAGCGGTGCTAAGGCATACCTGGTAAACACAGGTTGGAACGGCACAGGCAAGAGAATCTCTATCAAGGATACTCGTGGAATTATCGATGCTATTCTTAGCGGCGATATTCTCAACGCACCTACAAAGAAGATACCACACTTTGACTTTGAAGTTCCAACAGAGCTTCCAGGCGTTGATCCTGCAATTCTCGATCCTCGTGACACATATGCTGACGCTTCCGAGTGGGAGACAAAGGCTAAGGATCTTGCAAGCAGATTTGTTAAGAACTTTGCTAAGTATGAGGGCAACCCAGCAGGTAAGGCTCTTGTATCCGCAGGTCCAAAGGAATAATCAATAACTCTGATACTATTATATAGTATAAAAGCTGCTGTGCCTTTTGGTGCGGCAGCTTTTTTGTGCTCTTGAAAAAGTGTGATGAAGGTGGTATAATTGGTATGGAGGCGAATTTAGTTTGGAAAAGAAGAATTATGCCGCAAGGGCGGCTATATATGCCATGGGGCTTGTGATACTTGCCGCAGGGATAACGATGAACATCAAAACAGGGCTAGGCGTATCCACTATTATATCAGTGCCATTTGCCATATCGAGTATATGGGACGTGAATTTTTCTCTTGTGACTTTTGCTACATATGCACTGTTCGTTGTGATAGAAATGATAATAAAAGGCAGCGACAGAACTGTTATAGACTGGCTGCAAATACCATTCAGCATTGTGTTCAGCCTGCTGCTGAATATGTTTTCAAAGCTGCTTGATTTCAATTTCGGACATTTGTGGCAAAACACGCTGTATCTTGCAGCAGCGATAATCTGCACGGGTGCGGGAATGTCAATGATGATAGCCATGAAGTTCGTGCCGAACCCAGCCGACGGCCTTGCTCAGGCTATAGGAAAAGCCTTTGGAAAGAACATGGGCTTTGGCAAGAATATACTTGACGCATCGTGTGTTGCCATTGCCTGCGTGATAGGTCTGCTGTTTGACAAGCGGATAATAGGTATCGGTATCGGAACGGTGGCGGCTATGCTCCTTGTGGGAAGGTGCGTGGCAGTATTCGATCATTTCTTTAAAGACAGAATGAAAAGTGCCGCAGGGCTTGCAGAATAAAAAAACGCCGCAGAGGACAGATATCTCTGCGGCGTTTGTGTATTTATATAATAAAAAAATCCGCTCTACATAACGTAAAGCGGATACAAGCAAAAGCTTAAACTTTTGCTGGCGCGGATTGAGAGATTTGAACTCTCGCGCCCGTTTCCAGACCTACTCCCTTAGCAGGGGAGCCCCTTCACCACTTGGGTAAATCCGCAAACCTGTATATATAAAAAATGTGGCGGACAGGGTGGGATTCGAACCCACGGTACGTTGCCGTATCACTGGTTTTCAAGACCAGCTCCTTAAACCACTCGGACACCTGTCCACATTAATTATTTGTTTTGTGTCGTTCTCTCTCAGCGACTTAATTATTATAGCACAGTTCATCTGTCTTGTCAACCCTTTTTTCAAATTTTTTTGCAAAATTTTTTGAAGCATAAATATTCCTTCGTATGCTAACGTGTAGGTTTGTCAATCATATTGGACACTATTATTAAGAAATTCGATAG
>NZ_QTWZ01000015.1:0-65626 GCF_003461385.1 Ruminococcus sp. AF17-1AC
TCTCTCTTTTCTTTTTTCTTAATTTTGTCCAATATCTATTGTAGCACTACAACCGTTACTTTTTTATTAATAGATAATACTTGAAATCTTCGGGATAATATAGTATAATAGCCTTATATGTTGTTATCCTGATAGGAAAACTCAGGCAGAAGGAATGGTGATAGTATGAAAAAAGGAGTTATCTCTGTGAACTCAAATGCGGAGAAAACTATTATCGCAATGACGATATCCGTTGTTCTTGCCATTATTTTTGACGGCAAAAAGAAAAAGCCTGCAAAGCGCAAAAGCTTTGCTCAGCGTGTTTCAAAGCACTATAAAACTATCGACAATATAATGCTTATGACAGTTGCAAAGGACGTCAAGAAAAAAGAGCAGGAACGTGCGGCTCTTAAAAAGAAAAATTCATACAAGACCAAGCTCCGTGACCTTGAGATACAAGACGCTGAGTTTATTGAACTGTAGGTGATATCATGACGGAATATTTCAAGCGTTACCGCAGTTTTGTTGCAAGCTGTCTTGAGGATAAAGACTGCGACTTTGCAAAGCTCCTTGATTATCACAAAGAACATATCGCTTTTTTTCAGCACGAACGGCTGATACATCTTATCGTGACGGTGCTTTTTGCACTTTGTACTGTCATGACGTTCATTGCCATTGCAGTTTGGCAGGTCATGATACTCATACCCCTTGCTATTGCGCTTCTCGTACTGCTTGTGCCTTATATAAAGCACTACTATTTTCTTGAAAATCAGACTCAGCTTCTTTATAAGGACTATGACAAAATATACAGACGAGTACATAATTTTGGACTCGACAACGAGAAAGGCGTGAAATAATGGAGTACACAAAATACACCAAGGAGCAGTGGAAAGGCAGCGTCATAACCTCTCCCCTGCCGCCTACTCTCGTTACCTGCGGCAGTATGGATAAACCCAATGTGTTCACAGTTGCGTGGACAGGCATTCTCTGCACTCAGCCGCCTGTCACCTACATCTCCGTCAGACCTGAGAGATATTCCCACGAGCTTATCACTCAAAGCGGTGAGTTCGTCATAAATCTGCCGACCAGAGAGCTTGTGAAAGCTGTGGATTGGTGCGGTGTGAAAACCGGCAGAAAAGTGGATAAGTTCAAGGAAATGCACCTTACCGCAGAACCGTCCGCAAAGGTATCGGCACCTTTGCTGGCCCAGTCTCCTGTGAATATCGAGTGTAAAGTAAGAGAGGTCGTGAGCCTTGGTACACATGATATGTTCATTGCTGACATTGTGGGGCTTGACGTTGCAAAAGAATTGCTTGACGAAAAAGGAAAGCTTTGTCTTGATAAAGCGGGACTTCTTGCCTACGCTCACGGAGAGTATTACGGTCTTGGCAAAAAGCTTGGCACGTTCGGCTACTCAGTAAGGAAAAAGAAAAACAACAAAAATATCAGAAAAGGAAAATAGAGTTATGAAAAAAATTCTCACAGCCGCAGTTGCGCTGGCTGTATGCTATAGGCTCAGACCTATCAAAGCGTACGCATGGAGCGGCACTACTCACGAGGACATTGTGAAGAAATCACTTGCACTTCTGGAAAAGGAGAAAAAGCAGAAGCAGGTGACATTCTATAAAGACTATCACAGCGAGATACTCAAGGGCTGCACACAGCCTGACGAGGAGAACGATATGGACAAGGGTCATGGCAAGCATTATTACTCCTGCGTTAATCCAAAGGGCAAGGAGCTTCCTGAAACTAACGGCTATTACCGCAACCGCTTTGGTGACCTTGCAGTGAGCGCAAGAACTTGCCTCGAAGAAAACTACACCGCCGCAGTATCTCTTTACAAAAGCGGTGACATAAAAAACGCCATGCGTGTTCTCGGCAGAGCCGCACATTTTATTTCAGACATGGGCTGCACTGTTCACGTTGCTAACATGAAATATCAGGACAAGGCAAACAACGTGCATTACGCTTTTGAGAAGCACGTTTCCACCACCTGCACAAGACACACAGCCGACAGCTTCGACAAGCGTCTGCTGAAATACTACGGCAAGGATAACTTTGGCGAGGCTGCAAACAAGCTTGTAAAATACGCAGGCAAGTTCGTTGACACCATTTCTCACCTTGACCCAAGAGCTTTTGATGACGTTGCAAAGAACACTCTGCCTGTTACACAGCAGAATGTCACAGCGCTTCTTCTGAAATTCTATGACGATTGCACCTCTGACGCAGGCAATTACATACTTGACGGCAAGGCTTACACATTCAAAAACGAGATATCGGGACTTGTACTCACTGTTACCCCAAAGGGATTGCAGCTTGAAAAGCCTGACAAGGAGCTTGAACAGAAGCTGACGGTCTGTCTTACAGAGGACGGCACATTCGGTTTAAAGATAGGCGACGGCGGATATGTAAACGCTTCATGCAAGGGCTATGACTATCTGAAAATAGACGGCAAGCCTGTTCAGTTCAGGGTCACTGCGCTGGGAAAAAGACGTTTCAGAATATCCACTGAGTCCACAGACTATGTAAAGGTGCTTGCAAACTCAAAGGGCGGAAAGCTCTCCTTTGCTGACCTTGAGCCTGAAAACTCAGCTCAGATCTGGATACTTAACTAAAGATCACAACACAAAAAAGGCAGACTCATCGTCTGCCTTTTTTTTACTGTAAATTATGTTTGCGTGTTATTATGAAGTTTGTCAACAGAAAATATGCCAAGATATATGCGAACTGATACATTGTCATAAACACAAGTCTTAGGTTGAATGCCACTTCTGTATCGGGCAATCGTGACGTTGGCATAAAGAGCATATTCCACAGAGAAAGGTCGCCTGCCAGATTGCTTATCATCGAGGATAACATATTGCAAGCGAAGATTATGGCAAAGCCTACTAGAACTTTATGCTTGAAACAGTTTGAAAGAGAGATAACAAAATATAAGAAAATCTGCAAGCCTGCAAACAGCGTCAGAGTATACAGGCATATCAGAAACGAAGTGAGCGGTTCTTCAGCAAAGCCGTTGCCCAAAGCGTTTATAAAATCTCCCACAGAGTCAAGATATTCTGTTGGATCAATAAGCAACAGCGAAAGCACAAAAACGATCATGCTTGCCGCCGACCATATAACAGAAGAGATGAACTTTGTGAAAATGTGATAATATGGCTTGACAGGTATTGTCAGCATAAGATAGCCCTCGTCAGTGAAAAGGGTCTTGTGAAAATTCGTCAGCGATATGGTAAAGCCCACAGTGAACAACGCCCCCACGGCAATACCATAGGCAATGCACACAACAATGAATATCACCAGAAAATTAGGGCTTTTAACGCTCTCGCCATAACGAAGCATCAGAGAAAATATCAGTGCAACTATCATATATCCCAACACAAGAGGGAAAAACTTTCTTGCCGAGTGTTTAAGCTCATATTTCAAAAGCTTGCCTAACATCTGTACACCTCCCTGAAAAGCTGATCCACAGACTTGCCGGTTTCGTTATGGATAGCGTCAACAGATTTATGCAGCCTTAGCATACCATTTTGTATCATCACCACATCGTCAAGAACAGGCTCGATATCTGAGATAAGGTGAGTAGAAATTACCACAGCCGCCCGCTCGTTGTAATTTGAGATTATGGTGTTGAGGATATAATCTCTTGCCGCAGGGTCTACGCCTGCAATTGGCTCATCAAGTAGATAAACGTCAGCCTCACGGCTCATAACAAGACAAAGCTGCACCTTTTCTTTTGTACCCTTTGACATTGTCTTGAACTTTGCCGCAGGGTTTATCCCCAGCCTGTTCATCATATCCTGAGCCTTTGCTACATTGAAATTGCTGTAAAAATCCTGAAAAAACCTGAGCATCTCATTTACTTTCATATCGTCAGGTATGAAATTTCTGTCAGGCAGATAGGAAACCACTTTTTTAGTTTCCACGCCAATAGGCATTCCGCATATGAGTATATCCCCTGCCGTAGGTTTTATAAGTCCACAGCAAAGCTTGATAAATGTTGTTTTTCCGCTTCCGTTCGGCCCTAGCAGACCGATAATTTTACCCCTCTCCAGCGCAAGGTCAAGATTGCTCAGCGCTGTAAAGCTTCCATACTGCTTTGTAAGCCCATAAGTCTGCAAAACAGTTTCCATGCTGTCCCCTCCTTTGTAGCAAAAAGCAGCAAGACTTTAACACGCCTTGCTGCCGCATTATTATCTTTCTTCACAAATAAGCTTGATCGCAGTTCTTTCCTCACCGTCGATCAAAACGCTTGCAAATGCAGGGATACAAATAAGATCAATGCCCAATGGTGCAAGATAGCCCCTTGCGATCGCTATAGCCTTGATCGCCTGATTGGCTGCGCCTGCGCCCACTGCCTGTACCTCAACTGCACCGCTGTCACGGATAACGCCCGAAACTGCTCCTGCCACCGAATTAGGGACAGACCTTGAAGAAACCTTTAGAATTTCCACTTGAATACCTCCATAAGTAAATTCAAAGAATTTACCCCACTTATTATACACACTATATTATACTACATACATAATAAAATTTCAAGCTTTATTAATACTTTTCGTTATTATCGCTTAATAACACGCTGTATATTTGTTGCTTTTCCCGATTTTTCATCAAATTTTACCACAACTCCGTTTATAAAGCAATCGTTGGTGCTTTCTGAAAACCTCACAGGGGTGCGATATTTGAACTTATTTATGACTATATCACTGTCCACACCAAGTACGGAAAGCTCAGGGCCTGTCATTCCAACATCGGTAATATAGGCGGTATGTCCGCCTAAGATCGTTTCATCAGCCGTCTGAACATGGGTATGAGTGCCAAGCACAGCAGTGCATCGTTTTTGCAGATAAAAGCCCATAGCCTTTTTCTCAGAAGTTGCCTCCGCATGAAAATCAACGATTATATTAGGCGTATCAATGCTTTCAAGAAGCTTGTCAACATAGTTGAAAGGATTTTCCACTGCTTCCATATACATCGTTCCCATAAGATTTACCACGGCTATCTTATAAGGACACATATCGATATAAGTCACTCCATGACCCATAACGCCCTCAGGGTAATTGGCAGGTCTTAAAAGTTGCTCGTTTGTGTCATAAAGCTCCTCAGCCTCACGTCGTCTGAAAGAATGATTTCCTGTCGTTACAACGTCAGCCCCCATGTTGAGAAGCTGTCTGTAAGACTGCGGTGTGATACCATTGCCCTGAGCAGAATTTTCACCGTTCACCACGGTCACATCTATATCATATTCACGCTTCAGCTTATACATTCTGCTTTCAAGAAAATCGCAGCCGCTTTGTCCCACAACATCTCCGATAAAAAGTAAGTTCATTTGCTATCTCCGTTCTATACTGCATTTTACAGTTACCCTTATTATACACTATCCTTACTGCAAAATCAAGCAGACATCACAAAAAAATCAGACGCTTTTACACGTCTGATCTTTCATATCAATTATCGTCAACTGAAATATCATCAACTATCTCAGGAGTATCCTGGATTTCTGGTGTTTTATCAGCTTCGCCCATAAACTCGCTCTCTGTAAGCTCGCCATTCATAAGCTTCTCAAATGTTGCACCGTCAACCTTTTCATACTTCATAAGATACTTAGCCACAACATGAAGCTTATCCATATGCTCGTTGAGTATCTTTTCAGCGTCAGTAAATGCACTTTCAATAAGAGTTCTTATCTCATTATCGATCTCAGCCGCAACGTTATCGGAATAGCTTGGCGTATTAGTGTAATCCCTGCCAAGAAATACTTCATGATCGCCCTGACCGTATACAACAGGACCAAGATTGTCACTGAAGCCGTAGCGTGTTACCATGTTTCTAGCTGTGGAAGTAGCTCTCTCAAGGTCATTTGAAGCGCCCGTTGAGATATCGTCAAGGATCAGCTTTTCAGCAACACGTCCGCCAAGAAGAACCACGATATTTTCGTACATCTCGTTCTTGCTAACATAAGATTTATCCTTGACAGGCAGGCTCATTGTGAAACCGCCAGCCTGACCTCTCGGTATGATAGATACCTGATGAACTTTATCCTGTGATTTGCTGTAGTATGTGCAGAGTGCATGACCGCCCTCGTGATAAGCGGTAAGCTTCTTTTCGTCCTCTGTGATGACCTTAGACTTTTTCTCAGGACCTGCCACAACCTTTATAGAAGCTTCCTCAAGCTCATCTTTGGTGATAGCCTTTTTATTCTTTCTTGCCGCAAGGAGCGAAGCCTCGTTCACAAGGTTTTCAAGGTCTGCACCTGTAAAGCCTACAGTTGATTTTGCAATAGTTTCAAGGTCAACGTCAGGAGCGAGCGGCTTGTTTCTTGTGTGAACTTTCAGTATAGCTTCTCTGCCCTTAACGTCAGGATAGCCCACAAGTATCTGTCGGTCAAATCTGCCCGGACGAAGAAGTGCAGGGTCAAGTATATCACGTCTGTTTGTTGCAGCCATAACAATAACAGAATCGTTATCCTCAAAGCCGTCCATTTCAACAAGAAGCTGGTTAAGGGTCTGCTCACGCTCGTCATGACCGCCGCCAAGGCCTGCGCCTCTCTGTCTGCCCACTGCGTCGATCTCGTCTATAAAGATGATAGCAGGAGCGTTTTTCTTAGCCTGCTCAAAAAGATCTCTTACTCTTGAAGCACCGACGCCCACGAACATCTCAACGAAGTCAGAACCTGAGATCGAGAAGAATGGAACTTTTGCTTCGCCTGCAACGGCTCTTGCGAGAAGCGTTTTACCTGTACCCGGAGGGCCGAGGAGAAGAACGCCCTTAGGTATTCTCGCACCGATCTCGGTATACTTCTTATTATCACGGAGAAAATCAACGATCTCCTTAAGTTCTTCCTTTTCCTCGTCTGCACCCGCAACATCATCAAAGGTAGCTTTCTTGCTGCTTGGCGCCATTTTGGCATTTGTTTTTCCGAAAGATGACATCTTTCCGCCGCCTGCATTCTTCATCATGAAAACAAAGAAGAATATCATAACGCCCAGCATAAGCAGCGTCGGTATCAGATTGAGCCAGAAGCTGTTATCCGATATCGGTATAAGATTATACTGCAAAGGATCGTCCGGATTTTCAGTATTATATTTCTTACGATAGTTCTCAGCGTCCTCACCGCCAAGGACTTCATTTGCAAACAGTGAAACATTTGGAACTGTATAACTATATACCCTATCCTCGCCCTTGAGCTTATACTTAAGCTGTCCGGAGCCAAGGTCAAGCTCAAACTGTGACACGTTCAGGCTGTCAAACTGTTCCATTATCTCCGAATATTTTTTGTCGGAAGATTTTGTGCTCATGCTTGTTAGCATATAGACCAATCCGCAGATTATGGCAACCGATACCAGCAGATAGATCAACAGGGTCTTTCCATTATTATTGTTTTTCAATCGATCACAACCTTTTGTTCTGTATTATATTTGGCTCCTTATTCGGAAACTATACCGATAAAAGGAAGATTTCTATATCTCTCATCATAATCAAGACCACAGCCAACAACGAATCTGTCCTCGATCTCATAGCATTTGAAATCAGGTGTTATGTCTGCAACACGTCTTGACGGCTTATCAAGCATAACAGCTATCTTAACACTTGGCGCACCCATTGACGCAAACTTCTTTTTTAACTCGCAAAGCGTTCTTCCTGTGTCGAGAATATCCTCAACCAATAAAACGTCCCACTCTCTCAGGTCAAGACCCATAAAATCATGATCTCCTGAAATTGAAACATTTCCTGTTGAGCTTGTGCCAGCATAACTCTTTGCAGTAATAAAAGCGATCTGCATATCGTTGTCGATACTTCTTACAAGATCAGCAGTAAACACGAACGCTCCCTTAAGAACGCACACAACAAGAAGCTTTTTTCCTTTATACTCTTCAGTTATCTCTGCTCCAAGCTTTTTCACAGACAATGCAAGCTCTTCTTCAGAATAAAGAACCGATATATTGTTCATTAACTAACAACCTCTCTGATTATATATTATCAATGTGACAGAAAAGTGAAAAAATACAAATTCACACAAAAAACTTTTCAGCTTAGGGTGATATTCATCTCACTTTATGGTAAAAGCCAATATTTTAACGGTTTCAGAGTCTATCTTCACCCTTTCAGCCGCACCGCTTCCTTCAACGAAAACAACGCCCTGACTATCTTTTAGGATAACGGCACTGCTCCTGTCCTCAAGTCTGAAGGACTTGTTCACCAGCTTTCGCACATCGCTGTCAAAATCTCTGTTCACAAGGCGTATCTTCTCGCCCTCTCTGCGATTTTCGACAACAATCTCACCCTTTATTTTATCATAATCCAGACAACAATTTGCAAACTTTTTATGAACATTTGCGATTTTTCCGTCAAAAGGATAGAATTTGAACTCTATCTCCTTATTGCCGAACTGATAAACGCCCTCGTCGCTTACCTTAACGCTCCTGAGAGTGCTGTTTTCAAGCATCTCGCCCTTTGCAAAGCTGAGCACACCTTTTGAGCAGACCGCAAAGACTCCGCCCTTGACGTTTGCCTTACCCACGTCAAGTATCAGCCTGTCGATATCCTCGATACTGTCATGGCTCACAGTAAGCCCCTCTTTCTCAAGAATGTGCATTATTGCACGACGGCGTACACTTTCGTGGAGCTGTCTTAGACACAATGCGTCATAGCCCTTTGGCAATACCGCTTTCTCAAAGGCTTCAAGCCCCTGACTTTCAAGATAGTCGCTGTCTGTTCTAAGCCTGTCAGCTGTCATGGAATATGAGCCAAAAAGCGAACTGTTAAGCTCCGCAAGCCTTGGCACAACAAGGTGGCGAATCTTATTTCTGGTATAATCGTCAGTAAGATTTGTGGAATCGGTAACAAAGTCCTGTCCTCTCTCTTTGAGAAAGCACTCTATTTCCTGACGAGTACAATTTATAAGCGGTCTTATGATATTTCCCCTCACAGGCGGTATTCCGCAAATACCTTTCAGACCTGTACCTCTTGCGAGGTTGAATATGGCAGTTTCAAGGCAATCCGAAAGACTGTGTGCTGTGCATATCTTGTCTGCACCGATACTATCGAAAAAGTCGTATCTGAGCTTCCTTGCTCCCTCTTCGGTGGACACGGAATGTTCCTTGCAGTAGCCCACGACGTCAGCATGAAACACTTTCAGCTCGACCCCAAGCTTCTCGCAAAGCTTTTCACAAAAATGCTGATCTCTGTCGCTTTCCTCACCACGGAGGTGGTGATTGACATGACAAGCGCATACATCATAGCCCAGCTCATATAAACACAAAAGGAGCGTAACGCTGTCGGCGCCTCCTGAGAGGCAAACGAGCAAGCGTTCGCTCTTATTTGCCATATTAAATTTCTCTATGGTAGAAGCTACCTTTACAAGAAAATTATTCATCATCTCTCCTGAAATCAAGACCTCTGAACAGGGTATATTCGCCTATCCAGCCAAGCTGCACCTTATCTGTCTGTCCGTGACGGTTTTTCGCAACTATACACTCAGCCACCGACTTGTCGCCCTCATCGCTGTAGTAAGCGTCACGATAGAGGAACATAATGATATCAGCGTCCTGCTCGATAGAACCTGATTCTCGCAGGTCTGAAAGGATAGGTCTTTTATCGTCACGCTTCTCTGAGCTACGTGAAAGCTGTGAAAGTGCGATAACAGGCACATTAAGCTCCTTAGCCATAAGCTTCAAGGAACGTGTTATCTCAGACACCGCCTCAACTCGGCTGGCGTTTTTATTTGCTGATTGCATGAGCTGTATGTAGTCGATGACCACAAGTCCAAGATTTCTCATCCTTCTGAGCTTTGCTTTCATCTGCGGCACTGTACAGCCTGCACCGTCATCAAAATATATAGGAAGCTGTGACAGCGTATCTGCCGCACCTGCTATCTTCTCCCAATCAGAAGGCTCAAGATTGCCCGACCTAAGCAGGGTATTATTAACAAGCGCCTCTGAAGCGAGCATACGGGACACGAGCTGTTCCTTACCCATTTCGAGAGAGAATATAACAACGTCACGCTTTGTCGCCTTGCAGGTATTCACCGCAATATTAAGTGCAAATGCAGATTTTCCCATTGCAGGACGTGCAGCGATAATGATAAGGTCAGTTCTGTTAAGACCTGTTGTGATTGCGTCAAGCTGGCCAAAGCCTGTTTTTGCACCAAGATGTTCGCCTGCGTCAGGACCTGATATCTCCTGCAAATGCTCGAATGTATCAACGATAACGTCGCTTATTCGTGTAAGGCCCTGAACATCTCTGCCCTGTCTTATCTCAAATATAGACTGCTCAGCAGCGTCAAGCTGCGTCTGAGAATCCTCACCGCCGTCATACGCCTTTTCAAGAATCTGATTAGCGGCATTTATAAGCGACCTTACCCTTGCTTTTTCCTCGATTATCTTGCAATAGCTCTCAATATTATCCGTTGACGGCACCATTTCCATAATACCAAGAAGATAATTCTTAGCCATTGCAGACGTTTCAAAAACACCCATTGTGACGGCTTCATTAATTACCGTGATAAGGTCCTCTTTGCTGCCTGTGGTGAACATTCTCACTATTATGGTGAAAAGCTGCTGGTGCTGTGGACGATAAAAGCTTTCAGGCTTTAGTATCTCAATGACCTTCGGAAGCACCGAAGGATCACGAAGAACTCCTCCCAGAACGGCTTCCTCAGCCTCCTGAGAAAAAGGCAGCTCCCTGCCAAGGGTCGCTCCTGTGGTAAGCCCACGGAAATTATCAGCCATGATTACTCCTCAACGACCTTTACTTTAATGCTGCATGATACGCCATGAGTAAGCTTTATCTGTGCAGTATAGTCACCGAAAGCCTTTATCTCGGCTGTAAGATTTATCTTCTTCTTCTCGATAACAACGCCATACTGAGCCTTGAGGCAATCTGAAATAACGTTTGCTGTAACTGCGCCAAAGAGCTTTCCGCCCTGACCTGCCTTAGCCTTTACCAGAACTTCCTTATCCTTTATTTTCTCTGCGATAGCTTTATTGTCGGCTGTTTCAACATCTATCTTATGCTGAGCGGAAGCCTTTTTGCCTGCAAGGTCATTAAGGTTTTTAGCTGTAGCTTCAAGTGCAAGACCCTTTCCGATAAGAAAATTTCTTGCATATCCGTCTGCAACGTTGATGATATCTCCCTGCTTGCCTGAACCCTTTACATCTTTTAACAAAATAACTTTCATATTATTCACTCTGCCTTTCTTTTTTTATTCCTGCGAATTATTTTCCCAGTATTCGTCAATGGCGTCTGCAAGGCGTTTTCTCGCCTCATTCATTGAACAGTTGAGCTGAGTTGCCGCCATAGTAAGATGACCGCCGCCACCCAAAGACTCCATGACGATCTGCACATTACAAGCACCCATGCTTCGTGCAGAGATATTTATCACACCGTTCGTTTCATAGATAACGAACGAAGCTTTTACGCCTGTTATACCAAGCAGCTCGTCTGCCGCCTGTGAAGCCGCTATCCTTATTTCAGAGAAGCTTTCCTCTGTATAAGCCACTGCGCACTCTTTATAAAGGTGTGCACTGTTTATAAGCGACGATTTCTGATGATAAGTCTCGATAGAGTTTGCAAAAAGCTTTTTGACAGCTATAGTATCAGCGCCCTTTTTCTTCAAAAACGCTGCCGCCTCAAAAGTGCTTACGCCTGTTTTCATAATGAAATTCTTTGTATCCAGCATTATTCCCGCAAGCAGAGCTTCCGCCGCATGGACCGTGATATTGGAATCCTCGCCGAAATACTCGATAAGAGCCGTCACAAGCTCGCAGGCCGATGACGCATTCGGCTCTAAGAACGACATTATAGTCGGCTCGATACCGTTCACCATTCTTCTGTGGTGGTCGATAACTACCACATTTTTCGCCCTTGCAAGTATTTCCTTTGACTCCACCAGTGCAGGGTTATGGGTATCAGTTACCACAAGAAGCGTGTTATCGTCAAGTCTTTCAAGACCCTCCTGAGGGGTTATGTAATAATGCTCCGACTCGTTTTCGTTTATGTAATTTATAAGCGTTTTCGACAAATTCTGCTCAGGGTCTACCACAACGTAAGCTTCTTTTACCATGTTTCTGATAGCACAGCAGAAGCCTGTTGCTGAACCTACGCTGTCAAGATCGCCAAATCGGTGACCCATTATAAGCACCTTATCGTGATTGCAGATAAGCTCCAGCATAGCCTTTGCCACCATACGGATACGGGTCTTATTGTTCTTGTCAGGTGCAGAAGAAATGCCGCCGAAGAACTTGAATTCACCGTCCTCCTTGACAGCCGCCTGATCTCCGCCACGTCCAAGGCACATTTCGAGAGCCTGCTTTGCAAACTTCTCGCTCTCCGCAAGGTTTGCACCATCTCTGCCCACACCTATGGACAATGTAAGGTTAGAACGCTCGCCAACAGCAATTTTTCTTGCCTGCTCGAGTATCTTAAATCTCTGCTCGATTATAGGTGCAAGGTGGCGTTCCTCCATATAAACATAGAACTTGTCGCTTGCTACTTTCTTTGACACCGCAGTAGTATTCTCCAAAAATTCCTCTATGAGCTTTTCTATCTCAACAACAACGTGAGCCTTTTCGCTCTCTCTGATATTTGACATAAGCTCGTCAAAGTTGTCGATAGTTATGATTATTACCGCTTTGTGGGACATTCTGAACTCATATTCAAGCTCCACATAATCGGTAACGTCATTGAAATAGACCATTGAAAGCTCACCGTTTGTATCGGTATGTATAGCCTTTGCCTTATAGAAATGAGAATTTGTGCAAACAAGGTCACCGTCAGAGGTGTATATCTTATCCATATCGATATTCATAAGCTCTGTGAGGTCGATTCCGTAGGCTTCCTCCTCAGAGTAGACCTGTCTGCCAAAAAGTCTGTTATACCACACGATGACGTTTTCGCTGTCGATTATTATAGCAGGAGCAGGAAAATTCAGGAGAGAATCTCTCTCCGTCTTTGAGATCATCGTGGAAAGCTTTGCCACATACTTGCGAGTGTGATTGTGGAAAACCACTTCTTCAAGCACCCACAATACAGCCGCCGCCACAGACACTAGAATAAGCACACTGCCCGACTCTCTGTGAGACGGGGTAGAATGCAGCATAAAAGCGCCTATAAGTGACGAAAGCATGGTAACGCACACTGTTATTCTTATTATGATCTGTAATCCGTTGTTACTTTTCATTTTAAAGCTCCTGCATTTCTATAAACAGCCGCACTGTTGTCAGGCGGTCATAATTCCATTATTATCGGCAAAATCATAGGACTTCTCTTTGTCTTTGTGAAGATAAAGTCCGAAAGATTGTCCTTCATTCTGCCCTTTATGGTATTCCAATCCTTCATATTTCTGTCAAGACAATCCTGAAGTGTTTCGGTAAGAAGCTTCTGAGCTTCGGTCATAAGCTCCTCGCTCTCTCTTACATACACAAAGCCTCTTGAAACCACGTCAGGCCCTGCAAGGATATCTCCCGAAGCCCTGTCGATAGTTGCCACGGCAATAATAAGTCCGTCCTGAGCAAGATGTTTTCTGTCACGGAGAACTATTGCGCCAACGTCGCCGACGCCAAGACCGTCCACAAGCACCTTTCCAGCAGGCACTTGTCCTGTTATCTTCATGTCAACGCCGTCTGTTTCGATAACGTTGCCTATATCAGCAATGATTATATTGCTCTCAGGGATTCCCACAGAAAGCGCCGTATCTCTGTGCTTCATAAGATGTTTATACTCGCCGTGTACAGGGATAAAGAATTTTGGCTTTGTGATAGAAAGCAACAATTTCTGCTCTTCCTGACAAGCGTGTCCTGAAACGTGCACCTCGTACATTGACTCATATATTACCTCTGCACCCAATCTCATAAGGTCGTTTACTACCTTTGTGACATACTTTTCATTGCCGGGGATAGGATTAGCCGAGATTATGATAAAGTCCATAGGAGTGATAGTAACGTTCCTATGCTCGTTTGCCGACATTCTTGTAAGCGCCGACATAGGCTCGCCCTGACTTCCCGTTGTGACGATGACCATTTTTTCAGGTGCATATCTCGATATAGTGTCGATATCCACAAGCACACCGTCAGGCACTTTAAGATAGCCAAGCTCGATGCCCTTTGAGATAACATTCACCATACTTCTGCCTGACACTGCCACTTTTCTGCCGTGTGTGACAGCGTTATTTATTATCTGCTGAACTCTGTGAACGTTTGAAGCGAAAGTGGCAATGATTATCCTCTTGCCCTCAGCCTTGTTGAAAAGCTTCACAAAGCTTTCGCCAACCTTGCGCTCGCTCATGGTATAGCCGGGTCTTTCAGCGTTTGTAGAGTCAGCCATAAGAGCCAGAACACCCTTGTTTCCAAGTTCTGCAAATCTAGGCAGGTCGATTATACCGCCCTCGATAGGTGTATAGTCTACCTTGAAGTCGCCAGTATGGATAAGCACACCAGCAGGGGTATGGATAGCCATTCCCACGGCATCAGGGATAGAGTGGTTTACTCTTATAAACTCCACCGCCATACAGCCAAGCTTAACTGTCTGTCTTGGCGTTACAACGTTGAGTTTTACAGTTCCTAAAAGCCCATGCTCTTTCAGCTTGCCCTCGACAAGACCAAGGGTAAGCCTTGTGCCGTAAACAGGCACGTTGAATTTTTTCAGAAAATACGGCAGACCGCCTATATGATCCTCATGACCATGTGTAAGCACAACGCCCCTGAGTTTTTCCTGATTTTTCTCGACGTATGAGAAATCAGGGATAACGATATCAACGCCAGGCATTTCACTGTCAGGAAAAGCCAATCCGCAGTCGATAACGAACATATCGTTTGAACACTCGATAACAGTGAAATTCTTGCCTATCTCGTTAAGACCGCCAAGAGGGATTATCTTCACAGGCGTTCTTCTTACAGGCTCTTTCACTCTGTTCGCCGCAGGTCTTGGACGTCTTTGCTGATTATTCTGCGGTTTTCTCTGTGGAGTTTCATTTCTCGGCTGAAGCGTTTTTTTCACACTGCCCGAAGCTCTCTGACTTTTTACACGGTCAAGCTCTTTTGAAGCCTGAGCCAGAGGTATCTCGCTCTTATTCTGTTTTTTTCTGAAAAAACGTTTTGGTGTAGGATTTTTTACTGTGTTGTTCTTTCCGTTCATAAAATAATGTACTTTGCCCTGCTGTACTCCGCTTTTAAGCCTTTAAAGGCACAAAATGCCGCAAAAAAGCAGCACAAACATACGGCAGGAGCAATTATCTCCTTCCTGCTGCATTTTATCATGCTCAAATAATATTCGATTTTTCCGTTTAGATTCAATATACCGCTGCGTTTGGGCTTTATTATCATGTGCTGTCAAAAAACGCTTAAAGCCTCAAAGAAAGACAAAATGGTGTGATGAACGCAGTTTAAATACAGCGGCATGAGCCGCCTTTGTCCGAACAAAAATATCTGATTATATTGTACTCCATTTTCGTCTCAATGTCAATAGCAATTTATTACATTTATCTGAATATGCCCTTTATCCTGCTTGTTATATCCTCGCAAAAGGCAGCCGCCTGCTCGCAGCTCACGCTTTCTGCAAACACTGTTATACCTTTTTTATCCCTCAGCGGTCTGATAACTGCGTGTGTCTTGCCCATTGTTATCTCACCCTCTGCCGAACAGCCAAGCTCTGAAAATATCTTTTCCTTGTTTTCACGGCTCATTGTTATGCCCACAAATCGGCTTGAGGTGTATGCGTCAGGCACATCACAGAGAGCTTTTTGCAGCGTTATCCCCTGCTCTGACAGATAAGACGTCACCGCTGACGCAAGGTAAAGTCCGTCATAGGCAAACATATTATGGGTCGAAACTGCAACGTCCTTTGCTATGTCAGCGTTGTTTTCGTATCGGTAAAGCCTGCCACAGTGGTCTTCAGCAGCGGCATCGGCACTAGAGGGGAAATTCTCAGGCAATGCCACCGCAAGCCCCTTTTCAAAGCACACCCCTGCATACATTGCCACCAGCTTTTCCCACATGACATAGCCTGTTTTCTCACTGTAAGCTGATACTTTTGTGCCGTCTGCGGAAAGATTAAATATTATACGCTCACCGTCTATATCGTTCCTGCCGTGAAAGAGTCTGTCGGCAAGGGTCGCCTTTTTAACATCATATGTGCGGATATCCACATTTACGCCTTTAAATCGGTCAGGGAGTATTTTTTCAAGCTCTGCGACGTATATCTCCCTCACCGCTGAAAAATCTGTCACACAACCCGTCTGAGAAAGCCCCACACTGCGATAAGCTCTGTCGTCAGCTATGCTTCCAATGCGGTCAAGAAGCTTTTCATCAGGCAACATTCCCCCTGCCGAAATAAGCCTTGCATGACCTGAAATGTTTGCGCCTATGAGTATGCCGAACTCTCCGCCAAATCTGTTCACAGCATAAGAAAGCTCTGAAATGCCTGCTCTGCCTATACTGTACACGTTCACTCCAGCCTGACATATGCCGCAGTCAAGGGCTTGTTTGAGTAAAAAGCTATCGTCAGAGCCATAGGCTGTCACTATACTTCCCCCTTTTTTTGCAGCGCTTGCGGCACAAAGTCCAAAAAGCATAGCCTTTTGCACTGTGGCTTCACCGCCCCACAAACTGCACTCGCCGTTTTCGTCTATGACAAGTCGGCTGTCAGATGATCTTTTCACGTTTTCATAAAGTCTTGCGCCCTTTTCAACAGTTTTTCCGGACCATATGCCCACGCCTTTTTCAATGACGGCTTCACTTGCGATATGAGCCTTTTCGCCTATGACGGAATATTCACCGCACTTCACACCGCTGTCAAGGACAGCCCCACGGCATACCACTGCACTGTTTATATCACAGCGTTCAGACACCACCGAGCCTATGCCAACATATCCGTTCACCTTGCCGCCCTTTACAACAGCGTTATTGTCTATGACGCTTCCGCTTTCTATGACCGACCCTGACATGACAGAAACGTTCTCACCTATATAAACAGGCTCACCTATTGCCGCACCGCTGAAATTACTTTCCGTCAGCCTTTGTGACATATTTTCGTTGTAAAGCATATGCCTTTGACAATCGAGAAAAGCCTCAGGCGTGGTTATCCTTTTATAATAGCCTTTTCCGTCAAGCAGGACAGCTTCGCCACTTTTCACAGCCTCGGGGATTATATCCTCCGTCATATCCATAGGCTTTTCAGGATTAAGACTATCAAAAAGCTCTCTTTTCACTATATATATGCCAGCAGGTTTGTTTTCAGTATCATAAGTCAGAGCCGTACAAAAGGTATCGTGGCTCAAATGAACTTTTATAATCTCATCAAGAGGGTGAGTGCATATACAGTTACATTCCACGGCAAGAATTTCTGTTTCATCGCACATTGCTGTTTTAACAGCCTGCAAAGTGCTTTTGCCTTCGGTGTTTATCATATGGAGCTTTATCTTACCTGAGTATTTTTCATCAAGAAGCCTTTCTACCTGTTCAGAGCCATAGCCCACCGCAAGGACAGCTTCTTCAAAGCCTGCTTCCTCCAGCATTTCAAGAGTAAAAAGCAGAATTTCTTTTCCGCATAATCTCAGAAGAGCCGCAGGTCGCCTGTCTGTCATGGGCATCAATCTTTCTCCACGTCCTCCGCATAAAACAACAGCTTTCATATATGTTCCTCCGTTCATAATATTTGATTTAATGTATTATTGGAAAACATACCCACTGTTATTCATGTGAAAAAAATTTGCCGCCGCCCTTTTCAAGATAGAAAAAATATGCTATAATGTAGGATACGGCATAAAAGAAATTTTACGGAGGTGTATATAATGGAGCAGTTTACGGCTCTTAAAAGAAAAGCACTTGAAAAATATTTTTCACGAATGAACGACCAACAGCGCAAGGCTGTGTTCAAAATAAAAGGTCCGCTCCTTATACTGGCAGGAGCAGGAAGCGGCAAGACCACTGTTTTGGTAAACCGCATCGCAAACATGATATATTTCGGCAACGCATACAACACAGAGCAGACCTACGGCACGCCCTCAGAACAGGACATACAGTTTCTCAAAGACTACATTGACGGCAAGACAAATGACGCTTCTACCCTTGCAGACATTGTGGCATACGATTGCATAAAGCCGTGGAGCATACTTGCTATCACGTTCACAAACAAGGCGGCAGGCGAGCTTAAAGAACGTCTTGCAGGAATGTTGGGAGAGGCAGGTCAAGGCATAACAGCGGCGACTTTCCACTCCGCCTGCGCAAGGATACTCAGGCGTGAATGTGACAAGCTTGGATTTTCAAGCAGTTTCACCATTTATGATTCTGACGATTCTCAGAGAACTGTAAAAAGCATATTGAGAGAACTTGGCATATCCGAGAAGATGTTTCCACCGAGAACGATACTCAGCGAGATATCCCACGCTAAAGACCTGCTCCAAGAGCCTGATGAATACATTGCCTCAGCCGCAGGAGATTATCGTAATCTGACCATAGGCAAGGTATACAAGCACTATCAGAAGAAGCTCAAAGCCGCAAACGCTATGGACTTCGACGACATGATCTGCCACACAGTCAAGCTTTTTGAGCAGTTTCCTGACGTGCTCGACCACTATCAGAACTTGTATAAATATATAATGGTAGACGAGTATCAGGACACCAACAAGGCTCAGTTCAGACTGGTATCGCTGCTGTCCCAGAAATTCCACAATCTATGCGTTGTAGGTGATGACGACCAGAGTATCTACAAGTTCCGTGGTGCGACTATCGAGAACATCCTCAACTTCGAGGAGCAGTTCGACTGCAATGCTGACACTGATGTTATAAAGCTTGAACAGAATTACCGCTCGACCCAGAACATTCTTAACTGCGCAAATCAGCTTATAAGTAACAATCAGGGCAGAAAGGGTAAAAATCTGTGGACAGCTTCGGGTGACGGTGAAAAGGTCACAGTATACAAGGCTTCAAGCGAGCGCAGTGAAGCAAAATTCGTGGCTGACACTATTTTAGAGGACATAAACAAGGGCAGAAAATACAACGACCATGCTATACTCTACCGAATGAACGCACAATCGAACGCTTTGGAGCAGACGTTCATACAAAGTGGAATACCATATAAAATAATAGGCGGTCTGAAATTCTATGACAGAAAGGAAATAAAGGATATCCTCGCTTATCTCTCTGTAATAAACAACCATTTTGACTTTCTCCGTCTGAGAAGAATAATCAACGAACCGAAACGTGGTATCGGCGAAGCCACTGTAAACGCACTTGAACAGATAACCTCAGACCTTGGGGATTCACCTATCCACATCATGCAGGAAGCCGATATGCTTGCACCCCTTGTGAAGCGTTCAAAACAGCTTATGCCTGTGGGCGATATGCTCTCAGAGCTTACTGAGCTTTCTGACACTCTGCCACTTGCGGAGCTTTTGGACAAGCTTCTTGATATGACAGGCTACAAACGTCATCTTGAAATGCAGGGAGACGAGGGTCTTACACGTCTTGAAAACATCAACGAGCTTAAATCCACCATGTCAAGCTACGAAGAAAATGCTGACGAGCCGTCGCTGTCGGGATTTTTGGAGGAAATATCACTTTACACTGACGTTGACAATCTCGACTCTGACGCTGACTATGTTGTGCTTATGACAATGCACTCTGCAAAGGGTCTTGAGTTCCCCATAGTTTTCGTGGTAGGCATGGAGGACAACATCTTCCCGTCATCAAGAAGTCTTGAATCGGAGGCTGACACGGAAGAGGAACGCAGACTTGCATATGTTGCGGTGACACGAGCAAAGGAAAAGCTTTATCTTACCCACGCAGAGGAACGTATGCTTTATGGTCGCACTGACAGAAACAGAATATCACGCTTTATAAAAGAGCTTCCTGCCGATTGCATAGAAAAGCAAGCAGAGGAAACAAAGGCTTCACCTTATCTCAACGGCTACGAAAAGCCCCACAGCATGAGCCTGCAGCAACAGCTGGCTCAGCGAAAGGCTGATAAGAGCAATTTTTCTGTTAATACTGAAACTTTCGCACCAGGCGACAGAGTTTTGCACAAGATATTCGGTGAAGGCACTGTTTTAAGCTCAAAACCTATGGCTAACGATACTCTTGTTGAGATAGCATTTGATAATCGTGGCACAAAGAAGATAATGGCAAATTACACGAAGATAAAAAAGATATAAGGATATAAGATAGAATGATCCACAGGGCGAAACAAAACGCTCTGCGGATCTTTTTGCAATATAAAAGCCGTACACCAAAAAATGTACGGCATATTTTATGTATCAGATAACATCGTCTTCCTGATTAGGAATGTTAAGCTGTTTCTTTGGAACACGCTTGATAGGATCATAGACCCACTTCTTACAGCTATAATCAGCGTCTACCAGACCCTGCTTCTCACAAAGGACCTTATTTCCTTCTCTTGATCTGTTGCCGAAAAGGCAGTAAGAACATGACGGTGAAATTCTGTTACCAAAATAGCTCTTCTTTGCCATGATTTATACAACTCCTTTAAGATAAGTTAATCTTTTTTCATTTGTTATTAATTATATCATACTGTTTTAGAAAATGCTAGTCTTTTCTTCAAAGTTAGTAATAAAATCATCATAATCAAGCAAAACGAGGGAACAAAATTGTTCACTTTGACGAATTTAACATTATTTGTAACAGAAGTCAAAACTGAATCAGGAATAAAGAAAGGATAGATAAAACGACATATGACAGCAGACAAAAAGGCTGATGTCAAACGTGAGATAAAAAACGGCACAAGGGAGAAATCCACGCCAAGTGCGGCTATCTGTATAATCACACACAGACCACCGAAGGAGCATACAGCGGCTATAAATGGCAGAAGATAAAATGGACTTCCCGAAAGCTCAGAGAGAGAAGTTATTTCAAGACAGCTTTTAACAAGCACCAATCCGTTATCTGACATCGAGAACGTATTTTTCAAAAAGCTGAACGCTCCGCAGTATTCAAGAGAGGACATAAACGCTCCGAAAAAGACTATCATAACGCAGATAACAAAAAGTGACTTTCCTGCTGAGATAACGCTGTCGGTGAACATTCTGCCGTCAAGTCTGAAAGTCGACTTTGATGTTTTCTTATCCTCATTTATAGCTCTGCCGAGAACAAGTGCAGTGAGAAAATTTGCCGCTAGTATGGATACGAACACTGCAATGCCTGCTCCTGTACAACCAAACACTGCAAGACCCACTGTACCAGAATAGAAAGCAGGCCCTCCACAGCAGCAAAAGCAGGACATTATCTTTGCAGTACGCTGGGATATTATCTTTCTCTGACACAGATCCGAAAGAAGCTTTACTCCCACAGGATAGCCTGCGGTATTGCCAAGAAGAAATACAAAGAAAAGCTGAGGCGGTATGCCCATTATAAATCTCGATATAGGATAAAAAGGCATTGAAACGCAGTAGTAAAGCCCACTTGAAACAAGTATCTGCGACAGCGCCATAAAAACAAACAGCGACGGGATTATGATATTCATACAGCGGTCAACGGCTTCGGAGATACCAAGCTTTACGCCCTCGCCCCCTGATATGGTGATAATGCAGAACCATATGACCACCCCCGCAAGTATATATACGCAAAGCTCCTTTGCAAGTCTTTTCAACATTTTTATTACCTCCCTACTTTTACTTTTTAAGTATATGTCAGTCTGTCTAATAATATAATTAAGCATAAGACAATGAACGGAGGACGCAAAAATGAAGAAGATACCATTTTTAAGCTTTTTCGGCATGACAAAAGAATTGACCGCACTAAGCTCATACATAAGCATAACTGATGACAGAGCCGCCGTTATCGAAAACTGCAAGCAGATAGTGGAATGCAGTGAGATAATGGCAAAGGTGCTGACAGGCTCTTTTGAGATAGAGATATGGGGCAGCGGACTAACAATGTCAAATTTCTGCTCCGACAGCGTGGAGATAAGAGGAAAAATAGAGTCGGTCAAGCTTGTGTCAAGAAGTATCAGGGAGAGAGGATAATGATTTTCGGTTATATAGATTATGTTATCACAGGGGACAGCTTCACCAAGTTTTTCCGCAGGATAATGTCAAAAAAGCTTCCCGTTAGCAAAATGTGTGAAAAGAACGGAAAGCTCACTTTGCGTATGCCTGCGGAACACTGTAAGGCACTTGAAAGACTATGCAATGAACTTGGGCTTGAATACACCGCCACAAAACGTCACGGAAGCTTTGTTCTTGCAAAACGTTTTTTCGGAAGAGGAGGACTTGTCATAGGCACTGCGGCTGTCATGCTTTCGTGCTTCTATCTATCAAACGTGGTGGTGAGGTTTGACATACTCAGTGATGATGAAAATATCAGAAAAGGCGTTATGTCGGTGCTTAAAGAGGAGGGCGTTGAAACCGGCACTTATATCCCAAGTATTGATCTCATAGTCACAGAACGTGCGTTAAAGCAAAAAGTGGAGGGCATATCATGGGCAGGCATAACACGCAAGGGTGACACGCTGATAATCGACGTTATCGAAACTGAGGGTGACACAAAGCGTGAGTCAAACCGCTATCCCTCAAATCTTGTTGCCTGCGAAAACGGAGTTATCGAAAAAGTCGAGGTTTATGACGGACAGCTAAAGATACCTGTGGGAAGCGGTGTGACAAAGGGCGATATCGTTGTAGGCGGTGAGATCATCACATCAAAATCAAGCTGGATAGACGGCAAGGAAAACGTTGAAACAAAGACAAGCTATGCACGCTCAAAGGGTAAGATACTAGGCACTTTTGAGCGCACTGTCACATTCACACAGCCCTTTGAGGACAAGGCAGAAAAGACGACAGGCAAGAGAGATACAAAGCGTTTTTTCACTGTGTTTGACGCTGATATCCCTCTTTTTTTCTCAAAGCCTGAGGGTTACTGGAAAAATGAGCAGAGATATTCTCCTCTGTCGCTTTTCGGACTTGAAATGCCTTTTGGCATAACCACCTGCGAACTTGAAGAATATAAATTTTCACAAGACACCCTGACAGAACAGCAGGCACTTGACGCCGTTCATGAAAAGGCGTATTTATATGAGGAAAATTTTCTCTCAGACTATGAGATTAAAGACCGGCAAGTGGAGGATAATGTGACAGAAAACGGAGTAACCGCTACTGTAACATACACCCTATATGGCGAGCTTTGCAGAGAGGTGGAATTTTTTATTAAGAAATGATCAAAAAGTGTGAAAAGGTGCATAAAAAAAGTGTTAAATCTTACTGAGATTGTTGCAATCAGAGGAAAAATGTGATATAATAACTTTGTATAATAGGTATATCAGAACAAAAAAAGAGGAAGTTGTGCTAATGGCGGAAAAACTTATCAGCGTGGACAGAATGGAAACTGTACTCAGCCTTTTCGGCAATTATGACGAGAATGTTAATCTTATCCAAAAAGAGTATAATGTTGTGATTCTCGGCAGAGGTGACGATATCAAGATAACAGGCGATGAGGAGAACGTATTTAACGCCTCGGAAGCTATAAATAGCCTTATTGCTCTTATCAACAAGGGCGAGGCTATCACTGAGCAGACTATAAGATATGTTTTCACACTTGTGCGTGAGGGCAAGCAGTATGAGATAAAGCATATGTCTGATGACGGAGTGTGCGTAACGGTGAGCGGAAAGCTCGTCAAGCCGAAAACTCTCGGTCAGAAAAGATATGTTGAAGCAATAAGGAAAAAGACTATCGTCATGGGCATTGGTCCTGCGGGAACGGGCAAGACTTATCTTGCGGTGGCAATGGCGGTAAAAGCTTTCAAGGCGCACGAGGTGGAGAAGATAATCCTCACACGTCCTGCGGTTGAAGCAGGAGAAAAGCTGGGCTTTCTTCCGGGCGACCTGCAATGTAAGGTAGACCCATATCTCAGACCGCTTTATGACGCACTTTTTGAAATGCTCGGTCCTGACACTTTCGCTAAACAGCAGGAGCGTGGCTGTATCGAAGTCGCTCCGCTGGCATACATGAGAGGACGTACTCTTGACGATTCTTTCATTATCCTTGATGAAGCGCAGAACACCACTCACGAGCAGATGAAGATGTTCCTTACACGTCTTGGATTCAACTCAAAGATAGTCATAACAGGCGATATAACGCAGATAGACCTGCCTGACCAGAGAAAGTCAGGACTTATTCAGGCAATGAACGTACTCAAAGGCATTGACGATATATCAATAAACAGATTTACCGACAAGGACGTTGTCCGTCACAAGCTTGTGCAGGACATAATCCTTGCTTATGAAAAATATAACAAAAAAGGAATGTGAAAAAGTAATGGGCAAGGTAAAAGTAATGATAACCAACAACCAGACAGAGGTAAAGATACCTGTTGGCATAAGGCTTCTTGTAAGACGCTGTTGCCATGCTGTGTTGGAATATGAGGGTCACAATGATGATTTTGAAGTTTCTGTATCTTTTGTGAATGACGAGCAGATACATGAGCTTAACAAGGAGCATAGAAACATAGACCGCTCAACAGACGTGCTGAGCTTTCCTCTTGGCGAGAACGGTGATTTTGACATGAACCACGAAACAGGCGCTTACCTGCTGGGAGATATAGTCATAAGCCTTGAAACGGCTTACCGTCAGGCTGAGATATATGGTCACTCTCTTGAAAGAGAGATAGGCTTTTTGACAGTACATTCAATGCTTCATCTCCTTGGCTATGACCATGAAGAAAGCAATCTTCAGGAGAGGATAATGCGTGAAAAGGAAGAAGCTATACTTGGCAATCTGGGCATATCCCGTGACGCCACTTTCTTAGGCGAGCATGAACACAGGTAAAACAGGGATAGGACGTTTCTTCAAGGGCTTTGTTTATGCCTTTGAGGGCGTTGTGAGCTGTATAAAAACAGAGCGCAATATGCGTTTTCACATTGGTGTTGCAGTGCTTGTGATACTGCTAATGCGATTTTACGGGCTTAGCGCCGCCGAAACTGCCGCAGTTTATATCTGCATAGGGCTTGTTATTTCACTAGAGCTTGTGAACACGGCTGTTGAAGCCGCTGTGGATATGGCGTGTAAAGATAAAAACCCTCTTGCTAAAAAGGCTAAAGACTGTGCGGCAGGGGCTGTACTCATTGCGGCGGTAGCTTCTGTGGCTGTGGGAATAAGGATATTCTGGGACTATTATGCTTTTATGGCGATAGCCTCTTATTTTGCAAGAAACATATGGCTAGGGATAGCTTTAGCCGCAGGTGTGATACTGTGGCTCGTATGGGTGTTCAAAACACCTGCTGACAAAGATAAAAAAGATAAGGAAAAATATATATGAACAAGAAAAATGCAAATTCAAAAAATGCGTTCGTCACCATTGTTGGACGTGCGAACGCAGGCAAATCCTCATTGCTAAACGCACTTGTGGGCGAAAAGATAGCCGCAGTGAGCGACAAGCCGCAGACAACAAGAACAAAGATAACAGGTGTTCTCACAAAGGGAGAAACACAGTTCGTTTTCATGGACACACCTGGTATGCACAAGGCTAAAAATAAGCTTTCAGAGCATATGCTCAACGCTGTGAACGAGTCTGTTGCAGGGGTTGACCTTATTATCCTTATGGCTGACTGCACAAAGAAAATATCCGAAAACGAGCGTGAGCTTGTAAAGGGCTTCAAGACAGGCAAGACTAAGGTGATACTTGTGCTGAACAAGATAGATCTTCTTGAAAACAAAGAGGATCTTATCGCAGTGATAGCAGAGTATTCAAAGCTTTTTGATTTTATAGATATCGTACCGGTGAGCGTTCTTGAAAAGGACGGCCTTGATATTATTATGGAAGATCTTGAAAAGAATGCTGTGGAGGGTCCGCACTACTTCCCTGATGATAAATTCACAGACCAGCCAGAAAAGGTCATAATGGCTGAGATAATAAGAGAAAAGGCACTCAATAACCTTAATGACGAAGTTCCTCACGGCATAGCTGTGACTATCGAACATCTTAACGAGCGTGAAAATAGAAACGGTGAAGCTATACTTGACGTTACCGCTACTATTTACTGCGAGAGAGAGTCACACAAGGGTATCCTTATTGGAAAAGGCGGCTCTATGCTTAGAAAGATAGGTCAGGAAGCAAGAGCTGACCTTGAAGATTTCTTCCAGATAAAAGTAAATCTCCAGTGCTGGGTCAAGGTAAAAGAGGGCTGGAGAAACCGTGAGGGCATGATAAAGAATTTCGGTTTGGAATAAAGGCAACATATTTTTCCGCTTATAATGACCGCCAAAAAAGCTGATAATATCAGTAAGGCGGTGAATATCATGACTTTATGGGACAAGTTCTTTGAAAGCGGCAGGATAGAGGATTATCTCACATATGCCGCACACAGAAAAGAGGATACTGACAATGCTGACCTTTATGGGACTGATACTGAGAGAAAATGACAGGGGCGAAACAAGCAAATCCGTCACTGTTCTCACAGCAGAGCGTGGAGTCATAGATATATTTGTTCGTGGAGGCAGGAAAAGCACGAAAAATGCGTCATCAACGCAGCTTTTTGCATACTCTAAGCTGTGCGTTGAGGAAAAGAAGAACTCTAAAGACCAATCAATGTTTTTTCTCAACAGCAGTGAATCAGAGAAGCTTTTTTACAACATCAGGCTCGACCCTAAAAAAACGGCTCTTGCCTCTTACTTTTCTGAGCTTCTCATGTATATACGAACAGAGGAAAGCGGCTGTGACGAGATAATGCGGCTGACGCTGAACACACTTTATTTTCTCGATAAAGGCGACAGGGATAACGAACTTCTCAAATCTATATTTGAGTTTCGTCTGCTGTGCGAAGCAGGATTAAGACCTGCGCTTCTTGGCTGTTCGGTTTGCATGGCGTATGAAGCTGACATTATGCACTTCAATCTGTCAACAGGTGTCTTGGAGTGTGACAAGTGCTGTTATAATCCTGACAGCATTTACGATATTGAATTAGACAGGACTATGCTATACATAGTCCGATTTATTGCACTGACGGAATATGAGCGGCTTTTTGCTTTCAAGATAAGCGAAAGATATCAGAAAAAGCTGACGGCTTTTACAGAGCGGTTTGTTAGATATAATCTGAAAGGCAAGTTTCCGTCGCTTGATTTTTACAGACTTTTGTAGGCATTGCGTAGCTTTGCCTATTGTCATATTTTGAGGTATATATAATGGACGAAAGATTTTACGATTCGCTGGAGCTGAACAAAATTCTTGAAATGCTTTCAAAAGAATGCTCCAACGAGAAAACGAAAAAAATGGCTTTGGGGATAAAGCCTTGTTCTGATCTTTACACGGTCAAGAAAGAAACAGGCAAGACCGCCGAAGCACTTGAACTCAGCGTGAGATACGGCACGCCGAATTTCTACAACATAAATGACGTATCAACTTACATCAAAAGAGCCGAAGCAGGCGGTGTGCTTTCTCTTGGAGAGCTTATCCAGATAAGACGCTTGCTTGCGCAGACCTATGAGCTTCACCACTGGTATGAGCAGTGTGAGAACAAGGACACTTCCCTTTCATATCTCTTTGAAATGCTCTATCCAAACAAGTTTTTGCAGCAGCGACTTGAAACGGCTATCATAGATGACACAAAGCTTTCTGACGACGCAAGTGCGGAGCTGAGAAGCATAAGACAGAAGATAACACGTTCAGGGCTTAAGATAAGAGAGACCCTTGACAAGATGATAAAATCCCCGAGCACTCAGAAATATTTGCAGGAGAGCATCGTCACAATGCGTGACGGACGTTTCGTTCTTCCGGTAAAGACTGAGTTCAAGGGCAATGTCAGCGGTCTTGTTCATGACACCTCCGCAACAGGCTCAACGCTTTTTATCGAGCCTATGTCAGTTGTGGAGGCAAACAATGATATCAGAATTTTGCAGGGTCAGGAGCAGGACGAGATACACAGGATAATCGCTGAATTTTCTATGGAATGTGCCGAAATGAAAGACCAGCTCATTTCAAACTACAATGCGGTAACAGAGCTTAACCTTTATTTTGCAAAGGCAAACCTCGGTGCAAAAATGAGAGCAATGCTCCCTGAGATATCCAATGACGGTGTTATCGTGCTGAACAAGGCACGTCACCCTCTTATCGACCCCAAAAAGGTCGTGCCTATAAACTTTTCTATTGGCACTGACTATCACTCCCTGATAATAACAGGTCCTAACACGGGCGGTAAAACAGTTGTGCTTAAAACTGTGGGTCTGCTCACGCTTATGACAATGTGCGGTCTGCTTATCCCTGCGTCAGACGGAAGCAGAATATCAGTATATAAAAACGTGCTCGTTGATATCGGCGACCAGCAGTCTATAGAAAACAATCTGTCTACCTTCTCTTCTCACATAAGCAGAGTAAAAACCATACTTGACGAAGCAGACAGCGAAAGCCTTGTGCTTCTTGACGAGCTTGGTTCAGGCACTGACCCTGTGGAGGGTGCTGCGTTGGCGGTAGCTATAATCGAACGCATAAGGATATTCGGTGCGACCCTTGTTACAACTACTCACTATCAGGAGCTTAAAATGTACGCTATCGACACTCCTGACGTTGAGAACGCTTCATGCGAGTTTAACGTGCAGACTTTGCACCCGACATACAGGCTTATCATAGGCTCACCCGGTAAGTCCAACGCTTTTGCTATCTCTGAAAGTCTTGGTATCGACAAGGATATAATCAAGTACGCTGAATCGCTTATTTCTGAGGATAACAGAAAGTTCGAAACTATCATAGACAATCTTGAACGCACAAGAATACAGCTTGAAGAAAACAACAGGCTTGCGGAGAAATACCGTGTGGAAAGCGAGGCTCTCAGAAAAGAGCTTGCAGAGCAGAAAGAAAAATTCTACGATCAGAAAGAAGCCGAGCTTGAAAAGGCAAGACGTGAGGCTCAGCAGATCGTAAATCGTGTTCAGCGTGAGTCGCAGGCGCTTGTTGACGAGCTTGACAAACTGAGAAAAGAGAAAGAAAATCCGAACTTCACTCAGAAAGCCATTGACGCAAGGCACAAGCAGAAGTCCACAATGAACAAGCTTTACAGCGAGGCTAACCCTGTTTCTGAAAGCAGGAACGAGGGATATGTGCTGCCAAGGCCACTGAAAAAGGGCGACAATGTGCTTATCGTTGACACAAACAGAAAGGGTATCATTATAACGCCCCCTGACAACAGCGGAATGTGCTTCATTCAGGCAGGCATAATGAAAACCAAGATAGATGTAAAGAAGCTTCAGCTTATTGAAAAACAACAGCCGCAAAAGCAGACAAAGAAGTCTGTAAAAAAAGGCGGAGTATCCAAAAACGGCATTGAGAGCCGTATGACACGAAAGGTATCCACCGAGCTTGATATCAGGGGCTATGCCGCTGACGAGGGCGTTCACGAAATGGAGCAGTTTATTTCTGACGCTATCATGTCAGGGGTGACGATGCTTACCATAATCCACGGCAGAGGCACTGGTATTCTCCGTGATGCCATAAGGCGTGCGCTTAAACACCACCCTTCTGTAAAATCATTCAGAAAAGGCGTTTACGGAGAGGGCGAGGACGGAGTAACTATCGTTGAATTAAAGTAAAATAATCACATATCACCGCATTTTGGTATATAATAAGCCAAAGGCGGTGATTTTTTTGAGCGTTCACAAGCGTTCTTTCAAGAACAGAATTTCATACATAATTCTTGCTGTCGTTATTATTCTTGCACTGCTCACGACGGTGTTTTTTGCACAGCTTTCAAGGCACATCAGCGAAATAAGTGAGTTTGAAAGCAAGCAGGCGGCACTTGACGTGATAAATGCGGCCATAAACAGAGAGCTTGAAAAACTGCCCCAGAGCAGTTATATAAAGATATCTGAAACTGACGGCAGGATAACCTCCATAAACAGCGACACGAACGCTGTGAACAGGCTTCAAAGCAGTGTTTCAAAAGCTGTGAACGAAAGCCTTTCACAGCTTGAGGGTACAAAACTCAGCGTACCCATCGGCACACTTTCAGGAATAAATATCCTCACAGGCAGAGGTTTTGACATACCACTGCGGCTTCATCAGATAGGTGCGGCAAAAACAGAGCTTAAAAGCGATTTAACGGAAGCAGGGATAAATCAGACAAAATACAGCCTCTATCTCACTGTGACCATAGAAATGACAGCCATTCTTCCTGCACACTCTACGGATATCGTGGTGAGCTACGACTATCCCGTAAGCGAAACTGTTATCGTAGGGGAGATACCTGATATGTACTTAGACAAGGGAAAAGGCTGATTTTTTCGCCGTTTACAGAAAAAAGGCTTGTATTTCACCAGCAATTATGGTATAATATAAAGGGCAATACCGCATAAGGCACGCCTAACGGCTTTGCACGCAATCTGCTTGCAGATTTTCCGTTATCTCGCACAGAAACTCCTTGAAATACGAAAGTATTCCTACATCGTTTCTATACAAGCTAACGAAAAATCCGGCTACGCATCTTGCGTACAATCCTTATGTGGTATTGCCCTGCGTATGATATGCCGTAAAAAGTTGGCAGAAATGGAGTTGTGTTATTTTGAACGAACAGGAAGCTAAAAAACGTATAGACGAGCTTGTGAAGCTTTTGAATTATCACTCTCAGCTTTACTATGTTGAGGACAGGAACGAGATCACAGACTATGAATACGATATGCTCCAGCAGGAACTAAAGGGTCTTGAGGAGCAGTTTCCGCAGTTTATCAGAAGCGACTCCCCTACTCAGCGTGTAGGCGGCAAGGCGATATCAATATTTGAGAAAGTCACACACCGTGTGCAAATGGGTTCTTTGCAGGACGTTTTTTCATTTGAACAGGTGAGAAGCTTTATTGAGACAGTTCAGCAGACTGTGGATAAACCGCAATTCGTTGTTGAGCCTAAAATAGACGGACTTTCGGTATCCCTTGAATATCATAACGGTGAGCTTGCCATAGGTTCTACCCGTGGTGACGGCTTTGTGGGCGAGGACGTTACTTCTAATCTTAAAACTGTAAAGTCCATTCCTATAAAAATAAACGAGGAACTGCCTTTGATAGAAGTCAGAGGTGAAACATATATGCCGAGAAATGTTTTTTTGAAGCTTGTTAAAGAGCAGGAGGATAATGACGAGCAGCCTTTCAAAAACCCTAGAAACGCCGCCGCAGGTTCTCTTAGACAGAAAGACCCTAAGATAGCGGCAAAAAGAAAGCTTGATATCTTTGTGTTCAATGTTCAGCAAATAGAGGGCAAGGAGCTTACTTCCCACAAGGAGTCTCTTGACTATCTGAAAACACTGGGATTCAAGACTATCCCTGATTACAAGCGTGTGTCTACCGCTGATGAGGTCATAGGCTGCATAAAGGCTATCGGAGAAAAGCGTTTTGACCTGCCGTTCGATATTGACGGCGTTGTTATAAAGGTCGATGATTTCAGGCAGCGTGAGATACTTGGTGCAACTGCAAAAGTGCCAAAGTGGGCTGTGGCTTACAAGTTTCCGCCCGAGGAAAAGACCTCAAAGCTCCTTGATATCGAGCTTAACGTGGGCAGAACAGGTGCTATAACACCTGTGGCTGTGTTTGAGCCTGTTTTTCTTGCAGGAACGAGCGTTTCAAGGGCGACCCTACACAATCAGGATTTTATAAGAGAGAAAAACATTTCCGTGGGGGATATCATCAAGGTGCGCAAGGCAGGAGATATCATTCCAGAGGTGCTTGGCTCTGTGGAAAAGCATGGCGACGGAGTTTTCACGCTCCCTGAGTGCTGTCCTGTATGCGGAACAAAGCTTGTGAAGTCCGAGGAAGAAGCGGCGGTAAGGTGTCCGAACGTTGACTGCCCTGCCCAGATATTCAGAAGCATTGTTCACTTTGCTTCAAAGGGTGCAATGAACATTGACGGTCTTGGTCCGCAGATAGTTCACACCCTTCTTGACAATAAGCTTATCACCTCTGTGGCTGACCTTTACACTCTGAGCGAAAACAAGCTTTTACAGCTTGACAACTTCAAGGAAAAATCAGTGAACAATCTGCTTAGTGCTATAGAAAAGTCAAAGTCCAATTCTTTGGACAGATTGGTGTTTGGCCTGGGCATAAGAAATATCGGACAGGCTTCTGCGAAGCTTCTGTGCGACAAGTTCGGCGACCTAGACAACATCATGAACGCTTCCGCTGAGCAGATATCCGAGATAGACGGCTTTGGCGGCGTAATGGCGCAAAGCGTTTACAACGCTTTCCATGAAGAGCATATGATAGAGCTTATCCAAAGGCTCAAAGAATGTGGGATAAACACAAAGTATGAGAAGATACAGATAGACGACCGCTTTGCAGGAAAGACATTTGTACTCACAGGCACTTTGCCGACACTGAAAAGAAGCGAAGCAAAAGCACTCATTGAGAAATACGGTGGCAAGGCAAGCGGCTCGGTGTCCAAAAAAACGGACTATGTTCTTGCAGGTGAGGAAGCAGGAAGCAAGCTTGATAAAGCTCAGCAGCTCGGTATCGAAATAATCACAGAAGAACAGTTCAAGGATATGATAAAATAAGATAATATCTTTTTATATAAATAAAACAGGAGGAATGTAAAATGAACATTGACATTAAACACATTGCCAAGCTGGCAAGACTTCGCATCGAAGACGATCAGCTTGATAAGTTTGAGTCAGAAATGCAGAACATCGTGGGAATGGTTGAAAAGCTCCCCGACATTCAGGACGAAATGACCCTTGACCCTGACAACCCGATGATACTCAGAAAAGACGTGGCTGTTCAGGATAAATTCACAAGACAGGAGCTTATGCAGAACGCTCCTCAGGTAAAGGCAGGCTGTCTTGTCGTGCCTAAAACAGTAGAGTAAGGAGTGTTATAATTGGAACTTTTTGAAAGAAATGCCTGCGACTTGTCAGAAATGATAAAGAACAAGGAAATAAGCTCCGCAGAGCTTACAAAGTCTGTTTTTGACAGAATAAAAGCAGTTGAGGGCAAGGTAGACGCTTATCTGACACTTGACGAAGAAAACGCTATGAAAAAAGCCGCTGAGATAGATGAAAAGCTTGCAAAGGGCGAAGAGCTTTCACCTTTGGCTGGTATACCTGTTGGTATCAAGGATAATATCTCAACAAAGGGTCTGAGAACAACTTGTGCATCAAAAATGCTTGGAAACTATGTTCCGCCTTTCAATGCAACTGTAATGAACAAGCTTGACGATATCGTTGTAACAGGCAAGCTCAACATGGACGAGTTCGCTATGGGTTCATCAACCGAGAACTCACATTTTAAGCCTACTAAAAACCCATTTGATACAGAGAGGATACCTGGCGGTTCATCAGGCGGATCTGCTGCCGCTGTTGCTGCAAAGGAAGCTATCGTTACTCTTGGCTCTGACACTGGCGGATCTATCAGACAGCCTGCTTCATACTGCGGCGTTGTAGGTCTGAAGCCTACATACGGCAGCGTTTCAAGATATGGTCTTGTTGCTTTCGCTTCATCACTGGATCAGATCGGACCTCTTGGCAAGTGCGTAAAGGACGTTGCTATGGTACAGTCTGCTATCGTTGGTCATGACAAGTATGACGCTACTTCTTCCTATAGAGAGTATCCTGATTTTGCGGCTGACCTTAAAGCTGACGTAAAGGGTCTGAGGATCGGTATACCAAAAGAGTATTTCGGTGAGGGTATCGACCCATTCGTTAAGCAGTCTGTAATGAACGCTGTGAAAGAGCTTGAAAAGCAGGGCGCAACTGTAAAGGAGATTTCTCTGCCGTCTACAGATTATGCACTTTCATCATACTACATCATTTCTTCTGCAGAAGCTTCATCAAACCTTGCAAGATTTGATGGTGTAAGATACGGCTTTAGAGCTGAAGAATATGACGGACTTGTTGATATGTACGAAAGAACACGTTCAGAGGGCTTCGGCGACGAAGTAAAGAGAAGAATAATGCTCGGCACATTCGTGCTTTCATCAGGTTTCTATGACGCTTACTATAAGAAAGCAAAGCTCGTTCAGAAGAGAATAATGCAGGAGTTCGCATCTCAGTTCGCTGACGTTGACGTTATCGCTACTCCTACAGTTCCGTCAACAGCTTTCAAGATCGGTGAAAACACTGACGATCCCCTTAAAATGTACGCAAACGATATCTGCACTGTTACAGTGAACATTGCAGGTCTGCCTGCAATAAGCATTCCTTGTGCATATGACGACAAGGGTCTGCCTGTTGGTATGCAGCTTATCGGCGGAAAGTTTACAGAGCAGCGTCTGCTTAACACAGCTTATGCTTATGAGCAGCTTGTTGGCGGATTCAAAATGCCTGAGCTTTAAGGAAAGGGGTCACAAAAATGGTAAAAGGCTACGAAGTTGTAATCGGTCTTGAAACTCATGCTGAGCTTAATACCGAGTCTAAAATATACTGCGACTGCAAGAACCAGTTCGGTCTTGAAGTCAATTCACAGGTTTGCCCTATCTGCATGGGTATGCCTGGCACACTGCCTACTCTTAACGAAAAGGTAGTTGATTATGCAATAAGAATGGGTCACGCACTCAACTGCGAGATAAACCGTGTCTGCAAGCAGGACAGAAAGAACTATTTCTACCCTGACTTGCCAAAGGCTTATCAGATATCACAGGCAGAAGTTCCTCTCTGCGGCAAGGGTTATGTTGATATCCTTGTTGACGGCGAGGAAAGAAGAATAGGTATCACAAGAATACACATCGAGGAGGACGCAGGTAAGCTGCTCCACTCTGACAAGTTCCATGGTGTATCACTTGTTGACCTTAACCGCTGCGGTGTTCCGCTTATCGAGATAGTTTCTGAGCCTGATATGCGTTCCTCACAGGAAGCAAAGGTTTATCTTGAAACGCTTAAATCTATCCTACAGTATCTTGGCATATGCGACTGTAAGATGCAGGAAGGCTCTATCAGATGTGATGTAAACGTATCTGTTCACAAGCCTGGCGAGCCATTCGGCACACGTTCTGAGATGAAGAACGTAAACAGCTTCTCTGCCGCTGTAAGAGGTATCGACTACGAGGTAGAAAGACAGATAGCTGTTCTTGAAGCAGGCGGAAAGGTCGAGCAGGAAACTCGCCGTTGGGACGACGAAAAGGGAATGAGCATTCCAATGCGTTCAAAAGAAGACGCACAGGATTATCGTTACTTCCCTGAGCCGGACCTGCTCACTATCGTTGTTGAGCAGGAGCGTGTTGACGAGCTTAAAAAGAGTATCCCAGAGCTTCCAAACGTAAAGATACTCAGATATGTAAAGAAGTTCGGTCTTAACATAAAGGACGCAACGTTTATCGCTGAGTCAGTTTCCCTTGCAAAGCTTTTTGACGATTGCATGGCAAAGGACAAGTTCCCAGCAAAGTGCTATACAACATGGATACTTGGCGACCTTGTTAAGTACATGAACGCAACAGGCAAGACTCTCGAAGATACAAAGCTCACTGCTGACAATCTTACTGACCTTGCCGCTGCTATCGAGGCAAAGACTATCTCAAACGCTGGCGGAAAGAAAGTTTTTGCAGTTCTTCTCGAGGAAGACAAAAAGGTAAGCGACATTATCGAGGAGCAGGGTCTTGCACAGGTCTCTGATGACAGCGCACTTGAAAAGATCGCTGACGAAGTTCTTGCCGCAAACGAAAAGTCTGTAAATGACTACAAGGGCGGAAAGACAAATGCACTTGGCTATCTTGTTGGTCAGTGCATGAAGGCTTCAAAGGGCAAGGCTAACCCTGGAAAAATGAAAGAGATAATTCTTGCAAAGCTTGGCTGAGCACAGAAAAATCTGATATAACGAAAGAGGATCGCATTTGCGGTCCTCTTTTTTGTACTCATATAAGTTTTCCGTAACAAAACTCGCCATCTGACGAGGTTATCTCTATCTTTAAAAGCTGTCGACGTAAAGAAACGTCCTCGCTGTCCCTTGGAATCTTCACGGTAACATAATTTGGCGCATGACCTTGGTGCCACTGAGAGCTTGTTTCCTTTTCAAACAAAACCTCCTGCACTGTGCCAACAAGGCTTTTGAGATACAAAGCCTTTGTTTCGTTGCATACATCTGCCATTTGAGCCGCACGACTGTGCTTGGTCTTGCGGTCGAGCTGACCTTTCATTTTGTCGGCAACAGTGGTAGGCCTGCGTGAATACGGGAAAATATGCGTTTCTGCAAAAGATATCTTCTTTGCAAATGCCAGCGACTTTTCAAATTCCTCGTCAGTTTCCTGTGGAAAGCCCACCATTATGTCGGTGGTTATAGCGCAGTTTGGAAAATACCTGCGAAGCTTCTCACAAAGCTCAGCATACTCCGCCGTATCATAGTGGCGGTTCATACGTTTAAGCGTTTCATCACAACCGCTTTGCAGGGAAAGATGAAAATGCGGACAGAGTTTTTCAAGCTTTGACATTCGCAGGATATCTTCATCTGAAATAAGCTCAGGCTCAACAGAGCCGATACGCACTCTGTAATCGCCATCACAGCCGCAGGCGGCTTCAACAGCGTCAATGAGCCGTGTGCCGTTTTTGAAGTCTCTGCCGTAACAGCAAAGATTTATGCCCGTGAGGATTATCTCCTTGTGACCTGAGTCAACGAGCTGCTGAACTTCGGGAGCGATATCCACCAAAGGTTTTGAGCAGATGTGTCCTCTCGCAGTGGGGATAATACAGTAGGTGCAATACTGATCACAGCCGTCTTGAATTTTGATATACGCACGAGTTTTTTGGTCAGCACCTGAGTTTGTCATTTTCTCAAAAGCCTCTCCCCTCTCACGAGGAACTATCCTGATAATACGCTCGCCACTTGTGATATACCTTTTTATAAGGGCAGGTATTTCCTTTTTTGCACCTGTGCCAACTATGATACCGCACTCGTCAAGAGCAGAAGCTTCCTTTTCAAAAGCCTGCGGAAAACAGCCTGCCAAAACTATCAGACACTCAGGATTAGCTTTTTTTATCTTGTGGATAAGCTGTCGGCATTTTGAGTCCGACTGAGCGGTAACAGTGCAGGTATTTACAACACAGACCTCTGCATCAGCATAATCCTCAGTGACCTCATACCCCTCGGACAGCATTGCTTCCTTTATATTTTCTGTTTCATATTGATTTACCTTGCAGCCGAATGTATAGAAAAAGGCTTTCATATTTGATTTCCTTTCAGTAGCCAAATGTTTATAATGCACAATAAATCACAGTAATATATGTGCATATTGCATAAATCTAAACTTTGATTTTTATCACTCTTGACTATTGTACCATATTTTATTTTTTTTTGCAAATATCCATTGACAAATCAGAAAAATCGTTTATAATATAAATTGTAGAGAAAAGATCTACAGAATTTATGTGGGAATCAAGATCGGATATACCGATCATTCTGAAGGAGGAATATTTATGACAAAGGTAAAAATCATGCTCGATTCCATTGCAGCGGTAAAGAAGTTTGTAAGCGTAGTTTCTATGTACGACTTTGATGTGGATCTTGCGTCAGGAAGATATGCAGTTGACGCTAAGTCAATTATGGGTATTTTCAGCCTTGACCTTTCAAATCCTATCCAGCTCGTAGCACACACAGACGACGCTACTAAATTCCTTGACGAGATCAAAGAATTTATTGTTGACTAAACTTTGATATCACGAAAGCACTGAGTTTTAAAAGCTCAGTGCTTTTTTTGTTGCAAAATTTAAACGATTTCGCATTTTTGCAAAATCTCATCATATAGTTTAATATATTTACGAATATATACTTTCTACTTTTGTTGTATTTTCATTCAAAACGCATATAAAACGTTTGAGATTTTCGTAATAAGAAAACTTTTAGCTAATTTGTTATAGCTTTTATATAAGTTCCACATTAACTAAAACGTTTTAACATGATTAATTATCCAAATTTTATATAACAAATTAACATGAAATAAGTAAAATTCATATTAATATCTTCGTATATAATATTTTACACAATATCTGTTTACTATTTGTTCACACTGACATATAATTATATATAGATTAAGATATGTGACATATAAGTATAGAACTGCTGTTGCCAATGTAAAAAGAAACGAAAATCTCAGAAATTTTCGGTTCTTTTTACTTTTTCAGAGGTTATTATTGCGAAAGGAGGATATGCCAAAGGGCATAATCACGAACATGATCAAAGCTTATATCAGGATAAACGATCTTAATGACATCAAGACTTTGCATGAAGCGGCTTTAAGCTGCAAATACGATCTGGTGGTGCAGTCAGGAACAAAAATACTCAATCCAAAATCACTTATGGGTATTTTCGGTCTTGGCACAAAGAAAACTGTATCGCTGGTAGCTAAATATGACGACAAGCGTGATTTTCTCGAAAAATTCGGTGATCTGATCTCAACTTAGATCATTCCTTATAAAAGCGTTCTGCTGCTGCGGAGCGCTTTTCTCTTTTGCCCTTGTAATCACAAGAGCTATATGTTATAATAGTACAAAAAAGACAAGGAGATAACTAATGAGCGTAAAAATAATATTGCTTGCACTGGAAACTTTGCTGTTGTTTCTGTTTCTTGTACCATTTCCTGTTATATGTTCGGGCAACCTGCTTGGCATTATCGTTTCGGTGATGCTAATGCTCATAACAGCAAACTGGACAAAATTCTGCGGTATTATATTAAAAATATGGGGACATGGCGCAGGTAAATTCGGGCTTATCTTTGTAAGCACATTGATACTTGCTGGGATAATATATGTGGCTATTCTTTCCATACTTATGTACAAAGCGCAGGAAAACCGTCCCGAAAAAGCCAATGTTATAGTTGTGCTTGGCTGTCAGGTAAAAGGCGAACGCCCCTCACGAATGTTACGCAGACGACTTGACGCTGCAATTACGGCTATGAACGACAATCCCGATACGCTTTGTATAGTTTCAGGTGGCAAGGGTGATGATGAGAAAATAAGCGAAGCCTTGGCAATGAAAAATTACCTGCTAGAAAAAGGCATGGACAGCGACAGGATAATAATGGAGGACAAGTCCACTTCAACTTACGAAAATATCCAAAACTCTCTCAAGATACTCGATGAACTCGGCATGAGCCATGATATGACTATCGTCACAGACGGCTTTCATCAATACCGTGCAAGCCTTATAGCAAAGGCTCAGGGTGTGGAGAATGTCACCGCTTATTCAGCCTACACCGAGCCACGATACCTGTTCACATATTGGGTGAGAGAGTGGCTTGGGCTAACGCACTTTTTCATGCTGGGCAGCTAACTAAATTTCACGAAAATTTGCACAAAAAGCTATTGAAAACAGCACAAAGGTATGCTAGAATAAAGTCATAAATAAATGAAAATCGGAGGTTAAAACATGAAAAATATACCAGAAGTAAAACTTGGCATCGTTGCAGTTTCAAGAGATTGCTTCCCTATGTCGCTTTCAGAATCAAGACGTATCAAGGTCTGTCAGGAGTACAAAAAGGCTTACGGAGATATCTACGAATGTCCTACAGTTGTGGAGAACGAGAATGATATGCTCAAAGCCCTTGACGAGGTGAATGCAGCAGGCTGTAACGCACTTGTTGTATATCTCGGAAACTTCGGACCTGAGTCCTCAGAAACACTTCTAGCAAAGAAGTTTGGCGGTCCTGTTATGTTCGTTGCGGCCGCTGAAGAACCATGCGGTGATGCACTTATCGACAACAGAGGCGACGCTTACTGCGGAATGCTCAACGCAAGCTATAACCTTGCACTGAGAAACATCAAGGCTTATATCCCTGAGTACCCTGTTGGTACACCTGACGAGTGCGCAAAGATGATAAGCGAATTCGTTCCAGTTGCAAGGGCTATCCTCGGTCTTAAGGATCTGAAGATAATCTCATTCGGACCACGTCCGCAGGACTTTCTTGCCTGCAACGCACCTATCAGACAGCTCTACAACATGGGTATCGAGATAGAAGAAAACTCAGAGCTTGACCTTTTCGAGTCATTCAACGCCCATGCCGGCGATGAGAGAATATCTGCTGTTGTGGCTGACATGGAAGCAGAGCTTGGCAAGGGCAATAAAATGGCAGGCATTCTTCCAAGACTTGCGCAGTATGAGCTTACCCTTCTTGACTGGGCAGAAGCTCACAAAGGCTCAAGGAAATATGTTGTATTTGCAAACAAGTGCTGGCCTGCATTCCAGACGCAGTTTGGCTTCGTTCCTTGCTATGTTAATTCAAGACTTACAAAGATAGGCATTCCTGTTGCCTGCGAAGTAGATATCTACGGTGCTGTCAGCGAATACATAGGCGTTTGTGTATCACAGAAGCCTGTTACGCTCCTTGACATCAACAACACTGTTCCTGCGGACATATACAATGATGATATTGCAGGAAAGTTCCCTTACACACATAAGGATACATTCATGGGCTTCCACTGCGGAAACACAGCTTCATGCCTTGTAAAAGAGCCTGAGATGAAGTTCCAGCGTATCATGAAGAGAAATCTTGAGCCAGACAGCGAGCCTAATATTTCAAGAGGTACTCTCGAGGGCGATATCGTTGACGGAAATATAACATTCTTCCGCTTCCAGTCAACGGCTGACGCACAGCTCAAAGGATATATTGCAGAGGGCGAAGTTCTTCCTGTGGCAACACGTTCATTCGGCTCTATTGGTATTTTCGCTATAAACGAAATGGGCAGATTTTACCGCCATGTTCTCGTTCAGAAGAACTATCCTCACCACGGTGCTGTTGCTTTTGGTCACTATGGAAAGGCACTCCACAGCGTTATGACATATCTTGGCATGACAGACATAGGCTTCAATCAGCCAAAGGGTATGCTTTATCCAACAGAAAATCCGTTTGCAGATTAATATTTTAGGGATACCGCACTGTAATGGTGCGGTATTTCTGCTTTTATGAACTAAAAAATCAACAAGTGAGCCAACGCTTATTCACACATAATTATATGCCATGCCGAATAATAAGAATTTTATTGACAAATATGCGAAAAATGTAGTATAATAGAGGTAACTATTATAAGGAGATGTAGCCATGTCTGTTTACCGTATTTATGTAGAAAAAAAGCCTGAATTTGCAGTTGAAGCAAATTCACTTATCGGCGGAATAAAGTCAGCTCTGGGACTTGATAACCTTACAGGTCTGAGAGTTATAAACCGCTATGACGCAGAGGGTCTTTCAAGAGAGGATTTCGACCTTGCAGCACCAGTCGTTTTCTCTGAGCCTGCTGTTGACGTTACTTACGATCACCTGCCTGCTGTAAAAGCTGACGAGTTTGTTTTTGCAGTTGAGTATCTGCCAGGTCAGTTTGATCAGAGAGCTGATTCCTGCGCACAGTGTATCTCACTTCTCACTGGAGGAAAAAGACCTACTATCAAGTCAGCGAGAATTTATATCGTTTCTGGCAAACTCACAGAAGCAGAGCTTGACCAGATCAAGCACTATATGATAAACCCTGTTGAGTCAAGAGAAGCTTCCCTTGATTGCTTCGATACACTCGATATCAAGTATACTATCCCGACCACTGTCAAGACTGTTGAGGGCTTTATCTATTCAACAGACGATGACCTGAGATTCATGCTCACAGACTTGGGTCTTGCAATGGACTTTGACGATATCAAGTTCTGTCAGGATTATTTCAAGAACGTTGAAAAGAGAAATCCTACTATCACTGAGATAAGAATGATAGACACATATTGGTCTGACCACTGCCGTCATACTACATTCTCCACTATCGTCGATAACGTTTCTATCGACTCAGACTACATAGCTGCTACCTTTGCAGACTATATCAACACAAGAAAAGACCTTTATGCAGGCAGAACTGACAAGCCTGTTACACTTATGGATCTTGCTTGTATCGGCGCAAAGCAGCTTAAAAAGGCTGGTCTGCTCAAAGACCTTGACGAGAGTGAGGAGATAAACGCTTGCTCTGTTAAGATAACTGTTGACGTTGACGGCAATCCTGAGGACTGGCTGCTCATGTTCAAAAACGAAACACACAACCACCCTACAGAGATCGAGCCTTTCGGCGGTGCGGCAACTTGTCTTGGTGGCGCTATCAGAGACCCTCTGTCAGGACGTTCATATGTATATCAGGCAATGAGAGTAACAGGCGCAGGCAATCCGCTGGTTCCTGTTGAGGACACTATCACAGGTAAGCTTCCACAGAGAAAGATAGTTGTAGGTGCGGCAAACGGTTATTCTTCATATGGCAACCAGATAGGTCTTGCTACCGGTCACGTTCACGAGATATATCACCCGGGCTATGTTGCGAAGAGAATGGAGATAGGTGCCGTAGTAGGTGCTGCTCCTGCTGAGAACGTAAGACGTGAAAGACCTGAGCCTGAGGATATCGTTATCCTCCTTGGCGGAAGAACAGGACGTGACGGCTGCGGCGGAGCAACAGGCTCTTCAAAATCACACAACCTCCACTCACTGGAAAGCTGCGGAGCTGAGGTACAGAAGGGTAACGCACCTGAGGAAAGAAAGCTTCAGCGTTTGTTCAGAAACCCTGAAGTTACTTCAATGATAAAACGCTGCAACGACTTCGGCGCAGGCGGAGTTTCCGTTGCTATCGGCGAGCTTGCTGACGGACTTTCTATCAACCTTGACGCTGTTACAAAGAAGTATGACGGTCTTGACGGCACTGAGCTTGCTATCTCTGAGTCACAGGAGAGAATGGCTGTTGTTATCGCAAAGAGCGACCTTGAAAAGTTCATGGCTGAGGCTGCAAAGGAAAACCTTGAAGCAACAATGGTGGCAAGAGTAACTGCTGAGCCAAGACTTAAAATGAACTGGTGCGGCAACACTATCGTTGACCTTACAAGAGAGTTCCTTAACTCAAACGGTGCAGAAAAGCACACAGATATTTCTATCCCTGCTCCTGTTTTCGCAGCAGAGAGCAACGACGCTGACACTGCTGACCGCTGGGAGTCTATGATATCAAACCTCAACATCTGCTCACAGAAGGGTCTTATTGAGAGATTTGACTCAACAATCGGTGCAAACACAGTTCTTATGCCATTCGGCGGTAAATATCAGAACACACCTACACAGGCAATGGCTGCAAAGCTCCCTGTTCTTCACGGCAATACAAAGACAACGTCCATTATGGGCTGGGGCTATGACCCATATCTCTCATCTGTAAGCCCATACCATGGTGCAATGAGTGCAGTAGTTGAGTCTATCGCAAAGGTCATCGCAACAGGCGGTACATATGAGAAGTGCTGGCTCACATTCCAGGAGTATTTCGAGAGAACACAGAATGATCCTGAGCGTTGGGGCAAGCCTATGTCTGCTCTCCTCGGTGCATACAAGGCACAGATAGAGCTGGGATGCGGTTCTATCGGCGGTAAGGACTCAATGTCCGGTACATTCGAGGAAATAGACGTTCCACCTACACTTGTTTCATTCGCTGTATCAGTAACAGACGCAGACAAGGTAGTTTCACAGGAATTCAAGAAGGCCGGCTCTAAGGTAATTCTTATCAAGCCTGAGTATGATGACAACAAGCTTGTGAACTTCGATTCACTTAAGGCAGTATTTGAAAAGGTAGAAAAGCTTATCGCTGAGGGCAAGGTGCTTTCATGCTGGGCTGTATCCTACGGCGGTGTATCTGAGGCTGTTGCAAAAATGGCATTTGGTAACAAGATAGGCTTTAAGTTCACAGACAAGCTCACAGCAGAAGAACTTTACAGAGCTTGCTATGGCGCATTTGTTATCGAGCTTGCAGAGGGCGTTGACACTGACGAGAGAGTTATCGGTGAAACAACAGAAAGCTACGAGATAAAGTCAGACAATTACACAATAAGCCTTGACAAGCTCCAGACACTTTGGGAGGGCAAGCTTGAGCCTGTATATCCTGTTCATGTGAAAGAGCCTACTGAAAAGCCTGAAAAGTATAGCTACAAGGCAGACAAGAGAGTTGCACCTGCTATCAAGGTGGCAAAGCCAAAGGTTCTTATCCCTGTATTCCCTGGCACAAACTGCGAATACGATACAGCAAGAGCCTTTGAAAAGGCAGGAGCTGAGGCTGACATCTTCGTTGTAAGAAACCTCACAGAACAGGCTATCAAGGAGTCTGTTGACGCAATGGAGAAGAAGATAAAAGAGTCACAGATAGTAATGCTCCCAGGCGGATTCAGCGGTGGCGACGAGCCTGACGGCTCAGGCAAGTTCATCGTATCATTCCTGAGAAACCCAAGACTTACAGACGCTATCCATGACCTGCTGAAAAATCGTGACGGTCTTATGCTTGGTATCTGCAACGGCTTCCAGGCACTTATCAAGCTTGGTCTTGTACCATATGGTGAGATAAGAGATATGAGAGACGACTCCCCTACACTGACATTCAACACCATTGCAAGACACCAGTCTAAAATGGTAAACACAAGGATCGCTTCCAACAAGTCACCATGGCTTGCAGGTTGTGAGGTAGGCGATATCCACAGCGTGGCTATCTCACACGGTGAGGGACGTTTCGTTGCAACAGCAGAGGAAATCGCACAGCTTGCTGCAAACGGACAGATCGCCACACAGTATGTTGACTTTGACGGAGAACCTACATTTGACATTCATTGCAACCCTAACACATCATTCCAGGCTATCGAGGGTATCACCTCACCTGACGGACGTGTTCTTGGTAAAATGGGTCACTCAGAGCGTAAGGGCTGCTGCGTATCAAAGAACGTTCCTGGTGAAAAGGATCAGAAGATATTTGAAAGCGGCGTAGCTTACTTCAAGTAAAAAACAAATACGAGGGCGGAGCTTTTCCGCCCTTTGTTTATATGAGGACAAAGATATGCTGAAATACATTATAATATATCTTTCCGCAATGAGCCTTTTGACGTTCATACTTTTTGGTGCAGATAAGCACAAGGCAAAAGCACACAAATGGCGGATACCTGAGAAAACGCTCCTGGGTCTGAGCCTGCTTGGCGGCTTTGCGGGAGGATTTCTGGGCATGGAATTTTTCCGTCACAAAACAAAACACTGGTATTTTTATATGGTGATGATAATTTCTCTTGCACTATGGGCATTTATCATATACAAGGTCATTGCAGAATAGAATAAGTTCTTTAGGTAGTCGATAACGGCTGCCTAATTTTTTTTTTCCTCCTTATTCCGCTGTAACGGTGTAAATGCCGTTCTCATCAGGTCCGCTGACGGTGCATCCCTCTGCTAGTTGAATACCGCCATATCTGCCTGTTTCATATTCATCCGGCTTAAAGTTATATGTACCCACACCGCAGATGATCTTTGCCTCTTCTCTATAAACACTATCAAAGGAGAATTTGCCTATCCGAATATTACCCGACAGTTTTAAGGTCGGCGTACCGGTAGTAACCATGGGAACTTTAAGCGTCCCTAACGTAAAGTCGCCGGAAATGGTGACATCTTTCGTAACTTTCATTGTTCCGGTAATATTATTGACTCCCTCGAATTTCCAGATGCCGCCATAGCTGGTAAAGCAATCTTTCGTGATGACACAATCTCTCAAGGTCACATCTGAGTAATTATTATTGTCGCCCAACCCATTCAGAGTACAATTGTCAACGATCAGATGTTGTTCAGCTCTTCCATTCATCTGCACATAACAACCGATAGTACCGTTGCGCAGCGTCAGCGTTTCGTTGCCATCATTTGAGAGTGAAATAGATTCGACGCTCAGCGTCTTTCTGTTCAGATCAAACTCCAGATCTTTTCCTGACGAAAGCGTCAGCATCTCGTACGCTCCGTTAAGATCGTTGTTTAGCTTTGCCTTGCCGCCATTTTCAAACACGCTGCGCAGATCCTCCAAATTTTTCACCATAGTGGTGTCTGAGGTATCTGAGGTGATCTTTACTGTAATAGTTCCGATCTTCTGATCTTTTGTGATCGCACCTCCGGAAATGCCAAAAGCAGTTGTGTCTGTTGGGGCATTTTCAATTGTTGTATTCTCTGCAGAAGCAAGATCAAACTCGGTCTTGTCAAAGCTGCCATTCAGCCCATCCACATCGGCTGCGTAAGGAGCTTGGGCTAGACGTTCCGTCGCCTAAGGAGGAATTCGACCCGCCGTTGGGTTTCTACGAGAAGTGCAGTATTATGGACGAAATGCCTCTGGCTTACTGCGTTATCGAACTTGTATTCGATGAAGATGGTCACGGTGTTGACTTTATTTTCCGCTACTGCAACAAGGAGATGGCGGTAGTTGAGGGTGTGACAGTGGAAGAAATGCTGAATCGGTCTTTTTATGAAGTATTTCGCAACGGAGACCGAAAATGGCTGGTATCTTACGCAGATGTAGCACTCAACGGCACAAAGCACACGCTGAAGGATTTTAGCCCTGAGATTGGGAAAGACCTCACCATATATTGCTATCAGCCCGAACCCGGTTTCTGTGCCTGCGTCCTGCTGCCAGAATAAATGCACACCCCTAGAACAACCTTTCGTTAAAAAATATAAAGGTAAAAAGTGAAAAGGCTCTGATAAGACCAATTTTAGGTCATCTCAGAGCCTTTAATCGTTAAATGAGGCACAGGTTAGATAGATACTTTTTTAGCAAGTTCTTCAAGATAATCAAGCGTAAGTTCACTTTCTGATTTTGAATTGAGCTCATCTAATGCTTCCAATAACGTCAACATTACAATACACATCCTTACTCATAGCCATATATTACCTTAGCCTGTCCACTTTCTTCGCCAGGCCATCCGGATATGTTGTAAGCTTTGAACGCGTCAGTTAACAAAATTTGAAGGTGTTCTTTATCTTTTAGCAATCCTTTCGGGAAATCAATACGTGTTATTTTCCAACAAACTTGTTGTTCATGAATACTCTTTATTGCTTGAACAGGTATCGGATTTGATTTATACATAAAGATAAATTCCTCTATATCATTATTCGTGTCATGATGGTTATAGCAATGTGCTAACCATGTTTCAGAATTTTTGTCAATAGTTAAGTACAGGGGCATGATACCTTCTGTCGTGTCCCTAAAGCTTCCGTATGGGTTCTTAATCTTTTTCTTAGCCAGTTCCTCTCTTTGCGTTGGAGTCAGCTTTTCATTAACAAATGCCATAATCTAAACCTCACAATAATAAAAGTATTTAAGGGTATTTTAAAGAGAACCCATATGAAAGCTCTTGCTGCGCTTGTATAGTAAATACAATGAATGAAACGTAAGCACTCAGAATCTCTTCCTAATGAATTATATAGATTATTTAATTGTTTGGTTGGGATTTCATTTATTGAATTCGTGTTGCCAATTTCTCCTATATTAGGGTTAACATCCGGATTTGGTTTTAATTATAGCTTCATCAATTTCGGCACTTGGTGCAACCCAAACAACAGTATCATCTCCAACAGGACGTCCCAATGTAACCATCTTTGCCTGAAATATAGTCTTCTTAACCTTTTTCAGATATTAGATAAGATGCACCTTTACTAAATATTTCGTCTATATTCATAATATACTCAACCCATAATTTTTAGTTGCAATGTTATTAATTCTTGTAATTTCCTGCCAAAGCCCATTCTCTTCATTCCAACCTTGCCATTCCTTACAAACACGAAGCTCCTTTTCGTGTTTTAATAGCGTTTCCTTCAATTTCTCAATTAACTCTTGATTAATGAATTTAAATGGTGCTTCGTGTCTTTTTTCATTCCTAATTTGATTCCAACATACCATAAACGCTATCCAATTCTTTGCTGGATCGCAATCAAGAAGATACAATATGGCTTCTTCGAATTTGGCAACAATTTTTTCATTTTTAGTTTCCTCATAAAGTTTGTATACTCCAAAATCTATAATTCTACTAAAATCCGTTGGTACATTTGCTGGAACAAAATGACTTATAGGACAAGCATATCCTTTCTCTCCGCAAAGGAACTCAGCAACCTCGTTATTTTCAAATGCTTTTTTTGTAAGTTCAAGCAGCTCTTCATTTGTAATTTGTTTATCTAATTTCATAACATTTCCTTTCCCACCAAACGACGAATAAACATTTTCTATTTTTACATCAAGTATATCTATTTGTATCAATCACGGGGACATCTTCTAAAATATCATCTATCATTGACGCCGTGAATTTGAATGTAACCGTCAAACCCTCCGCATCTACCCCACCGATGACTAAAGAAGTATAATAAACTTCAAGCAACTCCATAGAGTAAATTACCCAATCCCAAAAAAGTCTATAGAGCTGCTTAGACCAAATTAGATGTGGAGATAAAGATAATGAAAACAACGATCGCAACGGTAAAGAACGAATTTCGCCTGACCGAATGGTCAGCCCAAATCCAGGCACAGAAAAGTAGCGGACTTACAGTGCATAAATGGTGTGAAGAAAAAGGTGTCAATGTTAATACCGTGTACTTGAATTTGGTTCCGATTATTTCGCTGCTCATTTGTTATTTAATTCCTTGCCTTTAATCTATTCATTTTCTAAAATATATTCATATTTATTATTAAAACTGATAACTTTTTTTTGAATTTATTGTTTCTCCTTCCAGTCTAATGTTGCTATGTAAGTCTCATCTGAGAATGACCACCCTGCAGTTCTGTCAGTCGCATCTCTGAAAGCCTCATACATGATCTCGCCATTCTCCATCCTCAATATCCGGTTTTAAGTATTCATACTTATCGTAAAAAAAACGTACTTACTCTTATCAGCACTATCAAAACGTAAAATATATTCCGCTATTTTACTGCTTATTTTTTCAATTCCACACTTTTGATTGGAAATATAATTGATCATATATTTTATCGTGTCTAAAGCTATAAACCTATAGTTTTTCCAATCTTCCGTTAAAATTGCCGTCAGGTTCTGTTAAAGCCCAAACACTTCTACATTTTGTACACTTATAATAAAATTTTTTATGTCCATAACCATCATACTTATTAATGGAGTGTTTTTTACAAAGTTTCTTTGCTTTTTTTAATTCAGCAATATATTTTTTAGATAACAAAAATCGGAAATATCGTTAAACTCATCAACTTCAGCTAGTACTTCACAAACACATGATATTTTTATTGATTTTATAATATTATTTTCTATAACAATTAATGGAGAACCTTTCCAATCAAACCATATTGCATCATCTGCTATAAAATATAACCGTTTCTCACCCAAAAAGGTTTTGTTTGCTATAGTCATCAATTCTATTTTTTCATTAATTGTTGCTTTTTTATTTGGATACCACTCTATTTTATTAGCAAGCACCAAAAAATAATCTATTCCTATTTCTCCATGAAATGTTGCTATTTTATCATTATATTTTACATGAATTTTATCGCTACTTGCTTTGCCTACTGTTACAAATTCCATATGCATTTTCAATTATCACTTCTCCTTTAACCAATTGATGATGCTTCCATTTAATGAAAATAGGCCTGATAAACCTGATGTAAATTCAAAAGTTCTTGGAATGTTAATTAATAATTGATTGCTAGTTCCAAAATTAGCTAGCTTTGAAACACTTGTTACCATTGCTATAGCTAATACTGCTCCTATTACAATTGTTACTGTGATGAGAATCTCTTTCCAATGCTCCTTGCACCACTCACAAGCACTATCCCATTTCTCTTCCAACCAGCTTTTTTCACAGTTCGGTTTTAAGTATTCATATTTTTCTAAAAGTCATTCTTGCTCTTATTAATAACATCAGCCGCATTTTGGTCAATAATCACAACATCAGAAACAAACTCATTTACATCTTTTTTGAGATTATCAAGAGCGTCGATCTTATTTTCCTGAGTCTGTGTAGACGCTTTTATAGAACTAATTACATCGTCAACATTGCAAACGCTGATTACAATTTTTAAGATCTAGATTTTGTAATCCAATTAACCTTATATTCTATTATTTGGTCATCAACATTTTCTGTTATGAAATACAAGAATTTATCATAATTTTTCATTTTGCTGTCTACGTAAAACTTTCGTATACCCGCATATACTTTTATTCGTGTAACAATATTGGTTTTTTGATCAACTGTATCCGGTTTTATAATAGTAACTTTTTTTATCTCATCAGTTGTTATTTTTATTCGGATACCGCAGGTTTTAACAACCATTATTTCATCTTTTCGTACTTTAATTTTCAGAGTAGTGAATAATACAGGAAAAGAAAGCAAAACACAAAAAACAAGTAATCCTATATACATAAACCAATTTGCTTTAAAAGAGTGTTCAACAAAATCAATTATTTCAAGTATAATTACAAAAGAAAAAAGTACGGCTACTAAAAACAGTAAGACATATCCATTATGTCTAATCTCAAAATAATTGTTTTTAGTTCTCAATCAACAGTTCACTCCTTTAATCTTTTATTGCATCAATTCCGCCTTGACCAATATTCTCAAAAAAACCTTCTATATATCCACCCACAAGACCATTGCGAAGAGTTTTGAAATATCTGCTAAAAATATCAAATTTAATCTTTCATCCAAGCTTCATCATAATTTGGATGTTCATTTAAGCATTTCAAATCAATTCCATGAGTATCATGGCCTAAATATGAGAACTCTTCTAATTTTGGTAAGTTTAACACAAAGCTTATGTCTGTAATATTACAATAAGAAACATCTAAAGCTTTTAGATTATAAAGTTTATTTATAATTTCTTTATCAATTGAGTGTATATTCGTAGAATTTATATTGAGGGATACAATATTCTCCCAATTAACACTTTCATCATCCAGCTTGGTAAAATCAGCTCCTGAAATTGAAAGTGATTTCAATTCCGTTAATTCGGATAAATCCGGTAAGGTTTCAATTTGAACATCGTATAATTCCAACGATTTTAAATTCTTGAAGCTTCCCTCTGTTCCGAGCAAGTCAATATCGTCAATTTTAAAACGAGCACCCCCATAAGGATTAGATCTAATGCATAAACTTGATAGACTTCTGATATCTGCCAGCTTTCTTATTGAACCAATAGGTGAATCTACAATATTAACAGAAGTTAATTTTTTTAGTTTAGTTAACTCTTCAAAAAAATTCTGTGCATCTGAAGCGTCACTGATTCCGACAATAGTAATTGTTTCAAGATTCGTTAATTTGCTGAGCAAATCATAATCGTGTCCCAAAAGTGCAACATCAGAACCCGGATCACAAACCAACTCACGTATCTCATCATAATTCTGACTTGTTTGATTAATACAGTCGTTAATGGTTTTTCGTTTCCACTGTAAATCAGCTTCTGTTTCATTATCACTGTTTAAGAACCATATTCCGAAACCTATTACAATAGCAAAAAATATTATAAGAATACAAGTAATAATTATCATCGTAGAAAATATAGTTTTATGTTTCATTATAAACAAATCCCTCATTACGTTAATCTTGCAAAAATGTTATAAAGGCATCAATATGCTGTTTATATTTATCGGCTCTCTTCTTTTTTTCTCCTACAAATTCACCATCAATATAAGCACCCAAAGTAGATTTAACATCGTAATTTATATTATTGCGAATTTGATCAATACCACCATTATTTGATATGAACTCCGATTTAGGATCGATTCTGCCATCCATTACAGCCTTATTATATTCCTGTTGAACTTTCAGAAAATTACTGTTACTGTTCTCAAATTTATACTGTATATTATTCGGATCAATATCAGATAAAAAATCCTGATCGTCATACCTTGTCGAAATAATATCTCCACTATAGGATATCATTCTATCTGTACTTCCATTAGCAAAATCCACAATGTCTAAATTATCGTTAAATTCAACATACTGTAATGCCTCATGAACAAAATCTTTCATAACCTCCGAACCCAATTCATTTGCTCTCCTTTTAAACTCTTCAACAGTTGGAGGATTTTCCCCATTAAAAAGATTTCCCTCTTCTCGTGAGAATCCAAAATGTAATTCAATATTCTCATAATTAGAACCATGTTGCACATTTAGAGCAATTGCAAAATCAATAGCATCAGCCACATTTTAGTCAATAGTCACAACATCGGAAATATTTTCATTAATGTCCGAAGCCCAAAAAACAATAGAATTTTTATCTATTCTATATTTTACAAATACTTCATTATTGTATCTCATAAACCACTCCTTTACCCGGTAAAAATCCAGCAAATATTATTTACATTCGCTTTCATCATCATTTACAAACTCAATTTTGAATGAACTATTCTTATTTTGCTTTCGCACCGCTTTGATAAGTTCAGTCAATTCATTCTTCTCGATATATCCTTGATGTTTTATCCAAGATATACTATTTACTGTTGCATAAAAACCATCTATGCACATTTCCCCACCAAATCTTGCGATATTCTCTTTGTACTCAATATCGACATACCATTTCGTACCTGTAATTTTAATTTCTTTCATTTTTTTATTCCAATCATTTAATAATATTCCCGTTTGAGAAGTTCCTATAAACAAACTCCTTATTAATGAACCAACCTGAGTAGTATGCGTAATCACATTAACTGCAGTAGGCGTATATATTGTGATATTTCCTACATTAGGATTTATTCTTAAAATAGTACGTTCAAAGACATTCCATACACTGGTTGGTCGAATAGTATTTCCGAGTAACGCTTCCACATTCCCTGAAGAATGCATTGTGTAGGAGGAAGAAGCACTATTCCATGCGCTTATTGTAGAAGGATTGGAAACATCCCAATTTGGAAGTTCAATACCCTTCGATGAAAGAGTTGTTTACAAAGTAGATCTTCCCATTTTATCCGCACAATTTGCCGCTATTTGATCTCCGTTACATATACCCTCATCTCCAATTCCAGACCAGAAAGTTGACGAATCAGATTTAAGTGTGAAATTATATTCACTTGCACCGCTTATGGCTGAACGAAATTGAGGATTAGTTGTCCATTGCTTTCCATAATTTCTTAAATCAGCATTTGAAATTCCTTTTACACTACTATAAATAGAACCAATGGAATAAAAACAATTCGATATTGTACTTGTCCAATTTAATATATTTTGAAATGTATTAAAAACTGAATTATCAATATTCCACCATGTGTCAATTATATTTAATGTACTTGAACCAAGAGTTGAAAGTATCGCTATTGAGGCAACAGAAAGACTAGTTATCGTTGCAATTGTTGTAGCAAGGCCTGCAGAAACTCCAAACGTTGTAAGCACAGTGGTTAATAATGGCACAAGAGCCATTCCGCCAGTGGCAACAACAGCAACTATAGCTAATACTGCTCCTATTACAATTGTTACTGTGATGAGAATCTCTTACCAATGCTCCTTGCACCACTCGCCGACCTTTTTGCAGCCGTCTTTGAATTTCTCCCAACGGCTTTTTTCACATTCGGGCTTCATGTAGTAGTACTCGTCGTAAAAATCGTCATTGCTCTCAATAATAGTCAGAGTTTATACAGTTGTATTTTACTACAACTCCTAATAGTATAATTATAATGTGCATACAATTACATTGTAATTTTTGTCACAAAGACATATACGCATCTCCTGCACATTGATAAGCGTAAGGATTTTTTGGAGCAAGCCTAATTGCCTCGTTTGCTAAATGAAGAGATTCGTTGTTTTGGCTGTTTATGAATGCAAAATGTGAATCAGCAATAATTCCTTCTACATTCATGATATTTCTCCTACAAAATTATTTATGGGAATAGATAGTTTTCTATACTTTCTATTAATTCCATAATTGCTAATCACCAATATAATCATCACAAATAGCATTGCTTAAATAATGATCGCTTGTATCTATTCCTAAATCGGGAAGTATAATTATAACAAGATCCGAATCATATTCATCATCAGTAACATTATCAATTATTTCTAAACCGAATCCTCCATTTAAATCAAAAATCAACTCATATGGCTCATATCTTGTTAATATCAAATTTGTATCTTGGGTTTCACAAATTTTTTTTAGAAATCCTTCTATTTTCTTTTGGATGTCTTTGGTGTTTTTCAAAAAATATTCATAAGCACGCTCTTGTTTTGGCGTTATTTCTTTTGATTTCGAATTTGTGACAGGAAAAACTTTAATATCGAATGTTTTATCCCATAATGTTATCTGGGTTTTACCATGATACATTAAATTCCTATACTCCAATTCTCCAAAAACAGAATTGATAATTTTCTTTCTCTTATTTATAAACAAATATACTCACCTATCCTTTTGACATATCATACACTAATCTTGGCATTCCAAATCCAGATTTTTTAAATAAATCACCTAATTTATCGGCAATTCCCTGTATATTGAATTTATAATTAGCTATTCCTCCATTATGATTTATGTTTGCATGAATTTCAGCAGGAACAAAATAACATTTTTTTGTGCTTATATCTTCATGAATGGTTAACATATATCCTAATTCTTCCTCTAATACTGATTTAGTCTTGCCATTCGGCAATCCAGCTTCAGCATTTTTAAAATTTATACTTCTTAGAATTTCATCAAAGTTCTTCTTTTCCTTTGAGTTCATATTGCCACTAAGGAATTTGTCCAAATCTACATCAAGATTTTTCATGTTAGTTTTTACGGGGTCAACTACAGATAAAGCTCTACATTTTGCATCAGTTTCTGCTCGTTGCCCTGGTGTCCAATCCTCTTTATATGATAGCTCTGCATCATATGCGCCGTCATCATTTTTTATCAGCTTACAATTCGAATTATGAACCCAAACTCCATTCTCACCAACATAATAAGTGTGGAAAGCCTCCACTTGAAAATTATACACCGTAACAGGCTCATCTGTCAAATCAACATCAAAATTTTCAACTAAAAGAACATTTCCGTTTACATCAAGGAGTTCATCACCAACAAGTAGCTTACCAGCCTCAACAAACCCTCTACTTTGTACATAAAAAGGGTGCGTTTCAGTTGAAGCAAGTACACTTACAGTTCAAATCGGTGTACCTGCAAAATCGTTGATAAAAATGTTCTGTAAATAGTAATTATATTATATTTTCAAAGGGTTCTAAAGGTCCGTATAATGTATCTTCATAATACAATAGAACAATATTGTTATTTACAATAAGAAGCACATCTGAAGGATAACAAAAATCCGACCATTTTTCACAAAAAATAGATGCTGTAATGCTTATTGCTGAAGTATGATCATATAACAATGTTACTTTGTCTGAAATACTTTTTTCGAATAAACTCATTAATTTTTGTTGAGTTACTCTCTCCATTGATTCATCGCCCCAACCACAGTCACCTATGAAAACAGTCAGTTTATGATCAATCATCATTTGAACATATGAACTTTTTTGAAGTATTTCATTATCGCATATACTATTCCAAATTTTAACTGCTTTGTTTTCATTAACAACATTCATTTCTGATAGCTGCTTTGGAGAGAATAGCGCATAATTTTCGCTTGTATATCTCCAAGCATATTTAAATTCTTTTATATCCATATCTATTCCTCCCAAAATATATGTCCTGCAGAGCCATTATGTTTTCCCTTTGCCCAATCATGATAACAAATATGTGGCATGTTATATTCATTATCAATAGGGTGAATTTGATAATTAGATTTTGGTGCATTTGTTGCATATGTTTCTGCTTTAGGCAAATCAGGCATTGCTTCATTTATAAGTTGTTCCGCTTGCTGTCTATTTGAAGCAATATAATTGTTTCCTTTTTTTCTAGCAGATCTTAATTCTTTAACTGCTTGTTTCCAAGAAGGAGAGCCTGGTTTATCAACAATGGGAATTTTTTCTTCTCCCTTGGCGGTACGGACAGTCTTTGTTTTATATTCATTACTTGCATTATGTACCAACACGCTAAAACCACTAACGTGATATGTATGAAAATCTTCTACCTCAAAATTATAAACCTTTAATTTTCAGTCCATTCAATATTATCTGGCATTTCACGTTTATAAAAAAATTTTTTGGCTGCCTCGAAAGCTTTATCTACTGAGATAATTGAATCTCTTCTGATTTCAATCTCTTCTTCAGGCGTATTAGTATAAAAAATACAATAGTCATTTTTCTGATTTGTCTGGCAACCAACTGACTGAAAACCGAGTGACTCCTCGTCTGGAAAATAGGTGAGATTCGCCATTTCTTTGTTTACTAATACCACTAAGCAAGGATTCTCTTGAGTATTATTAGTAATCCAAAACTCGTTGACACCATCACCATATTTTTTTTGTAATATTTCTGAAAATTCAGAAATATTATTTGCATATTCAATTCCTCCAAAATGTTTTATTTTCATTTGATTACCTTATTCCTTTCTTATTTGATTTTCGGAACAGTGCTATTTCCAATGTATGTCTTTGGAACTGGGATAGCACGAACATTATTTGCAACCGAATTACTTGGAGGTACCACGGTTAATTTAGCGCCTTTTGGAAGTAGAGCTGGAACTTGTCTATCGCAGAATCCACAAGTTCCATTAGGGTTATTATGAAATACAGTTGCTTCATTTATACCATTTTCTCTCATGTATAAAGCAGCTTTTCCTTCAACATGACTTGCTGATTGTGCTTTATATTGAGGATATGAAGGTGTCGAACTATTTCCTGATTTAAAAGAAATTTGCTTTCCATCTGGAGTTACCATAACGCCCTCTGTTGTTTTTCCATCATATTTTGGAAGCACAGGCTTTTCTTGATTACAATTTGCATTATGTACAAGCAGTCTACACTTGCCAACATGATAAGTATGGAAATCCTCCACCTGAAAATTATACACCGTAGTGGGTTCGTCTGTCAACTCAACATCAAAATTTTCAACTAAAAGAACATTTCCGTTTACATCAAGAAGTTCATCACCAACTATTAGTTCTCCTGCTTTGATAAAGCCTTGATTTTTTACATAGAACGGGTGCGTTTCAGTCGTAATGATCTCTTCGCCGTTGATCACCAAATGAATAAGCTTAGAATCTTCTCTTATGTAGGTTTCAAGTACTCTTTTTTCAGCGGTTTCAAATGTTTCTGGGTCTGTTGAAATAACTTTATCTCCTGACTTTATCTTTTCTATGGCAACCATTCCTGCTACAGCCATGACAAGAGTTCCAGCAACAAAACAAGACGGCTTAACGCCTGCTTTATTTACCGCACTGTTAAAGCCTTTATTCATTCCGCCTGTAAATACGGCAACACCGGCTATGCTAATCTGTGCAAATTGTAAATTTCTTCATTCAATTAGTTAAAAATACCAAATTGATTTATCTCTTTCATTAAGCTTTTGCTCTATCTTATTTTCTATTATAAAAAAATATATGTCTTTAATAAAAAGCTCTAAAACTTCTTTTTGTACAATTGCGTAAAGGGTATTATTTTGTCTACTATTCTCACTTTTAACATCAAAATGTATTGAATCTATTTCGCAATCCGCAGAAAACTCACCTAAAAGCATTGTAAATAATGGATTATAACCTTTATAATTAATATATACATTCTTTAATAAATTATTATCAACAATCTTTATCCTTAAATCAATTTCGTCAAAAGCATAAATCTCATAGTTTTCTTTCTTTTCAATTTTGTACATATGATTACTCCTTAATAACTATTAAAATTTTCATCATAAAGTCCTACACATGCATCCATTGCCGGATTTGTTCTCATCGATGAACTGATAATTTGTTCTGGTGTCTTGCCACTAGAAATTAACGCATCATAAGACCTAGTTTGCATACGTTCTAAAGCAGCATTATATCCATTTTCATTTATAATATTTCCATCTAAATCGAGATAGGAATTTAACCTTGTTTGATTACGATAATCACAAATTGAATGTGCTATTTCTTCTGTAGAACATCCTTTATTTTTCATATCAGAAACTAAATCGCATATTGATCTATCATCTTCAATATACTGAATTCTTTTTTGCCTTGCACTTTCAACAAATTCCGGATCTGACCAATCCTCATTAGCGAAATTTTTCAAACTGCCATCTTTTTTGGGTTTATAGCCATACACTGCATTGGGATCTTCTTCAGCATCAGCTAATACTTTGGGATTATCACTAGGATTATTATCATAATGACCGTTACCATATTTTTCTGCATTATGTACCAATACACCTAATCCGCTAACGTGATATGTATGAAAAACCTCCACCTGAAAATTATACACCTTAACAGGTTTCTCTGTCAACTCGACATCAAAATTTTCAACTAAAAGAACATTTCCGTTTACATCAAGAAGTTCATCACCAACTATTAGTTCTCCTGCTTTGATAATGCCTTGATTTTTTACATAGAACGGGTGGTCAACAGTTGTAACGATTTCTTCATTGTTCACAGTGAGATGAACAAGCGTTGTTACCTCTCTTATGTAGGTTTCAAGAACAGTTTTCGGAGAAGTTTCCATTGTTTCAGGGTCTGTTGAAATGACTTTATCTCCTGACTTTATCGTTTCTATAGCAACCATTCCGACAACCGCCATGACAAGCGTTCCCGCCACAAAACATGACGGTTTAACTCCTGCACTGTTAGCTGCCTTGTTAAATCCGCTGTTCATTCCGCCGGTAAAAACAGCTACACTTGCTATAGTCGTCTGAGCTACATTGTATATAGAACTCTCATGCAAAGCCGCATTAAAGTCACTAAACCAGTTGTCACCAAACAATATCTTTGAACCTAATGCGAGAGTATCAAAGCCTCCCATTACAAATGTGATAGCTCCACTGATTTGCGTTCAATAATAAAGCTTAAGGTCATGAATAAAACTAGATTTACTCATCATCTTCTAATAATGCTTCTCTGTCCATTTCTTCCTCAACTTGCTCTTCTGTCTGCTTGTATGATACAAGTAAATTATTCAGATATTCTTCACTTGTTAGCTTTCCCTCTACATAGATATAGCTATTTATTCCTTCTTTGGACAAATCTTTTTTAACGTGTAAAAGTGTCTTTATTCCGTTCGCACGTATAATATCACACTTATACACATAATCGTTGTTTGAAACAATTTGTTTGATTTGTGAAATGGGTAGTTCTTGATATTTACGTATAATTTTAGCCATAGTAGCTGTGAATACTGAACTCTCCAGTTTTAAGCCTACAGTTCTCATAGTAATCTCCTTAAAAATCAATTATTGTTTTAATGGGTTCTCCTGGCAAACTATTACGGAAATTGCCACCGTGCCAACCTTTTAAGTGTTCATTAAAAGTAGCAGGATATATTACTTCGCTGTTTCCAGACAAATGTGAGTATTTTGAAACGCTGTACGTATGATGTCCTTGTATGGTTTTTCCATTGTAAGTAGGGCGTTTGCCGTTTAAGATATCAACCTTCTGTTGAGGAGACCAATTACGCGTTCCATTCTCACCCTTTTGTAACCTAATCTGTTCTTGATCCCAAAATTCATTTACTGCATCTTGCCGCTTAGCAGAAATTTTCTTATTCCATTCAAGCTTTTTATACTCATCTTTAGTTATTGTTCTATCTCTAACCTTAGATTCTAACCTTGACTTTTCTTTGGCACTAATCTGCTTATATTTAGAGGGATGTTCCCGAGTGTCCAAGCCCTTAGTACGCTCAGCCATTATTTCCTTAGGCGTTTGATTATAATCAGCATTATGCACCAACACATAAAAGCAACCAACATGATAAGTATGGAAATCCTCCACCTGAAAATTATACACTGTAACAGGTTTCTCTGTCAACTCAATAGCAAAATTTTCAACTAAAAGAATGTTTCCGTTTACATCAAGGAGTTCATCACCAACTATTAGTTCTCCTGCTTTGATAAAGCCTTGATTTTTTACATAGAACGGGTGGTCAACAGTTGTAACGATTTCTTCACCGTTCACAGTGAGATGAACAAGCGTTGTTACCTCTCTTATGTAGGTTTCAAGAACAGTTTTCGGAGAAGTTTCCATTGTTTCAGGGTCTGTTGAAATGACTTTATCTCCTGACTTTATCGTTTCTATGGCAAGCAAACTAACCGCCTTGGCATTACCTAAAAATTCACCTGCCGCTCCAAGTCCGCCAAAACCTAGTCATGCGATGTGTAGAACATCTTCTGATCTAATTTAATCTGAAATAGCAGGTGCTCTTTCCCTTGCCCTCTTTTTTTAGTTCTCCTGCGGCAACAAGTTTTCTTAGTGCACCTTCGATAGAACTGTCACTGAGAGTAGGACAGAGTTCCCTTATATCCTGCTTGTTAAATCGTCCTATTTTGCTTTTGCTTGCCATTCTGACCATCTCAAGTGCAGGCAGTTTTTCTTGAACAAGGGAGGTACGCTCTTCAAAATCTTTATACGATGCAAGTATCGTGCCTAAAATGTACTTTATAAATGGCAAAGCATCCTCTTTGCCCTCGTGCCAGCCCGTCTGCGACTGACTCAGAGCACTGTAATACAGATCTTTGTTCTTAGAGATCTTTGCCTCGAGCGATATATATTTGCCAATGTAAAAGCCATTCTGATACAGCATAAGAGTGGTAAGCAGACGGCTCATTCTTCCGTTGCCGTAATTAAAAGGGTGTATACATAGAAAATCGTGGATAAATATAGGGATAATTATAAGCGGCTCAACCTCCAAATTACCGATAACACGATTGTACTCTTCACATATCCTGTCAAGTGCCTCAGATGTTTTATTTGGCTCGAGCTGAGTAAACAGTATTTCTGTATGTCCATCGGGGTAAGCCGCACTGATATAATTCTGCACGCTTTTTGTTCTGCCAGCAAGCGGATTGTTCATATGACTATAAAGCATTTTGTGAAGCTGCAGAATATAGTTCTGAGTTATCGGAATAGCGTCAAAGCTTTCGTGTATAACGTTCAGCACGTCTCTATACCCTGCGATCTCCTGCTCGTCACGATTTCGAGGAGTAGTCTTTTCTTCGACCAACTGTTTGATCCTCGTGCTTGTTGTTACGATACCCTCTATCGCATTTGAAGCTTCGGTACTTTGAATTTTTGCTATCTCAACAAGCTTCTCCATCTCTTGCGGACGCTGTTTCAGATACTGTTCCTGTTTTCCAGCCTCTTTGTATATGGCCGCTATAAGTCCGAGAATACCAGAATCCCACTTTTGTTCTTTAAAAGCAGAGTAATTAAAACTTCTCATTTCCTTACCTCCATCATTTTCCCTTAAATTATAATATAAAATAAGGGAAATGTCAATAGAATAAGCAAATTTGTCCTTAATATTATGTGTGAAATAAGGGAATATATCCAACAGTATCCCTCTACTGTGTAAAAGAGCCGGTTTCTCGACTCTTATTGTATCTATAGCATTGGGGAACATATTCGTAATTTTATATCATAAATTGTTCCCCACATTTCTTGTTTTGGTTATGAAAAAAGCACCTATCAGTGATAGATGCTAATGGAATTTGGTAAATTCATATGGCTATTTCAACTTCCATGTTGATAAATGTAAACTTTTTCAAAAAACATGCTGTAATATATGACAATTGGGGCGATTGGCAAGCTGCACAGCATATAGCTAAGAAATATGATGATGACGGATATCTTCGCAAGAATGAATAGCATAAACAAAAAATAAGCTGCTACAGAAAAATCTGTGGCAGCTTATCCTATTTAGAATAGTCCTAATTTTAACCTATCAATATCAGCTCCTGATATCTGTTTGTACGAATCCATACTTACTCAGTCTATGTCACCTTACCCCCTCAATGACTCCCTTATCCATTTCATGCACAGTATCGCACAGCACGGAAATATCCTCCGCCGAGTGTGAGCAAATAAGGATAGTCTTTCCCTGTTCTTTGTAGCTGAGCAAATACTTTCTCATTTCCTTAACGCCGTCCTTGTCAAGACCGTTGAAAGGCTCGTCAAGAATTAGCATCTTTGGGTTTTCCATAATGGCTTGTGCAAGTCCCAAACGCTGCCGCATACCTAGACTGTATTTGCGGACGTGTCGCTTTAGTTCGGGATCAAGTCCTACCTGTTTCATACTGCTTTTTATCTCATCTTTGCCGATCTTGTTGTTCAGCCCCGCAAGAAGTTTGAGATTCTTGTATCCACTGTAATACGGTATAAACCCAGGTGTTTCAATAATGATACCCATATCTTTCGGGAAGTCAACGTCCTTGCCCAACTGCTTGCCGTCAACGATAATCTCACCGCTCGTGGGCTTGATAAAGCCGCATATGCACTTCATCAGCATTGTCTTTCCACTGCCGTTTCGTCCGATAAGTCCGTGTATTTTGCCCTCCTCAAAGGACACATTTATGTGCTTTAGCATCTCTGTTTTGCCAAGCGTAAGGCATACGTCATTTACATTGATGATATCCATTTTGTCCCCCTAACTTGCAACCTCCGTCACATTATCATAATTAAACTTACCAATGGCTATCCCTCCGAAAACCAGCAGAACCGCAATAAGTACTAGCAGATAAATCACAGAAAAGCTCATCGGCATTATTGGCTTTTTGAAATATTTTGTGTAATGCAGCCAAGTTATTGAGTTTGCCATTGGCATTGTCCACATAAGATTCGTCCTTATAGCACTGAACGCCATTCCAAGTGATATCATTCCGCCGCATATGATAAAGCCCATAGTCTTGCGCTTGAATAGTGAAAACACCAGCAGTATCAGCCCTATTATCATCAAATACGCCGCCACGAGCAGATAGCTTTTTACCGCCGCCTCAAATACCGAAAGCTGATTGTAGAGATTTTCTGGAAGCAGCTCAACTCCGAAATCGCCTCGCCTGTCGGGGAACATTTTCACAAAACCCGTGGCAACATTGCTCCAGCCATTGTACCAAAAACCCTTTGAAAGCATTGGCAAAACTGTGCCGAGAAATATTACCGCAAGATATGATATTATCATAAAAACAAGCTTCAAGATCTGCCCCACAAACCAGTTCGCCCTGCCGATACGCACGATATAAAACACAGTATTGGTGTCGACTTTCGGATAGTCAGCAATAAGGGTCAGAAAAACTATTGGGATTATAAGTATCAGTATCTCAGAATTTGCTACCGCTATAAATGGCTCTAGTATGTTAAGCGGCTCACCCATAAGCTCTGCATTGTTGGTCAGCGGAGAAACTGCAAAATTGTTTATGAATATGAGCAGCACCGCAACGATCACCATTCGTGCGTCACAGACCCACTTTACAAATTCCGTTGCCGCACAGGAAAAGGCTTGTTTTAAACTAAAATTTTTCATTGCTTACACCCCTTTGTCCAGCCGCATATTCATTATTACTATAAAACCTATCACAGATAAAAGTATTATCCCTAAATTGAAAAACAGAATGTATTTTGTGTCGGCAAAAGCTGTGTAATATGACAAATTCATTATGCTGTTGGGATAAAAATTCTCCAATATGCTTGCCCTGTCAAAATCCTCTTTCATCATCGAATTTGCAATAAGTTTCTGCACAGCTATCTGCCACATATATGTTACCATAAATGGCACGCAGGTTATAAGATATGGATTTTTGCAGAATGAGCTTATGAATAGCGCAGGCATTGTGCTTATGGCTCCATACAAAAACGCTGAAAGCATATATCTTAACACGCCTATAAGCTCGTCTTTATTGTTCACAAGCACGAATGATAAATCATCTGCTGAAAGTTCGTATTGGCTCAATGGCGGAAATATTATCCGCACGATAACGCCGAAAATTATATGTCCGAATAGAACGGCTGAACCGCCGCACAAAAATGCTGAGCAGAATTTTGACAGATAATATCTCAATCCGCCTGTCCTGGTTATGGTGAACCGCATTGAACCGCCGTTTCGCTCTGCACAAAATGCCGTCATAAACGGAAAAGCCGCTATTATAGGCAGAAACATTGCCATATATCCCGACATACCTTTTGCGAATATCAGATAGGAACTGAAGGAATAATCATCAGCAAAAAGCTGTTTGTCAAGCTTTGCAATGCACTCAAACACCGTGTATATCTTCGCCGTGTTTGGGTCAGTATACGCCTTTGCGGTAAAGCATAGCAGGGTCGTGAGCAGCACCGCACTGACATATCCGATATTCAGCATACTCTTGTTAAGGTCGCACTTAAGTGCTTTCATTGCCCCACCCCCTATGGAATAAGCACATATATCTCGCCCGTAACGCAGTCAACTGTCACATAATTTATTGCGTGCAGACCTGTCGGCTGTTTATCGTCGATAATAAAATACCACTTTGGCGTACAGCGTATATTATCTGCACTTTCGCCGACTTCGGTACTTTCGCCACGAGGTTCATACATAAGTTTGACATCATCAAACTGTATATCTATCTTGTCCGCAAGATTTTCTTCCAGCAGATTGCAAGCACCCTTAAACGACAGCATTTTGTCTATTTTCTCAGCCTTTGCCACTTTGAAAGCGTTACAACCTATGTAATATTCGGGGTCAAAGTTTGCGTCGAGATCGGTATAAGTCTGCATTGAATAGGTCATAAGGGCATTTCCCTTCACGAACAGCGTATCATCAGCATTCGTGGAAAAAACATTTTGTATGCCGATACCTTTATATGCCTTTTGTATCTCGATCTCATAGCCAACCCCGCTGTCGGTGGTGATTATATACCCGTCACTGACCACATTGTCAAGCTCCTCTCCAAGCACATTGCTGAACGTGTCTGCCAAAGTCTTTGCCTTGTCCGCAGCAGACAAAAGTCCGCTGTCAGCATTTTCAGAAGTTGGTCTGTCGAGATAAAAAAGCTCCATATTATCGGCGTCAGCGTCTGCGGTATTTACGCCGTTTTCGCTTGCCTCCCAACAGCAATAAGGCTGTGCAAAGCGTGTTATTTTAAGTTTGTTATGTTCGTCCTGGAGCTGTGCCTGATCTTCCACAGTTTCGATCTTACCATCGATCTTGATATCCAAGGCACTTTGCAGCTCTTCCACTTTTGACGACAGCCAGTCCATATCATTTTCGGCATTGATATATGCAAGCTCCAAGTCATAAACACCGTCAGACTTGCAAATGCTCACCGCCGATTTTTCGGGCAGCTTGAATTTTGTATACTCTTTTTCAAATGCAGCATCAAAGCTGTCATAAATATTCTCTGACGAAACATAAGCCTCGCCGCTGTCCACCTCAGCCGAATGCTTATTACTTCTGATATTGTCGGGAGTATTTTCACAAGCTGACAGCGCCACAGCCGCCAACATCACGGGCAATAATACTTTTGTTTTTCTGATATTTTTCATATGTCATTCCTTTCTTTTGGGTTATTGCTGCGAGGTAGTATAGAAATCAAGCTGTTAAATTGATCGTATAATTTAAGGCAATATCACATAAAAAGATAGTTAGTGATATTGCCTTAGTTTAAATTTTATTTACCGCTAACATATCCTGAAGCATGACTACCTACACCTGACGGAGCTGGATTGAGTGACATTGTGCACAAAATACGTTCACCTTTATCAATGTATGTCGCATTAGTGTGTTTCGTAGTATGGTTTCCTTTACTCGAGATTATTTCACTTGCAATATATGTACCTCCAACCGTTGTTCTATATGAAACGGATGTAGCATTGGAAATTTTGTCAATTCGGTAGTTGACCCTAACATAATCATCCTGAGCTGCATTTCCAGCAGTAATAACTTTTGACGTAACAGATCCAGTGTTGGAAATATAGAACGAGAAACTATCTGCCGCACTAGCCCCAATAGCCATAGAACTCATCATCATAACAGCAGCACCCATAGCTGCGATTCTCTTAACGATATTTTTCATAATATAGGTGTGATTTTCTTCAAGTTTTGTTGCAAATAAATTCAATTTCATCATATAACACAATTATTGCAATGAATAATTGTGCATAATAAATATTTACATCTTCATTGGACTTACCAAACCTTTCTTCTTATATTGTATTTTCAGCATGACACTGTGCTACTATAAA
>NZ_QTWZ01000015.1:65636-65962 GCF_003461385.1 Ruminococcus sp. AF17-1AC
GCACAATTATTGCAACGGATAATTGTGCATAATGAATATTCACATCTTCATTGAACTCACCACATTTCTTTTTTGCAATAGACTTTTTTTATCTACGTATACATTATTTTAACACATATAACACCAAAAGTCACTATATTCTGCATATTTCTCTCATATGCACAAGATTTTTGTATATCTGAACAAATATTGCGTTCTAAATTATTTCATTTTACATAAGTTGATTGTTAAATGCTTGTTAACATCAACACGGAAGTTGAAATAGCCAGATTATAACGTGTAGGTTTGTCAATCATATTGGACACTATTATTAAGAAATTCGATAG
>NZ_QTWZ01000016.1:0-61025 GCF_003461385.1 Ruminococcus sp. AF17-1AC
GCCTATCGAATTTCTTAATAATAGTGTCCAATATGATTGACAAACCTACAAAACAAAAAAAGCCCGCAGAAGTCTGCGAGCTTTTTGGTGGGAGAAGGTGGATTCGAACCACCGAAGCTAGAAGCAACAGATTTACAGTCTGCCCCCTTTGGCCACTCGGGAATTCTCCCATATGAATGAAAACAAAATAATGGAGCTGGTGGACGGACTCGAACCCCCGACCTGCTGATTACAAATCAGCTGCTCTACCAACTGAGCTACACCAGCTTGTATTGCTTGATCTGTCGAACTGACGATATCTATTATATCATATCTCCAAGCACTTGTCAAGCACTTTTTATTTTGTTTTCATTTTTTTAATAAAGTGGTCGAGGCGACAGGACTTGAACCTGCGGCATCTTGGTCCCAAACCAAGCACTCTACCAAACTGAGTTACGCCTCGTAGTTGACGTTGCACACGGTGGGGAAAAGTCTCCAGCCACGGAAAAGTTCCAAGCTTTGTGTGCCTTGAGCTTCATAGATGTTTCTGTGAAGCATTTGTCTGCGTCATCAGACAGCTTAATTATTATACTCCCCAATGCCTGCTTTGTCAATAGGTTTTTTATCACTTTGTATACTTGCACAATTACACCCTGCTTAAAAGCGATACAAATGTCATTCTTCAACAAATTACACCGTGATATCATACTAAAATATCAAAAATAATGTCCATAAAAGAGCCTTTTTTAAAAGAATGGTATAATTTGATGATATTTTGGTGAAACCTGTTGATTTTTAAAATGGTTTGTGTTATCATTATATTTAACAGATAATATTCGGGAGGAAAGTAAAAATGAAAACAAAGGAATGTCCTTTTTGCCATAAGGAAATATCCGAAGAAGCAATACTCTGTAAGTATTGCCATAACCTGCTTATAGACGAAAGCACGCCTGTTACGGAAGACAGCAAGCAGGAGGAGCAGAATTTCACCTCTGCTGACGATGCCGACAGAACAAGAGTGTTCACAAAGCAGGAGGCACAGGAGTATGAAGAGAAAACAAGAGCCTTTACCGTGCCTAAACAGCCGGAAGAGCCTACAGAGTTTTTCTCCACACCAATAGCTGATAGCCATGATAATAATGACGGCTCTGAGAATTATCAGGATAATTATGATAATGGCGGTTATCCTGACGATGAAAACGATTATTCCGATGATGATACAGAGGATAACGATGACGCTTCCAGAAAGAAGCTCTTTGCAATTACTGCCACTATCACAGTGGGTATACTTGTGGTGGTCATTCTTGCTATAGTCGCAGGCTATAAGATCTTCGGCTTTGGCGGAACAAATAATAAGACCACTACTACCACAAAGCCAAAAACAACTGTTGCCGATGATGACGACAGTAAGGGAGGCGTGTTTGTCGATACCGAGAGCAGTGCAGTTTCTACCGACACAAATACCACTACCTCACAGCCGGCTGACGAAAGCTCAACACCAGCCACCGAAACTTCTGCACCTGATACAGAAACAACGACAACTACCACGACAACTGCCTCAGATACAGAAACTACCACAACTACCACAACTACAGCAGACTCAAAGCCTGATGAAACTACAACAACTACATCAGCTGAGAGCGGAGATTCTGCAAAGGCTGTCACCGCTATCTCAGCTCAGATAGACGGCAAGGTGTCTTCATATGAATACAGAACTGAGGACGCAGGCTTCCTGTATTATTACTTCTTTACAGAAGACGGTCACGGCTACAGCGCTGCATATAATAAGGCAGACGGCTCAGTTGTTCTTGAACAGAACTACTGATTTTAAATAGAATATCACCGATTTTACAAAGTGCGTTTTCCTTGTGAGAACGCACTTTTTTTGTGTGTAAACTCCTTTGCAAACATCTTACAATGACTTTACTTTACTTCGGTTACTGATTTTACAATGCTGATGTATCATAAGTATATCACCTGAATAGAAATAACATGAGGACCTGCACACAGGGTGCAGAGAGAAAAGGTGCAAATCAAAAAGCCCCAAGGGCAAGTATAAGAAAGAGGTTTTATATCATGAAAACAAGAACATCAAAACTGGCAGCGATCTTTACATCAGTTGCACTTGCAGCTGCAATGCTCGCAAGCTGCGGTGGAAGCTCAGATAAGATCACAGTTATCTCCCGTGAAGACGGTTCAGGAACAAGAGGCGCATTCATCGAGCTGACTGGTATCGAAGAAAAAGATTCAAACGGCAATAAGACCGATAACACAAAGAAAGACGCCCTTATCTGTAAGTCAACAGACGTTGTGCTTACTCAGGTGTCAGGAGATAAGAATGCTATCGGCTACATTTCATTCGGCTCACTGAACGATACAGTAAAGGCTCTTAAAGTAGAGGGCGTTGAGCCTTCAACAGCAACTATCGAAAGCGGTGATTATAAAATAGTAAGACCTTTCAATATCGCTGTTAAAGACGGACTGTCAGACGCCGCTCAGGACTTTGAGAACTATATCCTCAGCTCAGAAGGTCAGGATATCATCGAAAAGGCAGGCTACATAAAGATCGACAAGAGCGCAGCAGCTTATGCTTCAAACAACGCTTCCGGTAAGGTAGTAGTCAGCGGTTCATCATCAGTAACACCGGTTATGGAAAAGCTGGCAGAAGCATATCAGAAGGCAAACACAAACGTAACAGTAGATGTTCAGCAGTCAGACTCCTCAACAGGTATCAAGGACGCTATCAACGGCACATCTGATATCGGTATGGCTTCAAGAGATATCTCAGATGACGAGCTTTCACAGGGTATCAAGTCTGTAACTATCGCTCAGGACGCTATCGCAGTTATCGTAAATAAGGATAACGCAGTTGACGATATCACAATGGACGAGATAAAGGCTATCTATACAGGCTCAAAGACAACATGGTCTGACGAAAGCAAATAAGCTATCAAGTTAATTCTCCATAAAGATTTGCACAAGACAAAACTTTGGGCGGCACAGCAAATTGTCGCCCCATTTGTCTGAGCAAAAACAAGTGAAAAATTTTCAGAGGTGATAATTACGTTGACGGAAAACACAGCGGTGGCAGCGAATACAGCCGCTCAGAAGCCAACAGCAAAACAAAGTTCCCACCTGCTTGAGAAAGCGATGAAAGCATTGTTTTTCCTTTGCGCCTGCGTTTCAGTTGCGGCAGTAATAGTAATATGTATCTTCATGTTCGCTAAAGGCTGTCCTGCGATCGCCGAAATAGGCGTGGGAAACTTCCTCTTCGGAACAGACTGGAGTCCTAGAAACGTCCCTGCTTCATATGGTATCTTCCCTATGATAGTAGGCTCTCTATACTGCACAGCAGGAGCTATCATAATAGGCGTGCCTATAGGACTTTTAACAGCGATATTTATGGCAAAGTTCTGCCCTAAAAAGCTTTTCAAATGGCTCATGCCTCCAATAAATCTTCTTGCAGGCATACCGTCCATTGTATACGGCTTTTTCGGCATGGTAGTTGTAGTTCCTGTCATAAGAAACCTTTTCGGCGGAACAGGAAACAGCGTGCTTACAGTTTCCATTATCCTCGGTATCATGATACTTCCTACTATCGTGGGCATGAGCGTGAGCGCACTTAAAGCCGTTCCTGACAGTTACTACGAGGGCGCAGTCGCCCTTGGCGCAACACACGAAAGAGCAGTGGCAACAGTCGTTTTCCCTGCCGCAAAGTCAGGCATACTGGCAAGCGTTATCCTTGCAGTGGGCAGAGCCATAGGCGAAACAATGGCAGTTATCATGATAGCAGGAAACTCCACTATCATTCCACACTCCCTCCTGGACAGCGTCCGTACCCTCACAGGCAATATCGTAATAGAAATGAGCTATGCCGAAGGACTTCACTATGACGCTCTTATAGGAACAGGCGTTGTGCTGTTCGTGTTCATTCTTCTTCTGAATCTTTGCTTTAACCTTGTCACAAACAGAAAGGATAAAGGGTGATAAAAATGTCAGACAGAATGAAAACCTATAAAACACACCCCATGTCATTGGTGTTCAATATCCTAACCAAAATAGCAGTTGTGCTTACTATAAGCGTGTTCGTTCTTATCGTGGGCTATGTGGTGATAAAGGGCGTTCCTTATCTGAAACCGTCCCTCTTCGCAAAGACCTATACCACCGAGAACGTGTCAATGCTCCCCGCTATCGTGAACACCTTTGAAATGCTTCTGGTGTCCCTGGCAATAGCCGCACCTCTGGGCATATTCTGCGCAATATATCTCGTTGAGTATGCAAAGAAAGGCAATAAATTCGTCAGAGTCATAAGACTTACTACAGAAACACTCTCAGGTATCCCGTCCATAGTGTACGGACTTTTCGGAAATATGTTCTTTGTGCTTGCCCTTAACTGGAAGCTCTCAATGCTTTCAGGTGCGTGTACATTGGCAATAATGGTGTTGCCGCTGATAATACGTTCTACCGAAGAGGCTCTCAAATCTGTCGATGACAGCTTCCGTGAGGGCAGCTACGGACTTGGCGCAGGAAAGCTCAGAACTATCTTCGTTATCGTTCTGCCTCCTGCAATAAGCGGTATCCTCTCAGGCGTTATCCTTGCAATGGGAAGAATTTTCGGCGAAACAGCCGCCCTTATCTATACCGCAGGAACTATCGCCAAGTATGCAGGCCTTACAGACTCAGGACGTACCCTTTCTATCCATATGTATTCACTTTCAAACGAGGGACTTTATATGAACGAAGCAAGCGCTACAGCAGTTGTCCTGCTGGCAGTAGTCCTGCTTCTTAACGGACTTGCGTCCCTTGTTGCCAGAAAGCTTTCCAAAGGAGGAAACTAATAAATGACACAGCCAAAACTGCAGGTGAAAAACTGCGATCTCTTTTACGGAGATTTTCAGGCTCTCAAAAATATAAACTTGTCCATAGCCGAAAAGGAGATAACCGCATTCATAGGCCCTTCAGGCTGCGGAAAATCTACTCTTCTTAAATCCCTCAACCGTATGAACGATCTCGTGGAGGGCTGTAAGATAACAGGGGATTTTACCCTTGACGGGGAGAATATCTATAAAGATATGGAAATAACCGAGCTTAGAAAGCGCGTGGGAATGGTTTTCCAGAAACCAAACCTCTTTCCGATGTCCATATATGATAATATTGCATACGGTCCAAGAACTCACGGCATAAAGAAAAAAGCCGACCTTGACGAGATAGTAGAAACAACTCTCCGTCAGGCTTCCGTGTGGGACGAAACAAAGGACAGACTTAAAAAGTCAGCACTGGGTATGTCAGGCGGACAGCAGCAGCGTATCTGTATCGCAAGAGCACTCGCCGTAAAGCCGGAGGTGCTTCTTATGGACGAGCCTACATCAGCCCTTGACCCTATCTCCACTATCAAAATAGAGGAGCTTGCCACAGAGCTTAAAAAGAATTACACTATCGTTATCGTCACCCATAATATGCAGCAGGCGACCCGTATATCCGATAAAACAGCCTTTTTCCTCCATGGCGAGATAGTCGAGTTCGATGAAACTCAGCGTATCTTCTCAAATCCAAAAGAGCAGAAAACACTGGAGTATATCACAGGACGTTTCGGATAAACGCTTTGGAAATATAGGTGAAAGGAAGAAATATCTATGCGTGCAAATTTTGACAATAAGCTCAGCGAGCTTAATAAAAAGCTGCTTTCTATGGCAGCAATGACAGAGCAGATAATCGCAATGTCAATAAAATCTCTTGAAGAGCAGGATACAAAGCTTGCCCGTGAAACGGTGGAGTTTGACGCCAAGATAAACGAGGCGGAGCGTGAGGTAGAGAGGATCTGTCTTAACCTGCTCTTGCAGCAGCAGCCTGTTTTTGCCGAGGATCTCAGACGTGTGTCCGCTGCACTTAAAATGATAACCGATATCGAGCGTGTTGGCGATCAGTCAGCAGATATTGCAGATCTGAATATCCGGCTTATAAAGAAAAAGCAGAAATGGGATCTTAGCGATATCAGTGAAATGGCAAGAGCCGCCACACAAATGGTGAACGACGCTATCGACGCCTATGTGAACGACGACGAGAACCTCGCCCGAAAGGTCATAAGCTCTGACGATAAAATAGACGAGCTTTTTGTAAAGACCAAGGATAAGATAATCGACGAGATAGCAGCCGATAAAGCAAACGGTGAAAAAGCCATAGATACCCTCATGGTGGCAAAATACTTTGAGCGTATCGGTGACCATGCGGTAAATATCGCAGAATGGGTAGTATTCTCCGTAACAGGCGTCCATAAAACAGAAAGAATCATGTAAAATATCATTATAAAAGGCGGAAATACCGCCTTTTTGCTCTTCTTGTACGATTTTACTCAGATTTTACTCAGCCTGATTTGTTATTTTACAATTATGTTGTATAATGTTCATTGTAAACATTGTAACAATAGTGTAAAATTATTATCAGGGAGTGTCAGTATGACGATTTTTAATGTTCTGACCCTTATAGGCGGTCTTGCAATGTTCCTCTACGGAATGAATGTAATGGGTAACGGGCTGGAAAAACTCGCAGGAGGAAAGCTTGAAAAGATATTTGAAAGGCTCACCTCAAACCCTATCAAGGCAATGTTGCTTGGACTTTCTGTAACAGCGGTCATTCAGTCCTCCTCAGCCACCACAGTAATGCTGGTGGGCTTTGTAAACGCAGGCATCATGAAGCTCCATTCCGCCATAGGCGTTATAATGGGCGCAAATATCGGTACTACCGTAACAGCGTGGATATTGTCTTTGTCAGGACTTAACGGCGACAGCTTTCTTATCAATATGCTCAAACCGTCCTCGTTCTCGCCTATCCTTGCGATAATAGGCGTTGCAATGCTGACGTTCTCCAAAAACGATAAGAAAAAGGATATCGCATCTATACTCGTAGGCTTCGCAGTGCTCATGTTCGGAATGGACTCAATGAGCGGTGCAGTCGCACCTCTGAAAGACGTTCCTGAGTTCGCAGAAGTCCTTCTCTGGTTCAAAAACCCTATTCTGGGCGTTCTTGCAGGCGCACTTCTTACCGCTATCATTCAGTCCTCATCTGCTTCTGTTGGTATCCTTCAGGCTCTCTCAGCCACAGGTGCAATAACCTTCGGTTCAGCTCTCCCTATAATTTTAGGACAGAATATAGGTACTTGCGTAACAGCCCTGCTTTCATCAATAGGCACAAGCAAGAACGCAAAGCGTGTTGCAGTCGTACATCTCTATTTTAATATAATAGGAACAGTGCTTTTCCTTACAGTTTTCTATCTGCTCAATGCCTTTATCGGCTTCTCGTTCGTTGACGGAGTTGTGGGCGCAAAGGAGATAGCTATTGTGCATACTATATTCAACCTGTCAACATCTATCATACTTCTGCCATTTATCAAAGTCCTTGAAAAGCTTGCCTACCTCACAGTCAAAGACAAAGAGGGGGAGGGAAATAAGGACAATATTGAAGAGCAGTTCAAGCTTCTTGACGAAAGATTTCTCCAGTCACCGTCTTTTGCAGTTGAAAAGTGCAGAGAGCTTACAAACCGCATGGGCGAGATAGCAAAAGAAAGCATAGACATGGCAATGAGCATCTGCGTCGATAAGTACGATAAGGAAAAGGCAGAGCAGATAGCCGCAAATGAAGCAGCCGTCGACCTCTATGAGGATAGACTCGGCACATATCTTGTAAAGCTTTCGAGCCGAGATCTTTCTGCAAAGGATTCTCAGTCGGTTTCAACTATACTTCATGTTATAGGCGACTTTGAGCGTATCTCCGACCACGCCATGAATATGGTGTCCGTTGCCGAGGAAAAACAGCAGAAGGATCTGAATTTCACATCACAGGCAACAGCCGAAGTAAAAGTTATGTGCAGTGCCGTAAGAGATGTTTTGGATATCGCCATGGAAGCCTTTGAAAAGCACGATCTGGAGCTTGCCACAAGAGTTGAACCGCTTGAGGAAGTGGTGGATAAGATAAGAACAAAGCTTAAAAACCGCCATGTAAAAAGGCTTCAAACAGGTGAGTGTACAATAGAGATGGGCTTTGTGTTCTCCGACCTGCTCACAAATTTGGAAAGAGTTTCAGACCATTGCTCAAATATAGCGGTTTGTCTTATACAGGAAAATGACGAAAGCTTTGACGTCCACGAGTATGTTCAGATGCTTAAAAATTCAGGCGAGGGCTTTGACGGACAGGTCAAACGCTACAGCGAGAAATACGCTCTGCCTGCTAAAGAGTTTTAACGAAAAGGGGTAAGATCTATGGCACTTATATATTGTGTAGAAGACGATGACGGAATAAGAGAGCTTATATCCTGCGCACTTAAATCAGGCGGATATGAGGTGAAAGCATTTCCAAAAGCAAAACCGTTTTATGAAGAGATAAGAAACAAAGAGCCTTCGCTGGTGCTTCTTGACATAATGCTTCCTGACGAGGACGGCTATTCTATACTTTCAAAGCTCAAAAAAGACAGCCACACTCAGGACGTTCCTGTTATAATGCTTACCGCAAAATCAAGCGAGCTTGATAAGGTGTCAGGTCTTGAAATGGGCGCAGACGACTATATAACAAAGCCGTTCGGCGTAATGGAACTGCTTTCAAGAATAAAAGCCGTTTTAAGACGTGCAGGCAAGCAGAACGCCGAGGCCGATGTCATAGAAGAACAGGGTGTATCCCTTGACGCATCAAGACGTATCTGTACATATAACGGTCAGGAGGTCGTTTTGACCTATAAGGAATTTGAGCTTTTGATGTATCTTATGCGACATAAGTCCATAGCCGTGAGCCGTGATAAGCTTATGGAAATGGTCTGGGGCTATGAGTTTGCAGGGGAAACAAGAACTGTTGATATGCACATCAAGACCCTCAGACAAAAGCTTGAATCCGCAGGCTGTACGGATCTTATCAAAACAGTCCGTGGCATAGGCTACAAAATATAAAAATTTTCAGATAAGGAGGAACAGCATATGCAGAAAAAACTCTATAAAGTCATGACGATACTTGTTTCATGTACAGTGCTGTTTTTTCTTTTAGTAGCAGGCTCTCTCGGATATTCTACCTATCAGCGTTTCACTAAAAATGAGCTTAAATCCGCTGCAAAGCTCGTTGCCGCAGGAAACAATAAACCCTCAGAAATGGCTGATATTTTGGAAAGATCAGTAGAATATGATGTCCGTGTCACCTTCATCGACGCACAGGGCAATGTAAAATATGACTCCGAAGCAGATCCCGCCAAAATGGAAAACCACTCCGACCGTGAAGAGTTCAAAGAGGCTATGGCAAATGGCGAGGGCGAATCCACAAGATTTTCCAAAACCCTTGGATATAGTACATATTATTATGCCATAAAGTATAACGGCGGCGTGTTGAGATTTTCTACAGATAAGGCGAACCTTGCAGGGGTGTTCCTTGCAGTGATACCAATGCTTGTGGTGTTCGCAGGAGGAATAATCTTTATCACCACCATAATCTCCATAAAGCTTTCAGAAAGCATGATAAAGCCGATAAATTCCCTTGTAAAACAGCTTGACCTGAGAAACGAGAATATCGGTCAGTTTGAAACGCCTTATGAAGAACTTGAACCTATCATAAAAAATGCAGACGTTCTTATGGGACGAATACATAAGAACATGAATAAAATAAAGGCAGAGAGAGAAAAAATATCACTTATCACTGAAAATATGGTTGAGGGCATGATACTTCTTGACGAGGACATGACAGTGCTTTCAGTAAATAAGAGCGCCTTGAAAATTCTCGGCAACAGCTTTGATCCTACGGAGCATACCAAGATAGACCATATGACCAACGATCAGCAGATAATAGGTCTGCTTGAAGAAGCCAAGGAAAGCGGTGCAGCAAACGGTATCATCACAGAAAAAAGCCGTTTTTACCGTACCTTTGCAAATAAGGTCTACAGCGAAAATACCCTTGATTTTGGTATCATAATCTTCTTTGTTGACGTAACAGAGGAGATACAAAGTGAGCAGATACGCCGTGACTTCTCAGCCAACGTATCTCACGAGCTTAAAACTCCGCTTACCACCATAAAAGGCTTTGGCGAGCTTCTTGAAAACGGCATTTTCACCAAGGAAGAGGACGTGAAGAAATACGGCGGTATGATATATCGTGAAAGCGAAAGACTTTTGTATCTTATAAACGATATTATCAGGCTTTCCCAGATAGAGGAGCAGGAACACGTTTTGTCTGATAAAATAGACCTGCTGAAAACCGCCCATGACGTAGAGGAGATACTCCGTCACAAGGCAGATAATAGAGAGGTCACAATGACCATTGAGGGCGAACCTGTTCAGATATACGGCAATCAGAGCTACATCACAGAACTGTTTTTAAATCTCATGGACAACGCCATAAAGTACAATCGTGAGGGCGGAAGTCTTAAAGTAACGGTCGGCGCAGAGGACGGCAAAGCCGTGGCAGTGTTCAGCGACACTGGCATAGGTATATCCGACGAACATCAAAGCCGAATCTTTGAACGTTTTTACCGAGTTGATAAAAGCCGTTCAAAGCAGACAGGCGGCACAGGCTTGGGGCTTTCTATTGTAAAGCATATAGTCGCATATCACAGCGGCGAAATACAGCTTGAAAGCGAACTGGAAAAAGGCACGACCATAACAGTGAAGCTGCCTTTCAACGAGCCTGAAACACAGCAGGCTGAGGAAACAGCGGTAACAGAATAATAACCACGCCGTTCTGACGAGAAGTCGGAACGGCGTTTTTGTCAGGTACATGGTATACAAATTATTAAGGGGAAGGGCGATAAAGAAAGGACAAAAAAACAAGCGGGCGACCAAAGGTCGCAACCAGTATGCCGCAAAAGTGTTAAATCAACGGGCGAACGCTGTTCGCCCCTACAAAAAAATCATCGCCGCAGGCGATACCATAATTCCTCACTCCTCATTCCTCATTCCTCATTTACCTCCCCCCTGTTGCATTTTCTCCCTAAGTGTGCTATAATGACCTCAACAGACTTTATCTTATGGAGGTAACAAAATGTCAGAAGAAAACAAAAACGTTCAGGAAACCAAGGACGATAAAAAGGAAGGCAACGTCCTTGCAGGATTCGTTCTCTACACAGACGCTAATATGGATTGGCTCAGATTTAAAAAGTTTCTGAAAGACGATTGGAACATCGTTCCGCAGGACGATGTAAAAGACAACGCTATGGTATTCAAGGTTGGCGATATGGTGGTCGCTTGCTCACTTATGCCTAATCCGGTTCCTAACAAGGAAGCTGAAAATGCGGCGAAATATAACATTCTCTGGAAAGAGGGTGCAAACGAGGTCGCTAAGCATCAGGCGCACGTTATGCTCGCTGTAATGAACAAAACAAGCGCTGTTGAGCAGGCTATACTCTTTGCAAAGGTGGCAAGCTCTCTGCTCAAGCTCGATAACGCTATCGGTATCTATAAAGATCCGACAGTTTATGAGAAGAATTTCTATGTGAACTTTGCCGAAACTATCAAAGACGGCGAGTATCCGATGCCTATTCTTATCTACACAGGTATGTATCTTGCTAAAACTGGTCTTTGCGCTTTCACATCAGGCATGAGATTTTTCGGATATGAGGAAATGGAGATAGTTGACTCTCCAAAACAGCCTAACGACCTGCTTGGATTTTTGCTTTCTATCTCCGAGTATGTGCTTTCTGAGGGCGTTGAGCTTAAAGACGGCGAAACTATCGGCTTCTCTGAGGAGCAAAAGCTCCCTATCACTCTGTCAGACGGCGTGAGCGTACCTGGAAAGACCCTGAAAATAAAGTATTGATAAATACTATCAATGTTATTGTAGGGGAGCGGTGCAATTTCTGCTTTGCAAAAATACGATGTCCCGTTTGTGGTTATTCATTCAATTTGTAAAGAATAAATTTTCATATTATTAGCCGTACAAATTGTGCGGCTTTTTTTGTGCATAACCGAAAAACTTTCCGCGGACCTCTGTTTTAATTGACTTTTAGTGTGTTCAGTGATATACTTAAATGTGTATCGCCTTTTGTCGGAATAAGCCGACAATGGCTGTTTTATCAATTTTTGTTAGGAGTTTTGTTGTGGTATTTGCAGATCTATTTTTCTTGTATTTTTTCCTGCCTGTGTGCCTGATATGCTATTTTATCACACGCAGTACAGCCATAAGAAATGCAGTGCTGGTGGTGTTTTCACTTATCTTTTACGCATGGGGCGAGCCTGTCTGGGTGAGTATCCTCATAGTTTCCTCCCTTGTGGACTACATAAATGGTCGGGTGATAGAAAAACACCCCGAAGGCTGGCAGGCAAAAGCGGCGCTTGCATGGTCGCTTGTCTTTAACCTTGGGGTGCTGTTCGGTTTCAAGTATACGGCGTTCTTTGTGGAAAATCTCAACAATTGGTTCGGTCTAGGCATACCGGTGCCTAATATCGTTTTGCCTATCGGTATCTCTTTCTATACGTTCCAGACTATTTCCTATACCGTCGATTGCTATTGGGGCAAGGTCAAGCCGCAGAAAAACTTCGGCAGATTTCTTTTGTATGTATCCATGTTCCCACAGCTCGTTGCAGGACCTATCGTAAGATACTCCGTTATCGGCGAGGAGATAAACGAAAGAAAGACCACCGCCAAGGATATCTCCGACGGCTTTTCAAGAATAATCCTCGGACTTGGCAAAAAGGTCATTATCGCAAATAATCTCAGCACCATTGTAACAGCCCTTTTCGGATCTGTTTCAAACGGCTATGAAAATATAAAGACCCTCTCTGTGGCAGGCACATGGCTTGGCGCAATTCTTGTGGGTCTGTGGTATTATTTTGACTTCTCAGGCTATTCAGATATTGCTATCGGTCTTGGCAGGATATTCGGCTTCCACTTTGATGAGAACTTTAAATATCCTTTTATCTGCAAAACTATCTCAGAGTTCTGGCAGAGGTGGCATATCTCCCTTAGCTCATTTTTCAGAGATTATGTGCTTTATCTCCCTATCTTCGGCAAAAGAAGAAAATACGGCGGACTTTTCCTTGTATGGTTCTGCACAGGACTTTGGCACGGCGCAAGCTGGAACTTTGTTTTCTGGGGACTTTACTATGGAATGTTCATATTCTTTGAAATGCTCATAGGCAAAAAGCGCATGAAGAAAATGCCCGTACCCCTTGCACATATCTATACAAAGCTTGTTATTTTCATAGGCTTCGGAATATTCTATTTTGAGAACCTCGCCTCCCTTGGTACGTTCTTCAAGGCACTTGTTGGAGCAAATGGAAACAAGCTGACCGATACAGTTACACAGCATCTTTTCATGAACAATATCTGGCTTTTTGCAGTGGCAGTGCTTTTCACAATGCCTGTTATACCAAAGATCAAAGAAAAGGCGCTCTCTGCAAAGGGTACGGCTTGTCTTATGCAGTCAGCAGGTATCCTATGCAATGCGGCGATACTTGTTCTCTCAAGCGTTCTGCTTGTGAACACAACAAACAATCCGTTCTTGTATTTCAGATTTTAGGCAGGTGAAAGAGTATGGCAAATAATAAAGATTTTGAAAAGGACTTCAAACTGCCTGATACAAAGGCTCTTTCAGAAGCCTATACAGAATATCTTGACAGCGTTACTTTCGGTGGAAAGCCTATAGGAGAGGAAAAGAAAAAGCCTGAAGCTGTCAGCACGGCAAAAGTTGACGAAACGGAGAAAAGCTCCACTGTCCATGACGAGATAGTGGAAAAGATAGTCAGAAAAAACAAGGCTCTCAGCCACAGCATTTGGACGGACGAGCCTGTTTTGAAGCCAAAGAAAAGCGTATGGCTAAATACTGATGATGATAATGAAGAAGCATTGAAAAAAGTTGAGAAAAAAGCTGAAAAAGTTGAAAATTCTCAGTCTGTACAAAAAGCTCAGGATAAAAATGCTGAGGAAAAGGCTTCTGATAATGAAGTTATTATCCCATTTTCCAAAGAGAAAAATCACATAAATGGCACTAAAAAAGAGATATCTGTGGCAGTTTCAGCAGACGGAACTGTGAAAAAGCTGCCGAATAAGAAGAATTTCGTGCTGAAGATACCTGACAGCTATTATAGGGAATATGACGCAGCGGCACAGGATAAAGGCCCTGTTATCGCAGGAAAAAGGGTCGAGATAATCGACAAGAGAAGCCCTGAGAAAAAGCCTGAGAATGCTCAGAAGCCAAGCAGGGTAGAGGCGACAATAAATGTCAGAGTGCCTGTTCAGAAAGAGCAGGAGCCTGTCAGGAAAGCTGAAAAAAAGGCTGAACCTAAATCTGAGCCGAAACCTGATCCTGTGGAAAAAGAAGAAAGCGATGCTAAGGCAGAGGAAGCTTACAGAAAAGGCATCGAAAAGGCAAAAAAACGTCGTGAGGAACGTGAAAAGGCTAAGAAAAACAATATTCATGAGCTGGAGTTTAATGTTATAAACTCTGTTGTTTGCCTGCTTATTGTTTTCGGCGTGTTTGCGGCACTGCTTGTGATGAAGCGTGAAAGCGGTTTTATACAGTCAGAAAACAGAAACCTTGCGACATTTCCAAAATTTTCGCTGTCATCATATTTTGACGGTGACTTCACAAGCGGAATAACCAAATATTTTACCGACACTGTTCCAAACAGAGAAAAGCTTAAATCTTTCTGCTCTGATTTCACGAATATGCTTGGAATAAAGCTTAATGATACTGTTATATCGGGCGATTTCAAGACGGTGGAAAAAGAAGAACTGGATCAGGATAAGATCGCAAAAACAACAACTGTAACAGCTTTTACAGGCTCGAGGACCACCACCACTGCGGATACAAAGACCACCGACACAAGCACAACTACGAAAAAATCAACGGAAAGCGAAAAGGTAGTTGACGTGCCTGACAATCTTGACGACGGTCAGTGGGAGGGTGACGTTATAGTATCAGGCAAGGGCAAAAACGTCCGTGCAATGGGTGCTTACTACGGCACTTTCGAGAACGGCGACAAGTATGCCAACACCATAAACAAATGGAAGGCTGACCTTGGTGACAGCGTGAACGTATACAATATGTCTATCCCGACTTCGGCGGCTTATTATATGCCGAACAATCTCAAGGACGCTGTTTCAGATCAGAAAGACAATATCGACAATATTGCCGCAGGTCTTAACGGAATAATCAACACCGATGTTTATGACGCTCTGGCTGAGCATACAAAGGAATATATCTACTCAAGAACGGATCATCACTGGCAGCCTTTGGGAGCATATTATGCGGCGCAGGTTTTTGCCGATCAGTCGGGAATAGATTTTCCAGACCTTGATACCTACGATAAATGGGAGATAGACGGCTTTGTGGGAACGATGTATGCTTACAGCAATTACAACAGCGAGTTGAAAAAATATCCTGACAAGTTCATTTACTATAAGCCTGACAATAATGATGATCTGACGGTAAAGTATTACGATACGGAGTTTAAAAACCCTGTGGAGTCTACGCTGTTTTTTGACTATGCAGAGGGCGTGAACTGCTATTCTGCGATACTCAACGTGGATCAGGAGATAGCAGAGATAGACACGGGCGTGGACAATGGCAGAGTGCTTGTGGTGTTCAAAGACAGCTTTGGAAATGCTCTGATACCATTTTTCACCCATGGCTTCTCAAAAATCTATGTTTGTGATTTCAGATATTTTGATATAAACGCTATTGATTTTTGTAAAGAAGTGGGTTGCACAGACCTGCTGTTTGCAATATCGTTGACGAGCTGTTCAACGCCTAGTAAGGTGGATTGTTTGAATAATATTAGGATACAGTAGGAGCTTAAGTGAGGAGTGGAGTTAAGTGAGGAGTGAGGAGTGAGGAGTGAGGAATGAGCATAGCAGACCAAAGTAAATTGCAAGCATAAAGTAAAATAAAGCACCGAGCGAAGCGAGAGATAAAGCGCACGCTCAAGCCCGGCGCTAGAGGGCTTGTGTGGTCTAGGGGCAAAGCCCCTAGCGGAGTATGAGGCAGAGCCTCATTCGGCGCAAGCCGACAAGGTGCAGATTTAATGAAAAATAGCATAAAGAAGTCAGATATTAGATGAAAGTGATATTGGAGAATTAAATCTGCACCGCCTTTCTAGCCCATAGCAAAACGTAGGTACGCAAAGAGCGGAGCGATTTTGCGGAGGAATAAACTATCCCGAATATCTGTAGGGGTGAACAGCGTTCGTCCGTGTTTAGAATTTGTTATAATTTCAGAATTGTAGGGGGACAAAGGCTGTCGAGGGGTCGGGACGTCGGGGGCGCCGTCCCCTACAAGCGTGATAGGATAGTTTTTTTTGTTCTGTCCTGCAATGGTTGTAATCGTGGACTTGTTTCTTCGACGGGCGAACGCTGTTCGCCCATACAGACTTGTTGCCGTAATGTTGTCCGATATATATATTCAATTTTCAAGTTGCGTTCGGGGTGTGACATTGGGAATTATGCCCTTGGTTGCGTATACACAAAATATCATATGCACACCCACGCTTTGACACAAGTACTCTACAGCCTGTTCCAGAAACGCACCTCGGATTCACTAAGTCGCAGGGCTTGTACGTGCCCGCAAGTATCAAAACGCTTTCTACTTATCCCGAAAATCACCCCTTTTGTTGCATAAAAAATGCAACAATTGCAGAAATGTTGCCAAATTAAAAGATAAATCATTTGTTTGCACAAATTTGTGGGGCGAATTTTGTGCAGGGTGATGATAAAATGTGAGTTATCAGAAAATAAAAAATAGATGCTTTTGGCATAGGGGGTATGCATATGAAGAAATTTTTGGCTATAGCGGCTCATGTTATCAGTGGTCTGGGAAATGACATTTTGGGCTGGGTGATAATCATTAGCTTTGAGCTGACAGGCAGTGAGGGGAAGTTTCCGGACGATGTTTTTCATTGGATAATTTTTGCTTGTGGTTTGATACATATTGCGGTGAGCGTGCTGTACAGTTTGTTGGTTTGGAAAAAGGGTATGGCGAATTGTCACGCTCGGTCGGGGAAAATTTTGGCGGTGTATGATATAATTATGGCACTGGTGCCCTATTTGTACTGGTTTGCGGTGTGTGTGTTCTAGGTTTGGGTAAGGTAAAGCTAACGGACGAGGTTTGCCGTATGGCTTTGGATAATATGTGATAGGCTGGAGGTTGAGCGTTATGAAAAAATTTAGGACGGTGGCGGCTGTTGTTATCATGTTTTTTGCGGCTATGGCTGGCTATTTTGTCGGGGCAGCATTGCAGGAGGAAATGGGCGGTGCGATACTGTTTGCGGTGATAACCGGGTTTGCTTGCGTTATTTACAATATAGATAATCGGGAATAGAGTTGGCGTTGTTTAACGTATAGAAAGGTGAAAATATGGAAAATACGTTTAGTGTGAAGATGATATTTCACTTTTATCACAGTGTGGTAAAGGCGGAGCTTAAAAGGAGAGGCTTTCCTAAAGAGGTGGCTAAGAAGATAGAGGAAGAACATGGGAAGATAGTTGCGAGGGCTAAGGATATTGGTAAGTCAAAGCTTTTGAGTTCGTACATTATGGCGAGCTATTACATTGCCATGAACAGGAGCACAGGAAAGTCTGCGGAGGAGAATTACGAGATATTCCGTGACGGGCTTTGTGCTTCAAAGCTTTTTCACAAGGTCATGGGTGATGTGGACAGTTATCTTGACCCTAAGAAGATGCCGGGGCGTTTGAAATGGTCGGAAGACAGCCACAAGAGGTTATATGAGAACGATTGGGTGGTGGATATTCTGCCGGGCAATGGTGAATATGACCTTGGGTATGATTATCACGAATGTGGGGCGTGCAAGCTTTGTAAGGACGAGGGGTGTCCTGAGCTGGCGGCTTACATATGCAGAATGGATTTTGTGCTGGCGGACATGATGAACATGAAACTCGTTAGGACGGGGACTATTGCTGAGGGTGCATCTTACTGCGATTTTAGGTACAGCAGGAAGAAGTGACAGCAGAAAGGTGCGGTGAAAATGAAAATAAAACAGCAAAAGCAGATAAAGGCGTTTTTGGCAGAGAGTTTCGGTAATGACAGGGGCGGAAAGCTGTTTGAGATGCAGGACAAGGCTCTTGGGGAAATCATCGGGAACACAAAGGGCAAGACGGAAAATCAGATGAAAACGCTTATACAGACCATTTTGCCGAGGATAGCCCTTTACAAGAGTTTCATTGCGGCGGGGCTTTCTGATGATGATGTATACAAGTATATGCGCAAATATATGCTGGAGATAGTGGCGGCGAAGAAACATTCTTCCACGGTGAAAATGGAGATAGTGCCTGGGTTTTATGCGATATACAGCAGGGTATTTTTGAAGATAATGCGCACCACTGATCTTCAGGAGAGCGTTCAGGAGCATGGTAAGGATTATTTCAACGTCACCATAACAAAGTGCCTTTGGCACACGGCTTGTGTTGAAAATGGCTGTGAGGAGCTTTGCAGACTGTTTTGTGATGTTGATGATGTTACATACGGCGGACTTAAAAAGATAGGGTTTACCAGGACTAAGACGCTGGGGTACGGCGGTGACTGCTGTGATTTTCATATGTTTAGGAAGTAGTGGGAGCTTGGTGAATTATCATGCAGATAAGAAAGCTTCAAAAATCGGACATTGACAGGGTGGCTGATATATGGCTAAACGCCAATCTGAATGCACATTACTTTATTCCTTCTCAATACTGGAATGATAATTTTGAGCCAGTAAAAGATATGCTGCCGCAGGCGGAAGTTTATGTATACGAATGTAATGGAAAAATACAAGGCTTTATCGGGATAAATGGTGGATATATCGAGGGCATTTTTGTTTCAGAAGAAGTGCGGTCGCAGGGGATAGGAAAACTGTTGCTGAACTATGTAAAAGATAGAAAAGCTAAACTGTCTTTAAACGTTTATCAGAAAAATACTCGGGCGATACGTTTTTACGAGAGAGAGGGCTTTGATATCAAATGCGAGGGTCTGGACGAAGCTACCGGTGAAAAAGACTATGAAATGATATGGGAACGAGAACCGGATCTATAGGTCATATACAAAAAGCGAGGGCAATATGAAAGAGTTGGAGTATCCATTTGACAATGGGTTTATAATGAAAAAGAAAAGGTCGCTGAAAAGGCAGCTTTTGGGCGACGGAACGGTGCGGCTGAAAAAGAGAGTGGCTGTGCTGGGCGGCTCGACTACGGACGATATCGTGTCGGTATTGGAGCTGTTTTTGCTTGACATGGGCTTTGAATGTGAGTTCTATCAATCGGAATACGGACAGTTCTGGCAGGACGCTGTGTTCTCAAACGAGGAGCTTGACCGCTTTAAACCTGATATCGTTTATATACACACGAGCCTTAGAAACCTCAGCTTTTCACCTACCCCCAGATCGGGCGAAGAGGAGATAGAGCAGGGGTTGAACGCTGAGCTTGACAGGCTTTCTCAGGCTTGGGACGGAGTGAAAGAGCATTTCGGCTGTCCTGTGATACAGAACAATTTTGAGCTTCCGTTTTTCCGCCTTATGGGAAACATGGACGCTTCCGACAGGCGTGGAAAGGTGAACTTCGTCACAAGGCTCAATTCGGCTTTGTATGACAGGATAGCCCGGAGGCCGGAGGTTTATCTCAATGATATAAACTGGCTGTCAGCGGCATATGGGCTTGAAAAGTGGAGCGAGCCTAAGTATTGGTATCTCTACAAATATGCGCTAAATATCGAGGCTATACCTGAGCTGGCTTTTCAGGTGGCGAATATTATAAAGGCTATCTTTGGCAAGAACAAAAAGGCGCTGGCTCTTGACCTTGACAACACTCTTTGGGGCGGCATCGTTGGTGACGACGGTGTGGAAAATCTGGAGATAGGCAAGGAAACGGCTGAGGCAATGGCTTATTTTGAGTTTCAGCAGTATGTTAAGGCGCACAAGGACTTGGGCGTGCTTTTGACGGTATGCTCCAAAAACGAGGAAGAGAACGCTTTGGCTGGGCTTTCCCACCCTGAGGGCGTGCTTAGACCTGATGATTTTGTGGCGATAAAAGCCAACTGGCTGCCAAAGGACAAAAATATCGTTGACACGGCTGAGGAGCTTAACATTCTTTCTGAGGCGTTTGTTTTTGTGGACGATAACCCTGCGGAGAGGGAGATAGTCAGGGGACAGCTTGGGGGAACGGCTGTGCCTGAGATAGGGGAGGTCACGGACTACATAAGAGTGCTTGACCGTTCGGGATATTTTGAAACTGTTACGCTGTCGGAGGACGATCTCAAACGCAATGATATGTACAGGGCGAACGCTCAGCGTGCAAAGGCGCAGAGCAGGTTTGCGGATTATCATGATTATCTTTTGAGTCTTGAAATGACGGCAGAGATAGGGGATTTTTCGCCTTTGTATCTGCAAAGGATAACTCAGCTCACCAACAAGAGCAATCAGTTCAATCTCACCACAAAGAGATACACTGCGGAGCAAATGGAGGCGGTCTATAACTCTGATGAATACATAAGGCTGTATGGAAAGCTTTATGACAAATTCGGTGACAACGGCGTTGTGGCGGTGACTATCGGAAAGACAGACAGCGAGGACAAGGGCAGGCTTGATATCGAGCTTTGGCTGATGTCATGCCGTGTGCTGAAAAGGGATATGGAGCTTGCTATGCTGGATAGTCTGGTGGCACAGGCGAAAAAGCGTGGCATAAGGGAGATATACGGGCATTATTACCCTACGGCGAAAAATAAAATGGTGGCAGGGCTGTATGAAAGCTTTGGCTTTGAGAAGATATCTCAGGACGAAGAGGGCAACACGGCTTGGCGGCTAATGGTTGAGGGGTATGAGGATAAAAATACTGTTATAAAGGTGAAGGAGGAGCATTATGCTTAGCAAGGACGAGATAATTGAAAGACTTGATGATGTTTTCAGAGATGTTTTTGATGATGATACTTTGGAGGTGGACGAGAACACCACGGCTGACGATATTGAGGATTGGGACTCTATCGAGCATATCACTCTTATCGGTGCGGTGGAGGACGAGTTCAAGATGAGGTTCAAAATGGGCGAAGTTTCAGGTATGAAAGATGTGGGCGAGATGATCGGCATTATTGAGCAGAGAGGCAAGTAACAGGCTGTTTGCGAAATATGCGTGAGAACGCTGTTCTTTTTCTGAATTTTGTGATCTCTAGCGGCGGTATGGCTGAAAGGCTGTACCGCTGTAAACTTTTAATGTAAATTCATAGGTTATACTTGAAATATCTGCGAAAATGGTTTATACTATTGGTAATAAAACTATTTTACGGAGGATATTATGGAAGATAATTTTACCCTCTGTCAGGGCGTATCTGTGGGCGGAGCGGAAAAACTGCGGTCTTGTTGCCACATTCAGGGGGATAATATAAGGGGTGTGTTGAGTTGTGACATCATGGCGAAGGTCGCCTGCGGTGTTATAGAGAAGCTCGCTGAGCCTATATTCTTCTTTCTGGAGCTTCCTGACAGCGAGAGAGATGGATACAAGACCTATTATCTTGATAACTGCACGAAAGAGGTCGCCCTTGCCATAATGAAGCGTTACGGCACTGTGCTTGTAAATGACGGAGTATCGAGATTTGGATTTGGCTCGCACAAGAATGACGAGGAGATATATTTCACAGACTATCAGGAATTTCAGATATACTCACGCAATCCAAAGAAACTTGAGAAGCTTTTTGACAGGCTTGGGATAGACGTTGTGGGCGAAGATGAAGTTGTAACACTGTGGGACTTGATAAACGAGGACAACGCCGGTTGTATCTCATGCGTTGAGGCAGACGGCGAAACGGTTTTTGACATACCTGAAAATCTAAAGTCTGAGGGTATGTACGAAGCTGAATGAAAATACAGGAGGAATGTACATGAACATCTGGCACGATATTTCACCAAAAGTGATAACAAAGGAAAAATTCACGGCGGTAATAGAGATACCAAAAGGCTCAAAGGTAAAATACGAGCTTGACAAGACCACGGGTCTTCTGAGAATGGACAGGATACTTTACACATCGACCCACTATCCTGCAAACTATGGTTTTATCCCTAGGACGTATGCAGAGGACGGCGACCCGTTGGATGTACTTGTGCTTTGCTCGGAAACGCTTGCACCTTTGTCTTTGGTTGACTGTTATCCTATAGGCGTTATCTCCATGCTTGACAATGGTGCGGCTGACGAGAAGATAATCTGCATTCCGCTCAATGATCCTACATACAACATATATAAGGACATTTCAGAGCTGCCTAAGCACATTTTTGATGAGATGTGTCATTTCTTCTCGGTATACAAGGCACTTGAACACAAGGACACTGTGGTCGATGATGTTAAGGATCGTGAACACGCTACTGAGATCGTGGCACAGTGTATCGACAGATACATTGAGAATTTTTGCAAGTAAATAACTGAGGCTTGGCGGACGCACCGATGTGCGTCCGCTTTTTTACTGCATATTGTATTTCTACCCTTGCAGTTGCCTTTTTTGCCACTTTATTTTGCGGTTTTGTGCAATTTTACTATTATTTTTGGCTGTTTTAACGTTAAAAACCCTCTCTCACGCTCCATTCCTCTTCAAACTTTATTTTCTTTATCTAAGCAATGAAAATTTACAAAATCGGATAGTGTAATAATTAAATTAGAAAACAAATTTCCTTGTTACCGAATTTTAACCTTTTTACGACACTATATTCTACCGTTCATCACCCTTCTTGCTTTTTCTGTCACAGCGTCAGAAATAATTGTGCTTTTTTTCGCAAAACCTATTGACGTATACTATATGTTGTGTTACAATAACTTTATAAGGTCAATACGATGTGAATGTATGGGAGTTTTACGGAAATATCTGTTATCTTTATACAGGTGCAAATGTTTAAGGTACCACAAGATATTGTATGATGTAAAATTAATTAAAAGTTTACAAATTACAAGATGGTGACAAATTAAAAGACGAAAGTTACAAAATCCCCCTAAAATCTCTCTAAAATTGACCAAGTGTCCAAGAAAAATCCCTTGCAAAAATTCACTTTGGGAAATATTACTGTTGCAATTTTCTATAATATAGTGTATAATTATTGTACGGTGGTTAAAAGTGCAAAAAAGTGGTGATGAGTGCTTCAAAAGTGGCATTTCATTGCTTAACTCGGTCAAGGGAGGTGAACGGCTTGCAGGCGTGCTTGCTTAAAGGAACTTACAATCAGACTATGGACGCTAAGGGAAGAATGACTTTTCCTACTAAGCTCAGAGAGCTTATCGGCGAGCGGTTCATTGTAACTAAAGGTATAGACGGCTGTCTGTTCGTTTATTCCCTTGAGGATTTCGAGAAAAGAGCCGAAAAGATCAGAAGTCTGCCTATGGCTAAGGCGAGAGCTTTACAGCGAAGCTTTATGGCGTGGGCGTGCGAGGTCGAGCCTGACAAGCAGGGCAGGATACTTGTTCCGCAGTCACTGAGAGAGGTGGCAGGGCTTGAAAAGGAGATCGTTGTGGCCGGAGTATCTGACAGATGTGAGATATGGGATAAAAAGCGCTGGGACGATTTCAACAGCAGCATTGATGATAACGAGCTTATGGAAGCTCTGGAGGGGCTTGATTTTTAATGGAATTTAACCACATTCCCGTACTGCTTGATGAGTGCCTGGAGGGTCTGAACATTCGACCTGACGGCATTTACTGCGACGGCACTGCCGGAGGGGCAGGACATTCGAGAGAGATCGCTAAAAGGCTTGACGGCGAAAAGGGCGGCAGGCTTGTGGCTATAGACAGAGATCCCGAGGCGGTGAAAACTGCGACTGAGCGGTTGGCAGGCTATCCTGCGACTGTTGTGAGAGGGAATTACTCTGAGATAGACGAGATATTTGAAAGGCTCGGAATAAGCGGTGCTGACGGCATTCTTATGGATCTGGGCGTTTCCTCTTATCAGCTTGACAATGCGGAGAGAGGCTTTTCCTATCACAATGACGCGCCTCTTGACATGAGAATGTCAGGGGAGGGGCTTTCCGCCAAGGACGTTGTGAACGGATATGATTATCAGAGCCTTGCGAGGATAATTTTCGAGTACGGCGAAGAAAAGTTTTCAAGAAGCATTGCTTCTAAGATAATAAAATACAGAGAACAAAAACCGATAGAGACAACTATGGAGCTTGCCGAGATAATAAAAAGCGCAGTTCCGCAGAAGGCAAGGCGTGAGAAAAACCCTTGCAAAAAGACTTTTCAGGCTATCAGGATAGAGGTAAATAAGGAGCTTGAACATTTGAATATCGCTCTTGACAAGGCGTTCGATTGTCTTAACGTGGGCGGCAGGCTTTGCATAATCACTTTCCACTCGCTGGAGGACAGATTGGTAAAGCAGAGATTTCAGAGCTTCTGCAAGGGCTGTATATGTCCGCCTGATTTTCCACAGTGCATATGCGGAAGAACGCCTAGGGGAAAGCTTGTGAACAGAAAGCCTATAGAGGCTGATGAAAAGGAGCTTGCGGAGAATAACAGAAGCCGCAGCGCTAAGCTCAGGGTGATCGAGAAGATCAAGGACTGAGTGAAATTTGTGTGAAATTGGGAATGTGTAAATAACGGGCTTGCCCGTGGATCGTGAGAGGTGTTTTACCGCAATGGCAAAGGTACATAACTTGGCATTTGATTACAGTGCCTATGACAACGCTCAGGAGGCGGAGGCTCAAAGAGCCATAAAATATAAGAAAAACCCTGCACTAAAGCAGAAAACCGTATCGGTAGTAGCTGTGATAGGCATTTGTTTGCTGGTGGCTGTTGTTCTTGGAACGATGATATACGGCAGAGTCGAAATATCAAGCCTATGTTCGGAGCAGACCAGACAGGAGGAACAGCTTGCTCAGCTTCAGGGAGAGAATGTAAGCTTACAGTCAGAGCTTGCTCAGAAGACCAATATGTCAAAGGTCGAGGAGTATGCTGAGAATGAGCTGGGACTTAAAAAGCTGGATAAATCTCAGATAGAGTATGTAACTGTGGAGTCAGACTCGGTGGCAAAGGTGGTAAAGGCCGAGGACGACAATGTGTTCGTTAAGATAAAACACTGGTTCAGCTCTGTTCTGGAATATATCGGGGCTTAGTGAATAAAATAATTATGGGGAAAGTTAGGGACAAGATATTTGTGCTTAGCTTTCTTGTTCTATTAATTTGTATGTGTGAAAATACGATATTTGCCGTATCATGCTAAATTATTGAAGATTTTGTATGTGCGGTGATGTCCTGAGAGGAGATATTTATGACCGACAGACCAAGTGCCAGAATGAAACAACGTCTGAATATTTGGCTGAGCCTGCCTGTGGCGGCGATACTTATATATACGGTTGCGACCATCTTTTCAGTGTCTATAAAGGACGGCAAGAAGTGGCAGTCCCTTGCAAACGCTCAGCAGCTTAAAAGCACGGCTGTTTCAGCGTCAAGAGGCACTATTTATGATTCAAACGGAACGGTGCTTTCTCAGAGCGCAACGGTCTATACTGTTTATGCAGACCCTCTTATGCTCAAAGAAAAGCTTGATGACAACGACAAGAAGATAGAGGAGCTTAAGGGATATATAGCCAAAGAGGACGATGCGTCCAAGAAGGCTACATATCAGCAAAGACTTGACGCAACGAAATCAGGGGACGAATGTCTTGACGAGCTTGTGGAGTTTTTGGCACTCAATCTTGAGATAGACACTAACACTGTGAGAGAAAAACTCACTAAGACGGATACTCAGTACATCGTGCTGAAAAAAGAGGTGGAAAAGACCGTTTCCACGGCTATCGAGGATAAGCTCACGGAGCTTGGCATTGACGGCGTAAGGTGCGACCCTACCACAAGGCGACTTTATCCACAGAATACTCTTGCTTCTGTTGTTCTTGGTCACACGGACTATGAGGGCAACGGCATATATGGTCTTGAAGCTTACTATGACGATTATCTCAGCGGCATTGACGGCAGGATAATCACTGCAAAGGCAAGCGACGGAACTGAGATACCATACAGATACAAGCAGAGCTATGACGCTCAGGACGGCGACGATCTTAATCTGAATATCGACGCCAACATTCAGTATATCCTTGAAAAAGAGCTTGCAAAGGCAGTTAAGGAAAATCAGCCTACTGACAGAGCCTGCGGTATCATAATGAATCCTAAGACGGGTCAGATATACGCAATGGCGACTTCTGATCCTTATGACCCTAATGAGCCTGCGGCTATCTCCGATGAAAAGACGGCGGCGGAGCTTGCGGGGCTTGATGAAGATTCAAACGATTACAAGCAGAAACAGCTTGACGCATGGTCCCTTCAGTGGAAGAACAAGGCGGTTTCAGAAACATACAATCCGGGTTCTGTATTCAAGGTCATAACAGGTGCTTCGGCTTTGGAAGAAAAGGCTATCACTCTTAATGATACTTTTGGCTGCGGCACTCAGATACAGGTGGAGGACACGACTTTCCACTGCTGGTCAACTACCGACCACGGTTCGCAGGATCTTGCCCAGGCAATGCTAAACTCATGTAACCCTGTATTCATTCAGATAGGCATGAAGCTTGGCTCTGAAAAGTTCTGTCAGTATTACAATGCGTTCGGCTTCAACGAGCTGACAGGTATCGACCTGCCTGCGGAATCAAATTCTATCAGTATGCCGCTTAGCAACATGGGCCCTGTTCAGCTTGCTTCATCTTCATTCGGTCAGACAAATAAGGTAACGCCGATACAGATGATAACAGCTTACTCGGCGGCTATAAACGGCGGTTATCTTGTTACACCGCAGGTAGTGAACAGCATAACTGACGAGAACGGCAACATTGTAAAGAAAATGGACACTGTTGTAAGACGTCAGGTCATTTCTGAGGACACCTCCGCTTCTATGAGAGAGATACTCGAGGGCGTTGTTGAAGGTCAGCCCGGCTCTAACTGCTATATAAAGGGATACAGGATAGGCGGTAAGTCGGGTACTTCACAGAAAATGGACGAGGACCCGACCGGTCAGACGTATGTTTCTTCATACTGTGCATTCGCTCCTGCTGACGATCCGGAGATAGTAATGCTCGTAATGGTAGACCACCCCACAGGCGAGAAATTCTACGGAAGCCAGGTGGCAGCACCTATATGCGTGAACGTGCTTTCAGACGTTCTGCCTTATGTGGGGATCTTCCCTGAGTATGACGAGAGCGAGCTTGCAGACTTGCAGGTTTCAGTACCTAGCGTTCAGTATTATACTGTTGAGGAAGCCAAAAAGACACTTGAAGATCTTGGACTTGAGGTCAAGGTCAAGGGCGAGGGCGACACTGTTGTTAAGCAGACGCCTGTTGCCGCAAAGATAGAGCATGGCGGATCGGTTGTGCTTTACACAGAAGCAAACGCCAAGGAAGAAACTGTTACGGTGCCTGAACTTAAAGGACTTACAAAGGAGCAGGCAAAGGCTACGCTTGATATGTATGGTCTTAACTTGACGGCAGAAGGCTCAGGCTATGAGGAGGAGGGTGCAGTTGCACAGTCCGATCAGAGCGTGGGAGCAGGACAGAGCGTTCCAATGGGAACGGCTGTGTCGGTAACATTTGCAGTGACCTCGGTAGGCTCACAGTAAGAAACCATGATAAGGAATGATAATTATGAAACTATATGATATCATAAAGGACGTTGCGAAAACTTCTCTGCCTGATATGGAGATAAGCGACGTTACGAGCGACACAAGAAAGGCTGTCAAGGCAGGCTCGATGTTCGTGTGCATAAAAGGAAAGACCTTTGACGGACATGACGCTGCTAAGGACATGATAGAAAAGGGCTGTGCAGTTGTAGTCTGCGAAAGAGATCTGGGGCTTGACTGTCAGATAATCGTGGAGAATACGAGAGAGGCTTTCCCTCTGCTGTGTGCGGCATTTTTCGGTCACCCTGAAAAGGAGCTTACTCTTATCGGTGTAACAGGCACTAACGGAAAGACGACTATAACAACTGTTATAAAGAAGGTGCTTTCTTCATTCGGCTGTAAGGTTGGTCTTATCGGCACTTGTCAGAACGAGATAGGCGACGACGTTTATCCTACTGCAAGAACTACTCCTGAACCTTATGATCTTTATGAGCTTTTCAGAAAAATGGCTGACGAGAAGTGCGACTATGTTGTTATGGAAGCTTCCTCGCAGGGCTTAGAGCAGAAAAGACTTTCAGGCTGTCATTATAAGGTGGGCGTTTTCACTAACCTGACGCAGGATCATCTTGACGTTCACGGCACGATGGAAAATTACTATCAGGCTAAGAAGATACTTTTCACTATATCTGACAACGCTATCATCAATATAGACGATGAATACGGCAGAAGATATCTCAAAGAGATAAGCTGTCCTGCGAAAACTTATTCATGCTGTACAAAGGCTGATTTCAGAGCAGAGGATATACTGCTTTCAGCAAGCGGTGTGAAGTATGTTTTCACTGACGGAAAGATAAAGCACAATGTTTCATTCAATATGCCCGGACTTTTCAACGTTTCAAACTCGCTGGCTGTTATAGCCTGCTGTGAGACCCTTGGATTTGACGTTGACAAGACTATCAGAGCTTTGGGGACTATGCAGGGCGTAAGAGGAAGAGCGGAGATAGTTCCAACAGGCAGAGATTTCACTGTTATATGCGACTATGCTCACACTCCTGACGCACTTGTGAACGTGCTTTCGGCTATAAAGAACAGTGCAAGCGGAAAGGTAAAATGCCTTTTCGGCTGCGGCGGAAACAGGGACGCTTCTAAGAGAAGCCTTATGGCTGCGGCTGCGGCGGATAATGCTGATTTTCTTATCGTCACTTCCGACAACCCGAGGAATGAAGATCCGCAGGATATCATAAATGATGTTCTGGTTGGTTTGGAGGGCAAGACAACCCCTTACATAACTATCGTTGACAGGCGTGAGGCTATCCACTGGGCTATACATCATGCGGAAAAGGACGATATCATCGTGCTTGCCGGCAAGGGCCATGAGGATTATCAGATACTTGCAGGTGGTGTGAAGATACATTTTGACGAGAGAGAAGTCGTTGCGGACGCTCTTAAAGAGCTTGAAGCTGAGGGCAGATAAGAGATAGAAAATAACATATTTGTTATGTAGTGGAGCAGCGCAATTTCTGCTTTGCAGAAATACGATGTCCCGTTTGCATCGTTTCGGCGATGAATGAAAATAGATATATATTTATAAGAAAAGGGAAAGGAGATACTGCCGAGAAATTGGCGGATAAGAATTAAAATGGAAAAATTAAGCTTACAGGAGATAATATCGGCGGTTCACGGAAGCTACGGCTATCCTGCTGACGTTGAAATTTCCGATATCTCCACCGATACGAGAACAATAAAGCCAGGTTCGCTTTTTATTGCACTAAAGGGTGAGAATTTTGACGGACATAACTTTGCCGCAAAGGCTATGGAGCTTGGTGCGGAGGCTGTTGTCACGGAAAGACCTGTGGAGGGTGCAAGATGTATGATAGTTGACTCCACTGCAAGGGCATTGCTCGACATTGCGGGGTATTACAGGTCTAAATTCGATGTTAAGGTAGTTGGCGTAACAGGAAGCGTGGGAAAGACCACCACTAAGGATATGATAGCCCTTGTTGTGGCGCAGAAATACAAGACGCTGAAAACTCAGGGCAACCACAACAATGAGATAGGTATGCCGCAGACGCTTTTCGGTCTTGACAGCAGCTATGAGGCGGCTGTTATCGAAATGGGTATGTCACATCAGGGGGAGATATCGAGAATGTCAATGTCATGTCAGCCTGACGTGGCTGTTATAACAAACATCGGCATTTCACATATTGAAAATCTCGGCACGCAGGAAAACATTCTCAAGGCGAAGCTTGAGATACTTGACGGTGCGGCTTATGACGCTCCGCTGATACTTTGCCGTGATGATAAATTGCTTGCAGGGGTGCAGTTACATTCTGACAGAAAGGTTTATTACTATTCTGTATCAAAGAAGGACTGCGATGTTTATGCAAGCGGTGTTAAGACTGTTGACAACAGCATAACATTTACTATAAACTATGAGGGCGGAAAGATAGCCGCCCAGATAAACTGCTTGGGCGAGCATAATGTAAAGAACGCTCTTGCGGCGTTCTGCGTGGGTCTTGCGCTTGATATTTCTCCTGAGGATATTGTAAAGGGCATTGCTCAGTTCAAACCGGAGGGTTTAAGACAGAATGTTACCGTCATTGACGGAGTTACATATATAGTTGACTGCTACAACGCTGCACCTGACTCAATGAAAGCGAGCCTTTCGGTGCTTTCACAGGCACAGGCGGAGGGCAAGCGTATTTGCGTGCTTGGAGATATGCTTGAGCTTGGCAAGAACTCAAAGACCTATCACAGAAATGTGGGAGAGTATGTTGCGGCTTCAAAGGCTGACCTGCTTTACTGCTTTGGCGAGGACTCAAAGTGCTATATAGAGGGTGCTGAGAAAAAGGGCTTTGCAAAGGAAAATTGCAGGCACTTTGAAAGCAGAGATGACCTTGCGGCGGCTTTGAAAGAGGTAGTTGCAAAGGGCGATGCTGTGCTTTTCAAGGGAAGCAGAGGAATGAAGCTTGAAGAAGTGTTCAATGCACTGACAAAATGAGTTGGAGCGTGCAGGCGGTGATACTGGGGTGTGAAATGGTGCTGGGATATGTTCTCGGCAGAGTGTTCATACCATATTTCCGCAGGATAAAAACAGGCAAATTCGATTTTTATATAGGCAACAGGTTCGCAAAGGACGGCTCTGAGCCGAAATTCGGCGGAGTTGTCATAATGCTCTGCGTTATATTCGGCATTGTTACGGGAGTTATATTTTATGACTCGCAGGCGGTGCTGAGTTTTGAGAACGGAGAGTTTTCAAGGCGTGTGTTTATCGCTCTGGGCGGAGTTTTGATGCTCACGGCTATCGGGCTTTCGGAGGACTATGTTAAGGAGAAAAAGCTTGGCATAGGCATGAAGCCTTTTTACAAGATATGTATGGAGTATCTTATATGTCTTGGAGTGTGCGTGGGACTCAGATACTGCGGAGGAGTGCAGACGGCAGTGCTTATGCCTTTTCACTTGGGCTATGTGCAGTTCGGCGGGCTTTTTTATCCGCTTTTTCCGCTGTTTATGACAGTGGGGATAAACATGGTGAAGATACACGATTGCGCAGGCGGTAAGACCGACACGGGTACTGACGGGCTGTGTGCTGTAACGGCTTTGATATTTTCGGCAGGGCTGTCAAGCGGTCTTGCGGCAGGGGCAGGCTCTGACGCCGCTCGGCTTTTTGCTGTTTGCACAATGGGTGCGGCAGGAGGCTTTCTCTTTTGGGGGTGCAGTCCTGCGAAGCTTTATTTGGGCGAGTCGGGTGCGCTGGCGCTTGGGGGTCTTATGACTATGGCGGTGCTGCTTTCGGGAGAATATTTCGTTTTCCTGCCGGCAGGTGCGGCGGTGGTCGTTGACGGAGCTTGCGGGCTTTTGCAGTATATCGTTTTTAAGATAAGAAAAAAGCTGCTTATGAAAGGTTACACGCTTCATGAGCATTTGCAGAAAAAGGGTCACGGGGATCATGCCGTGATCGGGATATTCGCTGTGATATCTGTGGCAGGGGCTGCGGCGGCGATAGCGTTTTTGATATATTCGGGAAAGTTTTTCATATAGAGATTTTGTTGGGAGGTTGTTTGTTTGGCTATAAGAGGTCCTAGACGTGAACGTGACGGAAGCATAGTGTATAATAGTCACGTTCCTCTTAAACAACCTGTGGCACAGGCAAAAAGAAAACATAGATTCAGATTTATACTTACGGAGATAGACAAGCCGTTTTTTATTCTAGTAATGGTATTGCTTGTATTCGGACTTCTGATGATGTTTTCTGCAAGCTATGCGTGGGGTCTGAGTGAATATAACGATGGATATTATTATCTGGTGAGCCAGCTCAAGTCTGCCGGACTTGGTCTTCTTCTGATGTTTGCAACGAGCTATCTTGATTATCACTTCTTTCAGAACACTAAGATAGCATATATTGCGTTTATCGCCACATATCTTCTTACGTTTTATACAGCTCTTTTCGGAATAGACGTTGCCGGTGCAAAGCGTTGGATACAAATAGGTCCGATCAGCTTTCAGCCGTCGGAGCTTCTGAAGGTAACGTTCATTATTATTTTCGCATACATAATGTCGGTGAATTATCCTAAGTTCAAGGATTGGAAATTCTGTATTATACCGTTTACTGTGATAATGGGCGCGGTGGCGCTAGTGCTTATTTTTCAGAGGCATATGTCGGCTGTTATGCTGGTGGGTATCATGGGAGTGTCTATGATGTTCATAAGCGGTATGCCAAAAAAGACCTTCTGGAAATTTATCGGTGTGTGTGCTGTTTTCGGGGTGCTGCTGCTGATATATAAAATGGCGTCAGGCTCAGGCTTTTCTTATATTTCAGATCGTATACAGAGCTGGAAAAATCCTGAATCCGACCCTAGCGGAAAGACCTTTCAGACCTATGAATCTCTATTGTCTATAGGCTCGGGCGGCTGGTTCGGTCTTGGATTTGGAGAGTCAAGGCAAAAATACTATCTGCCTGAGTCGCAAAACGACTTCGTTTTCGCTATTATCTGCGAGGAGCTTGGCTTCGTGGGTGCAATGGTAGTGGTACTGCTGTTTGTGCTTTTTATAATCGAGGGCTTCATGATCGCTTCAAGAAGCAAGGATCGTTTTGGTATGCTTCTTGCGGCTGGTATAACAATACAGATAGGCTCGCAGGCACTTTTCAACATTATGGTAGCCTGCAACGCTTTCCCTAACACGGGTATTTCACTGCCGTTTTTCAGCTACGGCGGTACTGCACTGATGATACAGCTTGCAGAAATGGGTATCATGCTCAACGTTTCACGTCAGTGCATCAAAAAAAAGTAAAGAGGTATTAGTTCTATGCTCAGAGTTTTACTTGCAGGCGGAGGCACGGCAGGTCATGTAAATCCTGCTCTTGCCATTGCGGAGATCATAAAAAAACATTATCCTGACGCTGAGATAAGCTTTGCGGGAAATCCTGAAAAGCTTGAGGCAAGGCTCGTGCCTGCGGCGGGATATAAGTTCTATCCTATAAAGATAGAGGGCTTTCAGAGAAAGCCTAACTGGGTAAATCTCAAAAGAAATATCCATGCGGCAGGGTGTCTTGTAAAGTCAGGAAGCACTGCAAAGAAGATAATAAAGGAAGCAAAGCCTGATCTTGTTATAGGAACCGGGGGCTATGTTTCAGGACCTATAGTTAGAAAAGCCGCTAAAATGGGCATAAAGACGGCTATCCACGAGCAGAACGCTTTTCCGGGCGTAACAAACAAGATACTTGCAAAGTCTGCAGACGTTGTTATGCTCACTGTGAAAGAGGCAGAAAAGTATATGCCCGAAAATGCCAAGACTGTGGTGACAGGTCTGCCTGTAAGGGGAGCTTTCAACACCATGTCAAAGTCGGAGGCTAAAAAACAGCTTGGTTTTGATGAAAATGAAATATGTGTGCTTTCAACAGGCGGAAGTCTGGGTGCGAGAGTGCTTAATGAGAATATCGCAAAGCTTTTGAAATGGTATCAGGACAATGATGTTAAGGTCTGTCATATACATTCCTACGGCACTTATCAGGGCTATAAGGACTATCCTGAAAAGCTCAGGGCTATGGGTATAGATATCAACAACAGCAGACGTATCATAAAGGATTATATCAATATGCCTGTGGCAATGGCTGCGGCTGACCTTGTTATATCAAGGTGCGGAGCAGCTTCGCTGGCGGAGCTTGAAGCAATGGGCAGAGCTTCTGTGCTTATCCCGTCGCCTATGGTGGCTGAAAATCATCAGTATTACAACGGCATGGTATTGCAAAACGCAGGAGCAGGCTTTGTTATCGAAGAAAAAGACTTGACGGAAAAGCTTTTTATCGATACTGTAAAGGGGCTTATAGAAGATCCTGAGAAACTCAGACAGTGCTCGGAAAACGCTGCAAAGCTTCATGTTGCCGATACTGAGGACAGGATATTCAAGGCTTTAGAGCCACTTATTAAGGGATAAGGAACGTAAAATTTAAGGGGATAAAATAATGGATAAGAATTACAGACAGTATAACAAGAGGGCTTCAATGGACAGCATTGAAGTGCCTGATGTTGACAAGATAAAAAAACTGTCAGATAAAAAGTTCAAGGGCAGCGGAGTGAACCGCACCGCCGACGAGATTTTTGACGGAGAAAAGTTCAACAAGGCAGGGGAGTTCGACCGTGCCACAAAGACTTACGATGACCCTACCAAGCACAAGGAAGAGGACGATGAGGACGATTTCCTTGAGGACGCTGCGGCTATGCCTGCACAGGCGGCGACAGGTCTTAGCAAGGGAGTAAAGGTGGGAGATTCATATGTTAAGCGCGGCAAGATAATAAAGACAGTTGTGGCTGTTATTATTGTGCTTGTGCTTATGGTGTTCTTCTTCCCACCGCTGTTTTTCAATGACGCAGACAAGAGCGTGGTTAGATATGATGACAACGTGTTCAAAACAATGGGTATGACGGATTTTAAAACATATGCGCTGTCAAATTATTCTGTATACAACGAAGAAGCTTTTGGTTCTGAGTTGAGTTCAAGCTATCGTTTTGCAGATATAGTGTTCAATATCAAAAACCCGTCTCCTTTTGAGATAAAGATACCGCAGTATGAGATCAGCCATGTTTCTTCTGAATATGACAACGCGGTATGCTATGCGACCAGCGTTACAACAAACAGCGACGGCGAGGTCATAGGCGACACTGTTCCTCCGTTTTCCTCCAAGGAGGTCACTGTAAGGATACTTGTGAATATCACTGATATGGACGATAGTACGTTTGACGATTGCGTTACCGGCATGATACTTTCAACTAAGGATATGAAAAAGAAGATAGGCAAGGACTCCTATCTGCCTTGTTTGCCTGCTTTTATGCCTGTTTCAAACGCTACAGAGATATATATCAACAAATAGCTTTAACCTATATGGGCGGTCCTGCATAAGATAAGTCAAAACCTTAAAAGGAGCGACGCTTATGCAACGGCTTATCATTCAGGGAGGAAGCAGGCTGAACGGAGAGATAACCGTTCAGGGAGCAAAAAACGCAGCTCTGCCGCTGCTGGCAGGGTGTGTTCTTATAAACGGAGAGATCAGGCTACATAACTGTCCTGCACTTTCGGACGTATTTGCGGCTTGCCGCATTCTGTCGGTGCTTGGGGCAAGGTGCAGCCGTGAGGACGGCTGTGTTACTGTGGATGCAAGGGGCGCTGTAAAGACCTTTGTGCCAGATGAGCTTATGAGAGAGATGCGTTCGTCGATCGTTTTTCTGGGAGCTGTTCTTGGAAGAACAGGTGAATGCAGGCTGTCATTCCCGGGAGGGTGTGAGCTTGGTCCGAGACCTATAGATATGCACCTGTGCGCACTTAGAAAAATGGGCGTTAGGATAAACGAGGAGTATGGCGTGCTTAGCTGCACCTGCCCGAGAGGGCTTAGAGGGGCTAGGATAGACCTTTCGTTCCCCTCTGTGGGAGCGACTGAGAACATCATGCTTGCGGCTGTTCTGGCAAAGGGTGACACGGTTATATACAATGCGGCAAGAGAGCCTGAAATATGCGATCTTGCGGAGTTTCTGAACTGCTGCGGTGCAAAGATAGGCGGCGCAGGGGGCGGAACGATAACAATAAGCGGTGTGGAAAAGCTACACGGCTGTGAATACTCTGTCATGCCCGACAGGATAGTTGCGGCGACTTTTATGAGTGCGGCGGCGGCAACAGGCGGCGAGATAGGTCTGCTTGGGGCAAGGGCAGGGGATATCCGTGCGGTCATACCTATATTTGAGCAAATGGGCTGTCAGGTATTTCTATATGAGGACAGGATATTTATAAAAGCGCCTAAACAGCTAAAAGCTGTGCGGACGGTGAGGACTATGCCGTATCCGGGATTCCCTACGGACGCTCAGGCGATAGTCACGGCGGCACTTGCTAAGGCAAAAGGCACCAGTGTGGTGGTGGAAAATATTTTTGAAAACCGCTACCGCCATGTTGACGAGCTTGTGAGAATGGGTGCGGATATAAAGACAGAGGGAAAAGTGGCTGTTATCGAGGGCGTGAAGGAGCTTTACGGAGCAAAAGTCCGTGCGCCTGACCTCAGAGGCGGTGCGGCGTTAGCTGTGGCGGCGCTTTCGGCAGAGGGAGAAACATCTCTCACTAATATAAAGCTTATGGACAGGGGCTATGACTGCATTGAAAATGCTTTTACGCTTCTGGGCGGAAACATAAAACGTGTAAATTACTAGCAGTTAGGAAAGAGTAAAATGAACGGAACTTACAAGGAAAACAGAATGAACTCACAGCAGCCTGCGGCACGTCGGCAGACAGTGAATATGCGCAACGTGTATGTTGCCGGATTTTTTGCGGCTGCGGCGCTGCTGCTGGTGCTGAGTATGTTTTTGTTTTTTAATGTGTCGGAGATAAAAATAGAGGGCGTTACCCTTTACGAACAGGATCAGATCCTTGGCGTGGGGGGCGTTTCAACGGGACAAAACCTTGTGAGGACGAATACGGATATAGTTGAAAAGCGTTTGAAAGATACTCTTGTGTATCTTGATGATGTCAAGGTCACAAAGAAATTTCCGTCAACACTTGTTATAACCTGCACGGAGGCTGAAAAGGCGGCTGATATCGAGTATAAAAACTCTTACTATGTGCTGTCTGCTTCGGGAAAGATACTTGAAACGAAAAATCCTGCTCCGACAGGGGATATACCTGTTGTAAAGGGCTTTGAGCTTAAAAGCCTTAGTCAGGGTGACAAACTTGCTTCTGAGGATTCATTTAAGGCAGATATTCTTGAAGAGCTTCTTGATGATCTTCATGAGCTGAAATTTAAAAATATAGACTCTATTGACCTCACTACCCGTTCGGATATTAAGCTTATGTATGACGGCAGGCTTGAAATAAAGCTTGGAAGCTCGGTGGATATGGAATACAAGCTTACATATCTTAAGGCGGTAATTGACGAGAGCATTACTGACGATTACGAGGGTACGCTTATTTACAACGGTGCTGACAGCGGCATTTCGGCTATTCCGAAATCGCAGGACGAGTCGTCAAAGCCTGACGACACAAGCTCTGCAAAGCCAGATGACAGCAGCAGTGCGGTATCGGCTGATACTAATATTGATGACGGCAGCACATGGGACAGTGATAACTCATGGTCAGGGGACGATAGCCAAGGCTACAGCGACGATACCAACGCATGGGACGGCAATGATGATGCTGACAATGCAGGCACAGATCAGTGGACAAACGAGAACGGAAACACCGACTGGGGATATGATAACGGCGGCGATCAGGGCTATACCGACAATGGATATGCTGACAACGGCTATGTGGACGATCAGACGAACACAGATTGGTAGGGGTCAGGATAACTAATTGTATAGTATACACAAATGAAACTGAAAAATCAGTCGTTTTATTGATAATTAATAAAAAATTTATAATGGTTTCATTTAAGTTCTTTACTTTTTGACAAAAGTATGATAATATATTATTGTATCTATTTATGTGCATATTCGGCACATAGGCTTTTTTGCATTTTATTTTTGATTTGATAAATTGATATGTAAAAATACGGAGAAGTATGAAAATTCGCTTTTAGGAGGAGTTCTATTATGGGTTACGAGTATGTTGAAGAGCCAGTCGTAGGCGCAAAGATCAAGGTAATCGGTGTCGGTGGCGGCGGTGGAAACGCACTTAACTGTATCGCACAGGCCGGTATCGAGGGAAATGTTGAATATATCGCTGTTAATACTGATATCCAGGCACTGCATAAGTCAGCTGCACACACACAGATCCAGATAGGTGAGAAGCTTACTCACGGTCTGGGCGCAGGTGCAAAGCCTGAGATCGGCGAGGCTTCCGCTCAGGAAAGCAAGGACGAGATCGAGAACGCTATCAAGGACGCTGATATGGTATTCATCACAGCAGGTATGGGCGGCGGAACAGGTACCGGTGCTGCACCTGTAGTTGCTGAGATCGCACAGTCACTTGACAAGCTCACTATCGCAGTTGTTACAAAGCCTTTCAAATTTGAGGGCGCTAAGAAAATGGAGAGAGCAGAAAAGGGTATCGAGGCTCTTATCAAGCACGTTGACGCTCTTATCGTTATCCCTAACCAGAACCTTATCACAAACGAGATGCGCCTCACTATGAAGCAGTCTTATGCTATCGCTGATGAAGTTCTTAAGACAGACGTTATCGCTATCGCTGAGATCATTACAAGACATGATGAGATCAACGTTGACTTCGCTGACGTTACTACTATCCTCAAGGGTGCAGGAAGAGCGCATATTGCTATCGGCCACGGCGAGGGCAAGGATAAGGTACAGGATATCATCAATCAGGTCATTTCTTCTGATCTGCTTGAAACTTCTATCAAGGGTGCAAGAAGACTTATCGTAAACGTTACAATGAGCGAGGATCTCCTTATCAGTGATATGGACGAGCTTACTGCTGCTATAGCAGACGCTGCTGACGATAACGTTGAGATCATTTTTGGTAACGGTACAAATCCTGATACCAAGGACGCTATGGACGTTACTGTTATCGCTGCTGACTTTGTTGACAGAAATGACGTTCCTGAGGCTGCTGCACCAAAGGCTGCGACAACATATACTGCAAATTTTACTCAGAAGGCTGACGACGCAAAGGCTGACGCTGAAGCGATGCACAAGGCTGGCGTTAAGGCTGCTGATAATCCAAATTATTACGACGATATCTTCAATATCTTCAAGAACAAGTAATAATGCTTTCAAAGGCGGATCGGCGTTTACGCTGTCCGCCTTGTTTGAACCAAAATCAGAAAACGTTTACACAGCTAAAGAGATTTTCGTATTCTCAGAAAATTATCATGATATTGAAAATTTTTCGCAAAAGCACTTGAAATCTTACGGAAAATTTGATATAATTATTCTGTGATAAATATGATTTTAAGACATTTTGTATAAATTTCAGTTGCTATTTTGTATGGAATAATGAAATTTTTGAAAACGGCTTAAATCAGTTGAAAAATAACGTGGTTTATTGTATAATAGAGATAATCACTAATGTGGAGGGATTGAAATGGCTAGTAATGGTTATTTAAGAACGGTTAGAGTCGGCGGATTTGATAAGCAGGACGTTCTTGCTTATGTAGACGACCTTACTTCTAAAATTTATACTCTTGAGGCTCAGGTCAATGACCAGAACGAAACTATCGAACGTCTTGAGAAGCAGGGCGGCGCTCAGAAGCAGGACTTCGAGGGCAAGAAGGAACTTGAGAAAAAGGTAGAAGAGGCTAAAAACAAGATAGCCGAGCTTATGGCTAATACTGATACAATGAAGGTTCGTATCGCTGACTATGAGCAGCAGGTAACTGAAAAGGACGCTGAGCTTGAAAAGCAGAAGCAGGAGATCGAGGATCTTAAAGAGAAACTCGAAACTGCTGAGGCTAATGCCGGCACAGCCACTCCTGCATTCGATCTTGGAAGCGTGTTCATGGAAGCTCAGAACACAGCTAATAAGGTCGTTCAGGAAGCTAAGAAGGCAGCTAAGCAGATGGAAGATGAAGCTAAACAGCTTCAGGATCAGGTTCTTGCTGACGCAAACGCACAGGCACAGAAGCTTGTTACAAATGCTCAGACAGAGGCTGATACTACACTTCAGACAGCTAAGTCAAGCGCTGCTGCAATGACGGCTGCCGCTAAGCAGGAGGCTGAAGCTGTTACAAGTGCTGCAAACAAGCAGGCTGCCGAGGTAACTTCTAAGGCTAATGCAGAGGCAGAGGCTGTTACATCAAAGGCTAACGCAGAAGCCGCTGACGTAACATCAAAGGCAAATGCTGAGGCTGCAAAGGTAGTAAGCGACGCTAAGAACGAAGCTAAGAACATCAGAGCACAGTCTGCTGATCTGAGAGAGTCTGTTAAGACACAATTCACAAGTCTGAGCGAAACTGTTCAGCAACTCGTTACATCACTTAACGATCTGTATGGCAATAGTATCGGTGCTGTAAACACTGCAAGAGATCTTATTGACGATGGTCTTTCTCTTGTAAGCGATGATGACGCTGAATAATAGTTTGTCATGTCGGAAATAAGAAAGGTGCGTTCCGAGGAGCTTAAAGCGGTGAGTGGAGAGCTTAAATGCGGTGACAAGATATTGCTTTCGGGTGTTGTGTATACTGCAAGGGACGCTGCACATAAAAGATTTAATGCTTTGCTTGACGAGGGAAAGGAACTTCCTATCCCTTTGAAAGACGCTGTTATCTACTATGCCGGACCTACTCCTGCACCTGAGGGAAAGCCTATCGGTTCATGCGGACCGACCACTTCAGGAAGAATGGACAGGTTTGCTCCGAGGCTGCTTGATCTTGGATTGGGCGGAATGATCGGCAAGGGCGAGAGATCACAAGAGGTAAGGGACGCCGTGATAAGAAATGGTGCTGTCTATCTCTGTGCTATAGGCGGTGCGGGCGCACTTGCCTGCAACTGCATAAAGTCTTGTGAGGTAGTGGCTTTTGAGGAGCTGGGCTGTGAATCTGTGAAAAAACTTTACGTTGAGGATTTTCCTCTTGTTGTGGCTGACGATTGCCACGGAGGGGATATTTTCAGCGATGGCAGAGCAAAATACTGCCGTGTATAACATCAAAGTTGCGTAAATTGCGGTCAGCCGTGTATTTCGACACGGCTGACTTTTTGTTTGTTGAAAATCACAAGAATACATTCTTAAAACTGTGGTATGTTACAAATATTTTCACAGGGACGGCGGATTTCGTCAATTCTCTTGACTTTTATGGTCTAAAATGGTATTATAACATTACGCAGTGGCGTCAGAATGGGGCTTTGCGGTAATTTCTACGATTAGGTGGGCGGTATTTTTTGAGAGGCGATCGGCAGGATCAGCAGGAAAAGCTTTCAGATGAGCAGCTTGTGCTAAATGCACAGAGTGACAAAACGGCTATCGGTGAGCTTATTGCGAGATATATCTGTACGGTGGAGTTTCTGGCAAAAAAATATGGCGCTGAGGTTCACGAGGATCTTGTCCAAGAGGGGCTTATGGGGCTTCTGGGTGCGGTTAGGACCTATCGTGAAGACAAAAATGCGAAGTTTTCAACTTACGCTACAAAATGTATAAAAAATAAGATCATTTCGTCTGTTCACAGAAATGCACTTCTTTCAGGCGGCGAGGAAGCTGACCTTGAGGCTATTCTTGGCGGCGGTGGCACTGTACCTGAGGAGGTCGTAGTGGAGCGTGAGGAGCTGAATGAGCTTTATGATAAGATCACTTCTGCACTTTCGGAGCAGGAAAGGCAGGTATTTCAATCGTTTTTGAGAGGAATGTCATACAATCAGATAGCATTAGGCTTGGGCACGTCGGAAAAGGCGGTAGACAATGCAATGCAGAGAGTCAGACGGAAATTGAGATCACTGTTGAGATAGGAATATGGCCGTATAGCTTAATAGCAGAGCGTTGTTTATTCAAAGGTGTCGGTGCAAATCCGACTAGGCACAATTTTATGTAATGAGGTAAGAACCATGTACGAAGACAAGACATTAGTATGTAAGGAGTGCGGAAACGAGTTCGTTTTCACAGCAGGAGAGCAGGAGTTCTATGCTGAGAAAGGTTTCGTAAACGAGCCACAGAGATGTAAAGCTTGCAGAGATGCAAGAAAGGCTGCTACAAAGTCTGAAAGACAGACTTATACAGCAACTTGTGCTTCTTGCGGCGGCGAGGCTGTTATTCCTTTCAAGCCAAGAGAGGACAGACCTGTTTACTGCAGCGAGTGTTTCGCTAAGATGAAGGAGCAGGGCTAATTTTCTGCATAATTGAGCTGCCTTTGGGCGGCTCTTTTTTTGGTTGTTGTTATTTGATCTGGCGGAAAGCGGAGGGGGTCATTCCCTCGTATCTTTTGAAAAGCTTGCAGAAATAGCTTTCTGAGCAAAAGCCTGTTTCCTCGGCTACCTGCTCGATGCTTTTTTCTGTACCGGTAAGCAGGGCTTTGGCTTCTTGGATACGGCGTTTTGCGATGTATTCCATTGGACGCATACTGAGTTTTTTGCGAAAAAGCAGACAAAGGTGCTGTTTAGTTACTCCTGACACACTGCAAAGCTCGTCCATTGTGATGGGGGAAGAATAGTTGTAGTTTATGTAGTCCAGTGCTTTCATAAGGGCGGAGGATACTGACGTGGCAGGGTCTTTGTAGGCGATAAGGCGGTAAAACTCCATAAGAAAATCATACAAATAGCCAGAGGCTTTGTAATTGCCGAAAATACTGTCGGTTCGCAGAGCATTGTGCATTTTGCGGAAAATATGCTCGAGCATTTTTGTGTCGCTGAGGTGAAAGGTTTTAAACTCGGTAAGGCTGAACTGGGTAAGGATATCCTTGGCGGCATATCCGCAGGGGACTATCCAGTGGATATCCCATATATCCTCTTCCGGATAGTATTCGTGGGGCGTTTCAGCGGGTATGAATATGGCGGTATCATGTGGTATGGGAATGGCTTTATTCTCAAAGATAAGCGTGCCGCTGCCTTTGGTGCAGTAGAGTATCTGGTCATAGTGATAGCCCTCGGGTCTTATAATGTGATCCTGACAGTGCTGCTGACCCATATTTTGCAGATATAGCGGCAGGGACTTTTCGTTTCCCAGGATAGGATAATCGGCAAAGAACAAAAATATCAACTCCATATTCATATTGTTATAAATTAATAATATCATTCATTGACTTGCCTGTCAATAGCTGATAAAATAATTACAGTAATTTATAAACTTGTAAAGGAGAACAGCTATGGATATTTTAAAGCTTGCGTCGGAAAATTCGCCAAGATCGAAAATGATATATCATGAGGATACTCAGGCATTGCACATCGGCACGCTTGAAAAGCACTGCTATTTTGTGCCGTTTGCAAAGGGGCAGGATCCTTTTGAGGATCGTAAAAATTCTCAGCGAATGGAGCTTTTAAACGGCAACTGGGGTTTTCGCTATTATGACAGCATAATAGACCTTGAGGACGATTTTATTCATGAAAAGTTTGAGAACACTATCCCGGTGCCGTCAAACTGGCAGCTTTACGGTTATGACAAGCCGCAGTATACGAACGTGTGCTATCCAATACCATTTGACCCGCCTTTTGTGCCTGACGATATACCTGTGGGAGTTTATCAGCGTGAGTATTGCTACTCACATGACGGCATGGACAGGGTGCTTGTGTTCGAGGGTGTGGATAGCTGTGTTTATTTGTATGTGAACGACAGCTTTGTGGGATATTCACAGGTTTCTCACGCTACGGCTGAGTTTAATATTACGCCGTATCTTGCTGAGGGCAGGAATATCATTACTGCCGCTGTGCTGAAATGGTGCGACGGAACTTATCTTGAAGATCAGGACAAAATAAGGCTTTCGGGAATTTTCAGAGATGTTTATGTGCTGTCAAGACCGAAAATGCGTCTTGAAAATTATATCGTGAAAACTGTTCTCGGTGAAAATGGCTCTGCAAAGCTTAGCTTTACGGCTTTCGGCTGTGATGTTTCTGCAAGGCTTTGCGACAGCGATGGTGTTACAATGGCTCAGTTTTCGGCTTATGACGGTGAGAGGGCTGAGATAAAGTTAAAAAACGTCAAGCTTTGGAGTGCTGAAACGCCTTATCTTTACAGGCTTACTATCAATGCAGGCGACGAGGTTATCGGCGAGGAAGTTGGCTTCAGAGATGTAAAGGTGGATAAGGGCGTTGTTAAGATAAACGGCAGGGCGGTGAAGTTCAAGGGTGTAAATCGTCATGACAGCTATCCTGACACGGGATATTATGCTTCTTATGAGCAGATGAGAGCTGACCTTGTGCTTATGAAAAAGCACAACATAAACGCTGTGAGAACGTCACATTATCCTAACTCCCCAGTGTTTTATCAGCTTTGCGACAGACTGGGGCTTTATGTTATTGGCGAAGCGGATCTGGAGTCACATGGCTGTGTGGAGGTCTATTATGACTACAAGTGGGACTATTCAGATTACAACGGCATTGCGATGCTTGCCTCTGACGAGAGGTTTGGCAATGCCATAAAAGATCGTGGGGAATGTCTTGTAAAGCGTGACATAAACCGCCCTTGCGTGGTGTTCTGGTCATTGGGCAACGAGAGCGGATATGGCAAAAATATGCTTGATGAAGCTGAGCTTATAAAGAGGCTTGATGATACAAGGCTTGTGCATTATGAAAGCACACACTGCCTTGACGGAACTTCCGACAGCGTGCTTGACGTAGTTTCAGGTATGTACTGGGATCTAAACGGGCTGAAAGGCTATCTTGAAAAGCCTGAGGAAAACAGACCTCTTGTGCAGTGTGAATACTGCCACGCCATGGGAAATGGCCCTGGCGATCTGGAGGATTATCACAATGTGTTCTATTCCAATGAGCGTTTCTGCGGCGGCTTTGTGTGGGAGTGGTGCGACCATTCTGTACCGCTTGGTAAGACGGCTGAGGGTAAGATAAAATACGGCTACGGCGGAGATTTTGGGGAAAGACACAATGACAGCAATTTCTGCATGGACGGTCTTGTTTATCCTGACAGAACGCCACACACAGGACTTCTTGAGGTAAAGCAGGTATACAGACCCGTGCGTGTAACAAAAGGGGAAAGCGAGGGAAGCTTTGTTTTTTCAAGCACGCTGGAGTTTGTGAACGCTGGGGATATTCTCGATTGTCACTATGAGATAACGGACAAAAATGGTATTATACATATCGGCAGAGTGGATTTTGACATCGAGCCTATGGGAAGCACTGTGGTGAATGTTCCCAATGCTACAGCGGAGTATGAAAATGAAACATTCATAAGGTTTATTTTCACTGCAAAGGAGGACACTGACTATTGTGAAAATGGCTATGAGGTGTGCTTCGATCAGCTTAGAATAGCAGAGGGCAAGGCTTGTAAGGTCGCTGAGGTGAAAGAAAATGTTAAGGCTGTGGAAACGCCTCTTGATATCACTGTGACAGTGGGAGATGTTGTTTACCGCTTTGACAAGCGTAAGTCGGCGTTTGTTTCTGTGAAATTCGGCGGCAGAGAGCTTCTTGACAGACCTTTGCAGTATAACTTCTTCCGTGCGCCTACGGATAATGATGTCATGAAGTACAATTGGTACAAGGTGCATCTTAATGACTTTGATGTGAAAAGCTATGGCTGTGAGCTTTCAGCGAGCGAGAACAGAGCGGAGATAAGCGTCACACAGTCTTTTGGCTGGTCCATACAACAGCCGTTTTGCAGGCTGAAAGCTGTTTATATTATTGACGGCAGTGGGCTTGACATAAAATGCGAAGCGGAGTTTTCAAATAAGATAGATATGCTTCCAAGGTTCGGTATAAGGCTTTTCATGCCAAAAGATTTTTCAAGGGCGGAATATTTCGGATATGGTCCTACGGAAAGCTACATTGACAAGCGTCATGCTTGCTATATTGGCAAATTTGCGGCTGATATCGGGGATATGCACGAGGATTATATCAGACCGCAGGAAAATTCATCGCACTATGGCTGTCGATATCTCACTGTGTGCGGTGGGGACACTAAGGTGAAGTTTACCGCTGACAAGGAGTTTTCATTCAACGCTTCTCAGTTCACGCAGGAGGAGCTTGCGGCAAAGGCGCATAACTATGAGCTTGAAAGGTGCGAGAGCAATGTTATCTGCGTTGACTATGCAATGGCAGGGGTAGGTTCTAACTCCTGCGGACCAAGGCTTGCGGAGAAATATCAGCTTGAAAAGCCTTTGATAAACGCACATTTTCACATTCATATAAATAAAGTATAAAGGAGTTTTTATGGATATCTGTGAAACATACTCAAACAGAAAGCTTTTTTGCAACGATTGGGAATTTTACAAGGCGGCTTTCGGCTCTGACTACTCAGAGAACTTTGCTTTCAAGCCTGTGGACATTCCTCATGATTGGCTTATTTATAATACAAATGACCTATATGAAACTTCTACAGGCTGGTACAGAAAGGCTTTTTCTTACCAAAAGAAAGATGGCATACGCACTTTTATCCGCTTTGACGGAGTTTACATGGACAGCAAGGTGTATGTGAACGGCACTTTGGCAGGAGAGTGGAAATACGGCTACTCGGCATTTATGTTCGATATCACCGACCTTGTCAAGGACGGAGAGAATGTTGTTACTGTTCGTGTGGATCATCACTCGCCAAACTCCAGGTGGTATTCGGGAGCAGGCATTTTCAGAAAGGTTTGGCTTTGCGAAAGCCCTGAGATACGCTTCGGCAATGACGGCATTTACATCACAACGGCTAAAGACGAGGACGAATGGCAGGTGACTGTGAAGGCTGAGATGCTTCGTCCTGTGGGTACTCCTCTTGGGGGAATCCGCATCAGGAACACTATTTTTGACAAGAACGGCAGAGAGGTGGCAAGCTATGAGTCTGACGCTTGTGGGGCGGATATTTCCTGCATACCCGAGGCGGTGCGTGTGAAAGGCGTGAGCTATTCTCTCACTGAGCAGAACATGACAGTGAAAGACCCTGAGCTTTGGGATATCGCCTCGCCTGTGCTTTACACCATGGTGTCTGAAATTATTGTTGACGGCGGCTGTGTACAGCGTATAAGTCAGAAATTCGGCTTCAGGACTATCAAATTCAAGTGCGACAGCGGTTTTTATCTCAACGGCAGACACGTTAAGCTCCACGGCTCATGCGAACACCATGACAACGGCTGTCTTGGGGCAGTTTCCAATCCTGCGGCTATAAGGAGAAGATTTAAAAAGCTACGCAAAATGGGCATAAACGCTATCAGAACCTCTCACAATATGCCTGCGGAGGAGTTTATGGACATCGCTGACGAAACAGGTATGCTCATTCTCTCTGAGGGCTTTGATATGTGGGAGAGGCCAAAGACCGACTATGACTATGCTAGATTTTTTGATGAGTGGGTAGAAAAGGACGTTGCTTCATGGGTGCGCCGTGACAGAAACCGCCCTTCTATCATAGGCTGGAGCGTGGGAAATGAGATTTTTGACACTCACGCTGACGAGAGAGGTCAGGAGGTAACGGCTTGGCTCAAAAGGCTCGTTAGGCTCCATGACCCTGATGGCAACGGCTATGTTACATTCGGCTCTAACTATATGCAGTGGGAGAACGGTCAGAAATGCGCTGATATTCTCAAGCTTGCAGGCTATAACTACGGTGAAAGACTTTATGAGGAACACCACGACGCTCACCCTGACTGGATGATATACGGCAGTGAAACGGCTTCTGTTGTTCAGAGCCGTGGAATTTATCATTTCCCGCTGTCTGAAACCTTGCTAACTGACGATGACGAGCAGTGTTCATCTTTGGGCAATAGCTGCACAGGCTGGGGTGCAAAAAACACTGAGGCTTGCATTATCCCTGACCGTGAAGCTGAATACTGTGCAGGTCAGTTCATTTGGACAGGCTTTGACTATATCGGCGAGCCTACTCCATACAGCACGAAAAACTCATACTTCGGTCAGTTCGACACAGCAGGCTTTGCAAAGGACAGTGCCTATGTTTTCCGTGCAGAGTGGACAGACTATAAGGCTGACCCATTCGTGCATATTTTCCCATACTGGGATTTCAGCGACGGACTTCCTTGCGACGTGAGAGTTTGCTCAAATGCTCCGAGAGTTGAGCTTTTCAAGGACGGCGTTTCAATGGGTGCATATGATATCGACCACAAGCATGGCAAGGAGCTGACAGCGAACTATGTCATACCATATGAAAAGGGCGAGCTTAAAGCTGTTGCATATGACGAGAATGGAAATATCATCGCAGAGGATATACAGCGTTCATTCGGGGACGCTGTTAGGATAGAAGCTGTCCCTGACAAGACAGAGATACTTGCAGACGGCTCTGACCTTGTTTATATTGAGATATCTGCATTTGACAAGGACGGCACTTTCTGCGCAAACGCCAACAATCGTGTGAACGTCAGCGTTGAGGGTGCGGCAAGGCTAATGGGTCTTGACAACGGCGACAGCACTGACTATGACCAGTATAAAGGCACATCACGCAGGCTTTTCTCAGGAAAAATGCTTGCTGTTATCGGCTCAACAGACAAGACAGGGGAGATAAGGGTAACGCTTACATCAAAGGGTCTGCCAGACTGTGTTGTTACGCTTGATGCTGTTGAGGCAGAATATGACAGCGGCACATCATCACTTGAAAACGTGGCATTTGCTCCTGCCGAGTGCGGCAGGACAGACGAGATACCTGTGAGAAAGATAGAACTTTATACTGATACTTTTACTCTTGACAAGGATAACCCTGAGATAACAGTGAAATATAAGGCGCTCCCTGCCAATTCGGATTATGCTGAGGATATAGAGTTCAGGGTAACAAATGAAAAGGGCATAACATCTAATCTTGCAGAGTGCGAGGTAACAGCAGACAGCGTAAAGGTGAAAGCAAAGGGTGACGGAAGCTTCTGGCTTCGTGCAATGTGCAAAAACGGTACTGAGCGTTATCACATCATTTCTATGCTCAAATTCACCGCTGAGGGACTTGGAAACGCACTTACCGACCCTTATCAGTTCGTTATCGGCGGACTATTCACAAGGGCGAGCGACAACGTTTCAAGCGGCATGAAGAAGGGTGTAGGCTTTGCCATGGGCAAGGTAACATCATGGGCGGCATATGATAATCTGGACTTCGGCAGTGCAGGCTCTGACACTGTTACGGTGCAGATATGGGCGAACACCCTTGACCCTGTTAAGATAAGCTTTTATGACGGGATACCGGACGAGGGCGGAAAGCATCTGGGCACGTTCAGTTATCATAAAAAGCCTGAGTGGATGATCTTCAAGCCTGAAACCTTCAAGCTTTCAAGAAAGCTCAAGGGTATTGAGACCCTTTGTATCCTCACTGAGGACGGTTTCCAAGTGGGCGGTTTCAACTTTGAAAAGGTGAGCCGTGAATTTGCGGTGAATAATGCGGCTGATGCTGACAACATTTATGGTGACAAGTTCACAAAGGGCGAAAAGTGCGTGACTGAGATAGGCAACAATGTTATGCTTGATTTCGGCGAGTTCGATTTCTCTGAAAAGCAGCCGAGCAGGCTTGTTATAAGCGGAAAGTCACCGCTTTCCCTCAACAGCATACATCTTATTTTGAATGGCAGCGAGGGCGAAAACCGAATACTCTGCGAGTTCAGGACAGATGACAGCGAAAATTATGCCCAGAAGAGCTTTGATATCTCAGGTATCAGCGGCAAACAGAAGGTTTCATTTGCGTTCCTGCCGGGAAGCAACTTTGACTTTGAATATTTCAGATTTGAGTAACAAAAACGCTCCGTACAGATTTTGTACGGAGCGTTTGCTAGTTCTGAAAGTTTATTATCTCGTTGGTTATCATAGGGTAGGCAATAAGCTTGGCGGAGTCAAGGTCTTCTTTGTGCATATCAACAGCGGATATCTGATGTCCGTTGTAGGTGGTGTAATAGTAAATGCCCTTGTCAGTATTGCAGCAGCTTGTATAAATGGTTATCTCATACTTGCCCTCTGCCACCTCGCAGCAGCCTCTTTGCTGGTCAACTGAGTTTAAGATGTGGAAGAACTGGCTCACACTGTCCTGCTCGTCTGCACCTGAGCGTGAGTTCATTTTCACAAATGCGGCTCTTATAAATCTTGATTGTGATGACAGGTCGCCCGGTAGTCCCATTGCGCCCATGCCACGGCTGTAGGAAGTAAGGTCAAGCTTGTCTGAAAAAGTGTTTTCAGGCTGTTTTGGAGAAAGTCCACGGAAATCGTTTAGTCTGAACATCTGCATATCAAAAGGAGGATTGTTCGTCAGCACTCCCACGGGATCGTTATAGACCTTTATGCCTTCTTTTACAGATTCCACTACGATACAATCGTTCTTGTCTGCTATTATCCAGTGGAGCTGACCTGACGGCATTTGCAGGCTGAACTGAGTTTTGGTTATGTTTATCTTTTCTATAAGCGTCCTTGCTTCTGTCACGTTTGCACACTGACAGAGTATCCATGGGATAAACTCAAACTGTGCAACGTTGTCTTTGCCGTCTATATCATCACGGTAAAAGGCATTGCCAACAAAGTTAAGACCTGCCATGGCAAGACCTTTTTCATTGGCGGCGTCATAGAAAAGAGGATAATCCTTAGCAACATGAGCAGTGCCTATTACCGCATAATGGGTAGCTATCCTGCCCATATTAACAAAGTTAAGGTGAAAGTTTCTTGGCATTATGACTATTTCCTCACCGTAGGAGCTTTCATAGTCAAGAGTTCTTCCAAAGTAAAAATCGTTCGTTTTATAAGTTGCCGCAGTACACATTTTGTTACCTCCAATTATATTATTTTCGTAGGGGCGGACAGTTCGCCCACCGGCTGACAAAGCTATCCGCAGGACTCGTTATATTTAATATAACACTTTTTGCAGTTAAAATCAATGGCGTTGACTTATGTTAAAAAAATTGTTATAATAATGGTAACATCGCATAATGATAGTGTTTTGTTGTCCTAAGATGATAAATGAAAGGAGCGAAACGGAGTTGACGTGGAACAATGTAAAGAAAATAGCAGGCAGAGTGGTGGCGGTGATAGTTCCTGTGGCGATGCAGTTTTTGTGGTATCTTCTCATACTTAAATGGCTCAGCAAGGCGGCAGGGCTTCTCAGCATCGTGCTTACTGTGCTGTCATTTCTGTTTGTGCTTTATATCAACACAAAGCGTGAGGAGAGCAGCTACAAGACCCTTTGGCTTATTGTGATACTTACTTTTCCCGTGCTTGGTGCAGTTATGTATATAATTTTCGGCAATAACAATACTGCGAAAAAGCTTGAAAAGAATATCACAAAGGCAAGGCTTCACATGGACTATGAGCTTCCTGACGGGGAAAAGTGCATAGGAGAGCTTGAACGTGAGGACAAAAGGCTTGCTCAATCGGTGAAAAGAATAAGCGACGCAACGGGATTTCCTATGGTGAAGCTTGACAGCGCAGAGTATTTTTCCGTGGGCGAGGAAATGTTCACTGATATGTGCATGGAGCTTGAAAAGGCTGAGAAATATATTTTTGCGGAGTATTTTATTTTGCAAAACGGCAAGTTCCTTAACACTATGGTGGATATAATGGCGAGAAAGGCGGCTCAGGGCGTTGACGTCAGGATAATGTATGACGACCTCGGCAGTATCGCAACATATTCTCTTGCAGACGCTTTGAAGCTTGGTGAGAAAGGTATAAAATGTGTGCCTTTCAATCCGTTCCTTTTTATAAAATCACAGCTCAACAACCGTGACCACAGAAAAATAATGGTGGTGGACGGCAGAGTTGCATACAGCGGCGGAATAAATCTTTCGGACGAGTATATAAACATAGGCTCGAAATATGGTCACTGGAAAGATATCGGCTTTAAGATAACAGGCGAGGGCGTAAAAAGCTACACCTATATGTTTATGGAGTTCTGGAACGCTTTTTCAAATGACTTGATACCTCATGACCTTGTGGGGGAGAGCTTTGAAAAAGAGGGCAAGGGTGGCGACGGCTATGTTTTGCCTTATTATGATTCCCCTATGGTGGACGAAAATGTGAGCAACACGTTTTTTTCTGAGATGCTCTATGCCGCAAGCGATTATGTGTGGTTCTACACACCGTATCTTATGCTTGGTGACAGCCTTTTTGACGCTTTTATAAGGGCGGCTAAACGTGGGGTCGACGTGCGCATCATAATGCCCGGTATCGCTGACAAAAAGGTGGTTTTCAGGCTTTCAAGGAGCTATTACCGTCAGCTTATCGAGGCAGGAGTGAAGATATATGAATACACCCCTGGGTTTGTTCATGCAAAGGGCTGTATATGCGATGACAAGCTTGCGGTGCTGGGTTCGGTAAATCTTGATTACAGAAGTCTTTTCCTGCATTTTGAGTGCAGTTCTATATTCTATGATTCGTCTATAATAAAGACCTTTAAGACGGACATTCTGGACACTCAGAGCAAGTGCAAACAGCGCACGCTTGAGGACACAAAGCGTGGTTTCTTTGGACGGCTCATTGACGGCGTGCTAAGGATATTTGCACCATTGCTTTAACAGCTTTTTAATATTAAAATAAGATTTTGGGTGTTGATAGATCTTTGCTAAAATGGTATAATATCAAAGGACTAGTATAATACGGAGGTGAATAAAGTGGCAAACAGCGACAGTTGCGGGTCTAACGGGCAATTATGTATATATGTGAACACAGCCGACGGGCTTCGCTTTGCGTTGCCGTTTTATTCGTTGTGATCTGATATATCTGCCCGTGTGTGACCTGTCATGCACGGGCATTTTTATGCCTGTTTGTCCCTCACGTCATAAAAAAATGAAACGGAGGACAAGCAAATGAAGAAAAATGAACTGAACAAAAATGTAATTTTAAACGAGGACACAGTAAAGAACATTCACTGCGACGAGATAACCGCTGTCATCAACAGCAATGATTCCCCGAAAGCCATGATGAACAAGCTTGACGATTATCATGGCAGTGATATCGCAGAGGTAATAAGTACGTTTTCTGTTCTCAACAGAAGAAAATTCTATCGTGTGTGCAGTCTTGAAATGCTGGCAGAGATATTTGAATATCTTGACGAAAAGCAGGCAGGGGAGTATCTCAGGGAAATGGATATCCACAAGGCTTCGGAGCTTATATCGGAGCTTGACACTGATACAGCGGTGAATATTCTGTCTGAAACAGATAAGGACAGGAGAAGCCTTATTATAGACGCTGTTGCACCTGATGTACGCAGTGAACTCAAGCTTATCGCTTCATTTGATGAGGAAGAGATAGGAAGCAGAATGACCACAAACTGCATTATTATTGACGAGGACATGACTGTAAAGCAGGCAATGAATGCTCTTGTTAGTCAGGCGAGAAAAAATGACAACATCTCAACGCTGTTTGTGGTGGACGAAAATAAGGTTTTCAGCGGAGCTATAGATCTCAAGGATCTTATCACGGCTGACAGCGAGGTGGAGCTTGAGAGCATAACGGCAACTTCTTTTCCATATGTTTACGCCAACGAGCAGACTGCCGATTGTATCGAAAAGCTGAAGGATTATTCAGAGTATATCATACCGGTGCTTGACGATTCAAACAGGCTGCTGGGAGTTATCACAGCGCAAAACATCATCGAGGCATCAGATGATGAAATGGGCGAGGATTATGCAAAGCTTGGCGGTCTTTCCGCAGAGGAGGATCTTAACGAGCCTGTGTTGCAGAGTGTGAAAAAGAGATTGCCGTGGCTCCTTGTGCTGTTGGGACTTGGCATGGTGGTGTCCACAGTGGTGGGAGCGTTTGAGAAAGTTGTTGCACAGCTCACTCTTATTGTGGCGTTCCAATCGCTGATACTTGACATGGCGGGAAATGTTGGTACACAATCCCTTGCAGTGACTATCCGTGTGCTTACAGACGGAAGCCTTACTGCAAAGCAGAAGCTTCACCTTGTGTCAAAAGAAATGCGAGTTGGACTTCTAAACGGCACTCTTATAGGCATGCTGTCGTTCATAGCGGTGGGGCTGTATATTTTCTTTTTCAAGGGCAAGGGGTTGGTATACTCCTTTGCAATGTCGGGCTGTATAGGCATTTCACTTATACTTGCCATAATAGTATCCAGTGCAGTGGGAACGCTCACACCGCTTTTATTCAAGAAAATAAAGATAGATCCTGCCGTTGCGTCAGGCCCTATGATAACCACGCTGAACGATCTGGTGGCAGTTGTGGCTTACTATGGAACTAGCTGGATATTCCTGCTGAATGTTTTGAAGCTGGGGTAGAAAAAAATAGAATAAGATAAAAAAGCCGATCGCATCCGTTTGGGTGCGGTTGGCTTTTTCAGGTTTGGCTATTAGATTCAAGGTAATGCCTATCTTATTGAATAATTTTGCATTTGGAGTTTTCTTCAATTTCTGAAAAGACCTTTTTTTGATCGATTATTGAATCATAGTATGACTTCCTTATTTCTTTGACCAAAACTAATTTGTTATTCTCAATTTTTTTGAATTGATAAATGCCATAGATCTTATGGTTGAAAAAGTAAATGAAAGATACCAGTTTTTCATCTGACAAAAGTTCACCATTTTGTGCATCATATTGTTGATTTATATTTGAATTTTTGTAGCTTTAACTAAATTGAACGGCTCAATCATGTTAGTTTTATACAAGTATAAATTGCAAAATGTATTATAATTTCGGGTTATAAGTTTATTTGTTGGTATCTTGAAAAGTATGTCAATATGTGTTATACTTAGTAACATAAGTAATTCAGGGGGAATCAAATGTTAGCTGTATGTATGACCTTGATAGACAACGATAAGGATCAGACGTCTTTTGAAGATTTTTATTACAGAAATCGTCAGATAGCCTATGCTTTTGCATACAAGATCTTGAATAATTCTGCGCTGGCAGAAGAGGCTTGTGCAAATGCTTTTTTCAGCATCGCAAAATGTTTTAAAAAAATTCACAATTATTCTTTGCACGATATGGACGCATATCTTATTAGAACTATTAGAAACGCCTGTTATGCGATCTACAATAAGGAAAATCAAAATCCAACATCGTCTATATTTGATCTTAAGGTGGAAGATGAGCCGAGTGAGGATTTTTATGATGATATTGACTTAGATCTGCTTATAGATGCGGTAAGAAAGCTGGATGATAAACTAAAGTCTGTGATAGCATATAAGGTCTATTATGATCTGACTGCTGATGAGATCGCACAGATCATGGGCATTTCTAAGAGAACGGTATTTAATTATCTGAACAAAGCCAAAAGACAAATTTTAGATTTGATCGGTGGTGATCGTTTTGAATGATAAGTTAAGACGGGCAATAAAAACAGGCATAATTGATGAAGACTATAAGGATTATTTGGCTGTTGAGAAAATTCCACATGATTTTTCGGAAAAATATGAGCAGAGAATTGGCGAGCTGATAAAAACTAACAGAAAAAGCGGTCACAGACATATAAGGATCACTCTAAGATTTGCTGCGGCGATAATAGCTGCGGTGCTTGCAGTCGGCTCTGTGACAGTTGCCGCCGTACCGCCGCTGCGTGAATGGTTTGTTGGAGTTTTTGTGACGCAAGGGGCATCTCATTCTAGTGTAAGATTTGCAGATGGTGATATTGAAGATAATAGTTTGTCTGTTGCCAACAATGTTATGACTCCTGACTTCATTCCTAGCGGTTATGTATTGTCAGAAGATTTTATAGACGATTTTACACACATTGTGACTTATACAAACGGCACGGAGCAAATTCAATTCACTCAAAATGATATATCGGCTGGAATGAATATAGATATTGATGATTTAGGTGCAAGGCAAATAAAAATAGGTAAATATGACGGATATATTTCAATAACTGAAAATGATATTATTCTTGTTTGGACTGATAAATTATTTTCATGCTCAATCGTTGGAAATGCGAGCGAAAGTGACATAATTCGTATGGCAAATTCAGTTAAGTCTACAAATTAAAAATTCGTGATTTATTACGAAACGAGAAAGGAAATAAGTATGATTATTAAGAAAATTGTTACGGGAATTGTTGCATTGGCTATTGTAAGCACTATGGCTGTTACTACTGCATTAGCAACTACGTCAGCAACCAAAGAGGTATATGGTCAGTCATATGCTTATTATATTCATTGTGTAGAAGTTAAAACCGATAAGGATAATCAGTATACTATAGACGATGTTTATTACCGTATAAATCAAAATAAGTAATATTAAGAGGACTAAATGAAATACGTTTTTATTAACCTGAAAAATTTTGCCGTAAAGAATGTGCTTATCTTTATTCTATTTATTGTTTGCGCCGTTACTGATGTGCTTATAATATTGTTTTCACATGGTGCATTTCAGAATTTTAAAGCAAGCAAGGATTTTGAAAAGCAAAAGAAGTATGTATTTAACTATACTTTTTCATTTGGCGATATAATAGATACTCAGGAAGACAGTGATGGCAGGATCTTGTCTTATTTTGGAACAGATTCTATAACTCCTGTTCAGCTTCGGGAGGTGCTTGACAAGCTTGATGATAATTCTAAAGCGTCAATGCCGGGTATGTATTTTAGTTTAATGTTTGATCAAGACGAGCTTAAAATTGATGAGTGTTTTGACGGCGGTCAACCGTATCTTATGTCTGCGGTGCGCATTCAATATGATAAGGAGTTGAATGATTATAGTTTATACGAATCATATGTCGACAACATGAGTATACGCAAAGGCAGATATTTTACTAAGGAAGAATATGCTTCAGACGAAAATTTGGTCGTGCTGCCTAGCTGCGCAAAAGACGATATGATTGGCAAGAATGTTGAACTGCTTGGCAAAAGCTATAAGGTCATAGGCATATTCGGTAATACTGTACAAGAGGAATTTCAGGTGCCATTTAAAACGTTGGGTGATAACTGCACTATTTCAAGCATAAGTTTTCTTGATGACAATGCTCTAGATACAGAAAGCTTTTTTAAGCTGAAAAAAGCTCTCAGCGAAGTTCTAACGTGTAATGTTAATTTTCCTCCGATAGACACGATCGATATGGCTGAAATAAAATTCTACAATTCCGTTATATTTATGTCCGTAGCCGTTGCGATAGCTTCTGCAATAAATCTTGCAATGCTTTTCAGATACATAATAAGATCCCGTGCTAAACAGACTGCTATATTCATGCTGTGCGGCTGTACTTCAAATAAAATAAGACGGATGTATATAGCCGAGATAGGTATGATATCAGTGACGATATATGTGATATTTGCATTGGTATTCAATTATGCGCTGCTTCCTAAGCTTACTTTGTTTTTTGAGTATATCAAGGTCGCATATAATTTCAGGGTATATATGACCATATTTGGAATATATATTATTTCTATTTATTTGTTCCTTAACATTGTGATATTGTTTACAAATAAAAGATCCCCTGTGAAAATGATGAAAGAGAGGGGAAAATAATATGATAAAATATGGTTTAAAAGAATTTGCAAGAAATATCTACAGCAATATTTTTATCGCTGTTCAGCTCGCCATTGCGTTTATTATAATGTCGGCGGCTGTTTCTTCTGTTCTTTCAAGAATAGAGATGTATACTCCTGTAAAGAAATACTTTCCTGATGGCAAGGGACTATATATATGTAATATATATGATACTGCTCCTCTTGACGGTGAGCTTAAAAATATTGATGATGTGGAGTCGGTGACAAGCGGATATGATACAAGCTTGTATTATTCTCCGTCATCAAAAGATCTATCTAATGGACTTGGTGACGATAGAATGAGCGTTAATGCTTTATCTGAAGATATGATAAAGTCATTTACGCCGCAGATGAGTTCGGGAAAATGGCTGTCTAATGCGTCGGCTAACGGAGATTTGATACCTGCTGTTGTGACTGAAAACAGCAACTACAAAACGGGTGACATAGTTACCATTATGCACAAAGAGAAAGTAGTGGAGATGTCCCCTGATGATGAGGATTTTGACTATGCTGATCCTTATAAGTATGAGTATGTTAAGAACAAGGTGGAAATTGTCGGTGTCATAGCTGACGGCTCACAGTTGCTGGGGTTTTCATCTGCATATTTAGGCACTGAGGATAGTATAAAAGAAAAGCCTGATTTCAGAGATCTTTATGCTAATGTTAATAAGCATGGCAACATGATGCTGATAGTTCCGACAGACTGTCTTAAAGATATAAACTGTAAAATATATCCTTGTGGCAATCAGATAGTAACGTTAAAGGATAATGTAAGCAATGAGCGTTTTAAGGAGCTTGAATTATATCTGAGGGATTATGGCAGGGTTTTTGACTTTGAGGATTTCAGAGAAAATTCGCTTGTCTATATTAATGGTCAGCTTATCAAGCTTGTTCCAATGCTTATATGCGTGATAGTTCTTGTTATTGTAAGCTCAGTTTCTGCTTCGGCAGTGAACATAAAAAAGAGACTTGGAGATTATGGTATCTATTATCTCTGCGGAGCAAAGTGGAACGCATATATCAAGATAGATCTTGTGTGTGATCTTATGACCGCAGTTATGGCAGCCGCCATTGCAGTGTGTATTTCAAATGTTCTTACTATGAGCAAATTTATGGGAAATACAGTGATAAGTTTTGGTTGGCTGCACTTGATTGGCTGTGTATGTATCGTTATCTTGAACATTCTGATCTCACTTTTGATACCGGGCGTTATAATGAGACGAAATACACCAAATGAGATCTTGATGATAAATGAATAAGAGAGGCATTATAATGATAAAGCTTGATAAAATAATAAAGATATATAATCCAAAGAAAGCCAATGAATATGAGGCTTTGCATGGGGTATCATGCGAGATATCAGACGGTGAAATGGTAGCGATAATTGGAAAATCAGGCGCAGGAAAATCCACACTTTTGCATATCCTTGCCTGCATAGACAGCTATCAGAGCGGTGAGTACACAATTGACGGCACTTTGGTAAAAAATTTATCGGAGGGGCAGTATGCAAAGATAAGGAATGAAAAGATAGGCATTGTAATGCAGGACTTTGCACTTGTTGAGGATTTTTCTGCCCTTGAAAACGTATTGATTCCATTGGATTTTGCAAAGAAAAAGATAAAGAATAAAAAAGGAAAAGCTCTTGAAGCATTAAAAGCTGTTGGTATGGGGGATCTTTCTAAGAAGCCTTGCAACAAGCTTTCGGGAGGACAGAAGCAGCGTGTTGCTATAGCCAGAGCAATTGTCAACGAGCCTGCCATGATACTTGCGGACGAGCCTACAGGAGCGCTGGACACAAAGACCTCGGCCGAGATAATGGAGCTTTTCAAACGCCTTAACAAAGAGGGAAAAACAGTCGTTATCGTTACTCACGATCCAAAAGTCGCAGAACAATGCAGTCGTGTTATCGAAGTGTCTGACGGTAAGATCATATAGAAAAAATCCAATTCCCGCACATCAAATGTAAAAATCACATTTTGATATCGGCTGTTTAGCGTGATATTCTGTGGGTGTGACATATCCTAATAACATAATTCGAGCTTTTTTATCTTTCTTTTCTTTATATCTGTTTAATAAGAGTAAAATTGTCAGAATAAAAATTGACCGCGCCCGTGAAAGGTGCGGTCATTGATTTTTTTGTATGGCGAAGCGTTAGTTTTGGTTTGGTCTGTATGTTTTTGCCATGCGTGAGAAGTGTGAAAGGAGCTTGCTGTCAATGAACTTGCTTACTGCTGTGATGGCAGGTCTTGCACCTGATTTGATGTTGTAGGTGTCGGCTGTTATCTTATCTACTGCCTTTGCAAGCTCGTCTGCACTGAACAGGGAGTCTATATTCAGCTCAGGGTGAAGCCTTTTGATGACTTTTATTTCGCTCGCAAGCCGTTTTTCGACTATCTTTCTGTACACCGACCTTGATATCTCGCTGAAAGTGTATTTCTGTGAGAAGCGGTTGATAAGCTCGACGTCAAAATAGTCGGAAAGGTCGCTTATGAGTTGGTTTCCTACTTGCTGAATTGTAGCACATAAGCACATGGCGTGTCAACAACAAGGGCAAGCACACTTTTTAAGCCCATTACAAGACACTTATTTGACTTTATAAGCCAAAAACGCTTAGCCCTCAAGTCTGCATTAATAATTCTTACGATACTTACGCAACAAATTCGGGTTTGTAGATGGGCTTATGCGAGTTAGACTTGAAGATGTATGCGAAAAAACTCAAGAGTGAGGTGTGCGGGGAAAAGTAGGGCAGAACATGGAAGGTATGAAACTTCAGATAACAAAAGCTCGGAAACAGCACAATGTGCTATCTCCGAGCTTTAAGCTTTGGTGACCCGTACGGGAATTGAATTAATCCGCACACCTGATGTGGTCTTTAGTAAAATGCGAAAAAACCCGATTTTGCGTCATTTCCGAGCATTGCAAGTTCGGTGATCTCAAGCCGATTTGGGCGATTTTCAGCACAAATAAGTGGCAAACAAGTGGTTGAATTCGGCGCATTTCTACCGAGATGACACCGTTTGAAATTTGGTAGAGCAGCTCATTCGTAATGAGCAGGTCGTGGGTTGTTGATAAAGCGACACGGCGGCGGATCAAATAAGCTAACAGAAAAATTTAATATATGCTGGAATAGCTCAGTTGGTAGAGCAGCTCATTCGTAATGAGCAGGTCGCGTGTTCAAGTCACGTTTCCAGCTCCATAGAACCCTTCTAGACATTAGGAGGGTTTTGTCATATTATGCATAAACTTTTTTAGTTTCTCAAAGGCCCAGGCTAAAAGCAAAGTAAGCGTAAAATAAATCCACGACTTCCAAACAATTGAATTTTGGCGTATAATAAAGTCCAAGCAACTCTATAGAGTGTGTAGGATCAAATTAGACACAGGAGGAAAAGAACATGTCGGAAGCTCCGTGAGAAATGTGTAGCATCAGCGCAAGGCAAAGCGTACACATGATGAATGGATGAGTAACCTGCCCACTGAAAAATACTTGACCAGGTTGTTCTCAAAACCGAATGACACAATTTTTTGCCATGGAAAAACTAATACGCTCTTAACCTCGCTGTGTTTTTCGGCGAGGTCTTTTTCTGCTGTAAATAAACGCGGGTTATTTTACGCTTACGGTTTGAGTCCGACTATCAGCTTTTGGACTTCGGGATTTTGATTCCGAAGTCTTTTTTTGAAAATAAAACAATAATTCTCTGTAATAATTAGAAAATATATAAAACTGATTATGCAAAACATTAAATTAAATGTGTCGCTTATTGTCGTAAATAATCGAATAATGTAGAACATTTGTTTAAAAATTACAATATTCTTAATTTAATTAACTTAAAATTAGTGTAAGTTCTGAAATTTAGAATTTAAATATATTTTTTGTAAATATTGTTAATTTCTGGTTGTTAATATTATATAATTATTAACAAGAGGTTTGTTTTAACTTAACAAGTTTCATTAATAAAATAACGGAGGTAAAAGAAATGTTTAAAACAAAAACAAAGTCACGGTTGAAACGAATGTTGTCCGGCGCACTCGCTTTAGCTATGACCGCAAGTGCAGCTGCGGTTATGCCCGCATCTGCTGAGGAAACGGCAAAGTGGTTTTGTCAATATCACTTGACACATTTTATTCGAACAAGAATTATGCAG